>CAYOYU010000196.1:5981-9524 GCA_964408265.1 uncultured Syntrophorhabdaceae bacterium
GTCGGTAGAAAAGAGTACGCTAGAATAGCCGGCTGCAACGAAAGTGCCGCTTCCATAAGCCGCTGCCGTGAGATGGCCTGGACTACCGGAAGTCCTTGCTGTCCATGTTTCACCATTGTCAGCGGACGTCAAAATGCTCCCCGTTTCTTCTACAGCCACGAAGGTCCCGTTACCATACGCTATACCTTCCAGGTTGGCGCTGTTCTCTATAGCGCGTTCTGTCCAATTGATACCATCCGGTGAAGTCGCAACTGCCCCGACTTCGCCAACAGCCACGAAAGTTTCATTTCCATAGGCTATTGCATAGAACGTGTGTGGATTTCCCATACTCCTCTCTGTCCATACATCACCGTCCGGGGAAGTATAGATCACGCCGCCCAGCCCTATTGCCACAAAGAGCCCGTTTCCATAACTGAGGCCATAGAAGCAGTAGGCCCTTTGTCTTTGTGAAAACCTGTCAGCCCATGTTATACCGTCAGACGATTTCATTATCGTGCCATAGTCTCCTACGGCGACATAGACGCCGCCTCCGTACTGCACGGCCCTCAAGCCGTTTCCCTGGGGCAGCGGGTTTCTCCAATTCCACTTATCCAGAGCGCCCGCGGAAGCAGAAGGGACATGGACTGCAAGAAAAACCATGACTGTTGCGGCCGCGACAAAAAGGACAGACCAGCAGTTCCGTTTCACAGATACCTCCTTCTCGGCCGGCTGAGCAATTTCCGGCCTAATGGCAAACGCAAAAAACCCTACGGCCTCTCCGCCGGGGCATATCGTCCGTTCTCATAATTCCTGAAGCCAAAAGGGGTATGCCAGTTTTACCAGGGACGAGAGCGCTGAATGCACCTTTCGTCCTCACCATGCCTTGATGAAACGCTCTTTTTTCAGTCTGGAACTATGGCGGTCTAATGTCAATGAAATTTTGCGTTACCCATAGCTGAGTAAGAATGCCCGCAAACCCATTAGGGTCACTGCTTGTCTCTCGCGAGGTAAAGCCCTTGGGATTCGCCTGGGAGGCCGGTATCCGAGAGCATAGTGTGGCCGTCAGCACAGATAGGAGTCTAAACGCGCCCTTTACCGCCCCCCGACGTTAAGGGTTGCTTTGACTTTAGAAACAGACGAAGAAAAAGGGGACAGGAGATGAAGAAAGTAGCCTGTCCCCTTTTTCTTCCAATTCTATTTGCCGCCGGGAAGCTTTATCTCTTTCCCTGAAGCCGGAGTAAGGGGCTTGTCATCAGGTTTCACGCCGTTGGCCTGGAGGGCAAAGGAGACAATGGCAAGATATTCGCTGCTCTTCAAACTGCCGGGCTTCTCCCCCGGCATGTTCTTGCGGGCAAAATCGTAGACCTGACCCACATCCTTCATTCCCGGCAAAAATCCGGGGCCAACCAGTCGTGGAACCTTCATGCACGCCAGTTTGCCGAATTGAGGTGGAACAGTTCCGCACTAACCGCCAGCGCAGTGGCAGACGGCACAGTGTTTAACATAGAGTTCCTATCCATTCGTCGCCTGATCGATGGTGTACGCAAAAGCGGGTACCACGAGAGCCAGAATCATTAAACCCAGAGTTAACTGCCTTATTGCGTAATTCATTTTGTCCTCCTATTTGATTCGTTTCCCATTTCCTCTTTTGCCTTGTCCGGTCCATACGTCGAACCTAATAACCGCCAGCGCACAAGTCAACCGTCGTTCTGCAGCGCCTGTACGCTATGAATTCAAACCGCCTACTCGCTTCAAGCTGCAAAATCTTAGGGTAAGGTATCGAGAGTGTCTACAGGAAGGGTCATGGGGCGGTGTCTGATGTCCCGGGTCGGACTGCCCCCGGACTGTCTATTGAAGTCTTTGGAAATGATACGTGCCGTCGTTCCGCTTGTAAATCCTGAAGTTCAGGTTTGCGCAGCATCGCTCTGTAGTAGAGGCGCCTTCGCTGCCTGTACAGGGCATTTGCGAGACACTGCTATTCCCCACCTGCCCCACCAGATAGGACAGACAGAGGCCGGTCAGGCCGAGAAATGTTACTGGGTCTGACGTGGTGTTGTTCGGAATCGTAAGAGAACTGTATTTTGCTGCAGCACCGGTAGACCCTTTTGTATACACATCGACGGTTGCCGCAGAACCTGACTGATTGGTGATTCTAGTCTCAAATTCGAGTGCAGAAGCCTGCTGAACTCCAAGGAGGGCAAATACCAATACAGCCACCAGGACAGGACTAAGGGCGATTATTCTCTTCATTTCCTTTGTGATCACTCCCCATGCATTTCCCATGATTCCCTCCTTCATAGTATTCCGGCTCTGCCGAGTCAGCTCATTACCGAGAACTTTGCCGTTTGGGACGATATACCACAAAACAAACTATTTGTCGCGCTAATCTTCTGCGGATACAGGTGTTAGGGGGCTATTGATCCCAGGGGAATGCAGGGTTCGCCGGGTCTCAACAGCCGGCGGGCACCAGATCATATCACCCGCCCTGATTTCCTCTATGGAGCCTCCCCGTTCCCCGGTCCGGCCGATGCCCGCGTTCACAAGCAGGTGCTGCCCTGTGGGGTGAATGTGCCAGGCTGATCTGGCCCCCGGCTCGAAGTTACATGGGCACCGGAAAAAAGGGCCGGATCCTTTCCGGGAAACAGCGGGTCGATGCGGGCATTGCCCTTTTTCCATGGCATCGCAAGGGGGCGGGAGCCCGTTGTACCCCCCCCTTGACAAATCCTACTATCCCTATTATATTAGTATAGGATTTAAGGATATTTCTTAGATCCGCCTCCGACAGACTCAGGGTTGGAGAAGAGTGCCGGGTGTAAGAACCTGACATAATGGACGACAGGAGGTGTACTATGACCCTCTCACTTAGACATGTACATGAGCCTTCTCTCCTTCGTCGGGAAAATGACATTTTCTCAACTTTCGAGAGAGGATTTGATGATTTGTTCGACAAGGCCTTCGGAGCTTTCGCGGTCGCTGACGCAGCGTCGGAAAGGCGAGCCGGATTCAATCCGCAGATTGATATAAAGGAGACGAAAAAGGATTTCAAGGTCGTTGCTGAACTGGCCGGATTAGACAAGGACGATATTGACGTCTCCGTAAAAGACGGTCTGCTCACCATCAGCGGTGAGAAGAAGGCCGAAAAGGAAGAGACCGAGGGCGACTATCGGTATGTGGAGCGGTCGTTCGGGTGCTTCTACCGCAGCGTGTCACTACCGGACACGGTGGATGCCGAGAATATTAAGTCGGCATATAAGAATGGCGTGCTCACGGTAACCCTTCCCAAGAACAAGAAGGCTATCGAAGAGCCGAAGAAGATACCAATTACCGCTCTGTAGCGAAGCCACTGACGAACCCCGGCGCATAACGCGCCGGGGTGTTTTTTTGCCATCACGTCCTGATCCTTAAGAAGCGTAGCCGTTGAATATGCTCCGGAACAGGTTTTGGTGAACCGATTCCATTGCGCTATGCAAAACAGGATCGGCCTTACGACAGCGCCATGGCCCATGGAACACCCCTTTCCGATGTTGGTACTCCCGCTGAACCCCCTGCCGCAGACGGGGCCGG
>CAYOYU010000197.1:0-7293 GCA_964408265.1 uncultured Syntrophorhabdaceae bacterium
GATCTTTTTCGACCATTCTCGATATGGTATTCCTCATGAAGGCGGAATCATCAACAACGAGAACCTTAATCATTCTTCCCCTCCACGACGTTCTCAACGTATCCCCTTACTTCCCTGAGCATGGTGTATATCCGTTCCATGAATAGAACTTCTTCACTGGGGGAAACACCGTCCCTGAAGACGGAAAGCCCTTCCAGGACATGTCTGTGCTTCTTCATGAAATCGTCAAATTCATCAAGATCGGATGCGAGTTGTACCGACTTCGAAAAGGTGTTACCCAGAATGACGACGTTGACGTTCTGTGCATATTCTTTTGCCATTTCGGGGTGGTGGTGAAACATGACGCCCTCTGTAATGGCCTTGGGAATATTCCAGAGTTCAAGCAGATTGGCGCCGATGTATCCATGATCAACACCTAGAACCGCCAGCTCCGCATCCAGCCTTGATACACCCTCTTCGTTAATCACGTCAAGTATCTGCTGCCACTCGTTCTTAAAGTAACGGTATATGACTATAATACCCACATCGTGCATGATGCCGCTCAGATACACCTGCCCAGGGTCGGCTGACCCCATTGCCAAACTCAAGGCCTTTGAGGCAACACCGCACAATATGGAATGTCTTATGAACTCCTGCCTGTCAAATCCGGTGTCACCGCCGTTCACCATGGTGAGAAAAGGCATCTGCAGCAGTGTATATGAGAGATGTTCGAAACCGATGACCGCTATGGCATGCTCCACCGTTGATATGTTCCGGAAATTTCTTGTTCCGAAGTAGGCGGTATTGGCTATTCTCAGAACTTCCCCCACCATCGAAGGGTCCATGTGCCTGGCGAGGTCAGAGGCTGAGCTCATAGGGTCCTCAATGATGCCCAGAACCTGACTCACAATGCCGGGAAAGGTGGGCAGCATGGTTATTCCGCTCAGTCTTCGATGAATATAGTCCTTGTCCATGAATGGTCCCTAATTTATTATCGAACAAAGGGGGATGAACTTTAGGAGCCAATCTCCGGGCGGAAAGAGCATCAAAACCGGATTCTAGCCCCTGACCTGTTTCTGCACCGCACTTCTCAGATTTAGGATAGATTGCGAGTGGATCTGGCAGACCCGTGCTTCCGTGATGCCTAACGTCTTGGCGATCTCCTTCATGTTCATATCTTCCCTGTAATAAAGGGAAAGGACCATTCGTTGTTTTTCCGGAAGCCTACCCATCTCTTTTTCCAGAAGCTCTTCCATTTCATGGAGCTGGGCGAACTCCTCCGGATCATCGCTCTCTTCAACGGCATATTGTATGATCTTTTCCCTGTCGTCACCTGAAACCTCAGCCAGGTCTTCTATACTGATCACGGAAAGGTTGCCGTAGTCCTTCAGCATGCCCAGGTAACTCTCAACATCCATGCCGAGAGCCTTGGCGACCTCCTCTTCCCTGGGATACCGGCCCAGTTTAGCTTCAAGGTTTCTGATAACCTCATCGATCTTCTTGGCTTTAGATCTGGCGCTTCTTGGAAACCAATCCTTGGATCTCAGTTCGTCGATCATTGCCCCTCTTATCCTGAGATAGGCAAAAGTGTTCAGTTTGATTCCCCTTTGGGAGTCAAACTTCTCCATCGCCTCAAGGAGCCCCATGATACCTGCAGAGATAAGGTCCTCAATAAGGGCATCGTCTTCGCACCCCCGTCCTACCTTATAGGCGAGGTGTTTGATGACCGGTATAAACTCTTCTATTGTTTTTTCCCGTTCATCCTCTTTTGACCTGGCATAGGCTTTTTTCCACATAAATCAGGATACCAACCTGTCACAGATTTTGGTGAGGGCCCGTGCAGCCTGGCTCTCAGGAAAGTGCTCTGCCCACAGTTTCTGCTTTCTCGTGGCCAGGGCTACATTATCGTCTTTAGGGACATAGCCGAAGAAGTCGAGGTAGACATCGAGGAATTTGTCAGTCACCGAGACTATCTTCCTGAACATGTCCAGAGCCTCCGCCTCGTCTCTGACCATGTTAAGGATGATGTGGAAATCTTTTCGTCCCGTCGTCTTTCGAAGCACCTTGATCACGGCGTAGGAATCGGTGATGCTCGCGGGGTCAGGCGTTACTATCACAAAGATGTCTTCGCTGATGGAGTTGAAATAGACCACGTTCGATGAGATGCCCGCAGAGGTATCGACGATGAGGAAGTCGTACTCAGGAAGTTCCTTGAAAGATGAAAGGAGGATGTTCCTTTCATCGATGCTGAGCGTTGAAAGTTCCGCTACTCCCGAGGTGGCAGGAATGATCCGAATACCGCCAGGTCCCTCCATCACGATCTCCCCGATTTGTTTCCTTCCCTCCATAAGATCCTTTATGTTGAATTTGGGAAGCAGACCAAACATGATATCTATGTTGCCCAAGGAAAGGTCGGCATCCAGCACGAATGTCGATTCACTCCTGATCCCAAGCATGTAGGCCAGGTTGGAGACAATTGACGATTTACCCACACCCCCTTTGCCACTTGTCACCGTTATAGTGCGCTGCCGTCTCTTTTCCATATATTGCCCTCTAGTAGTATTTTGTAGAACGTATCCTGATCCGGCATAATCACGTCTTCAACCGCCATACCCGATGTAAGGAGTGAAAGCGACTGTCCCAGCTGGATAAGGTTGTCGCAAAGATGGCCCAGCGTCTCCTCTTCATCAATCTTTGTATAAGCGAGCCCTGCCTTCCCCGTGCCTCCGAATTCCCTGCAGTAGTTCCGCACCTTTTCGTCCCTCGCCCCCGCCGGCATAACAATAAGCCTTCCCGCATCTGCAAGCCTTTCGCTGATCCTCTTCTGGATTGAAAGCTGGCCCGTAAGGTCGATGACTTTTCTCGTCCTGTCCTTCTCCATGATGAAGTAGAGATCATCCTCATTGGTGGTGAATGAGAAGGGTATGCCCGTGTTTTCCGAAAATATCATCAACTCGTCAAAACCACCTTTCTTGAAGGGTTCACAGGCGATGAGCGAGACCTGACGATCCCCCCGTTTCAACAGTCTGGCCAGTTTCTTTGCCGTCTGTGTCTTGCCGGCCCCAGTGGGTCCGAGAAGGAGAATGGGTCCTTCCGATTTCCTTATGTCTTCCGTCCGGAGACGTCTGGCGATGGCCGACTTGAGGAAAAACCCTGCCTTGGTGCTGTCGCCGGCAAGAGCGCCTATCTCGCCAAAGACCTCGGAAACAACTGCAAGGGCAAGCTGAGAAGCGAACCCGTTCTTCGTCATCCTCTCGTAGAGAACCCGCAGTGGCAGGGGGTACATCATGAGTCTGTCACGGACCAGTTCAGATTCCACGGAGGTAATCCTCTCGGTGAGAAGCTTTGAGGCATGATTCCACACCTCTTCAGTCTTCTTGCGGAGTTCACCGAGCCCCTCTCCGTCGAGTTCAGGGTCACCGTCTACGGCAACGGAAATTTCACATCCTCTGTGCTGACCGTTCGTGCCATGGTTCTTTATGTCCACAATAATGGTGTCAGGGCCGAACTCTTCCCTGATCCTCTCCATGCCTGTCTTTATCTCTTCGAAGACGTATGTCTTAACCCTCATTTATCTTTATGACCCCTACCGACTGAATTTTGATCTGTGGAGGTATCTCATTGTGAGAAATAATGGTAAGGCCCGGAATGTACCGTTCCAGGAACCTTCTCAGCTTACCCCTCACTGCGGGGTGCACCAAAATGACGGGATGAACGTTCTGGATCATTGTCCTCTTTGCCTCAGTTCCTATCCGGTCTACGAGGCGCTGGCTGAATGAGAGGTCGAATGCAAGAAATGTTCCCTGGTCTGAAGTCTGCAGGCTGTTTATAATCTTCTCTTCGAGGGTCTTTTCCATGATCAGGATATGAAGCACACCATCCACGAGGTATGGTTTCAAAATGTTCCTGGCCATGCGCTGCCTGACGAATTCGGTGATCACGTCATGATCTCTGGAACCCGAGGCCGCGTCGGCAATGGCCTCGAGTATGGTCACGAGATCTCGTATGGAGACCTGCTCCCGGAGGAGGTTTTGAAGGACCTTTTGTATCACACCCACGTTGATCTGGTTCTGAGTGATCTCCTCAATAACCTTCTGATGTGTTGACGAAACCGTGTCGATCAGTTTCTGAGTCTCCTGCCTCGTCATGAGCTCATGGGCGTTATTGCGCACAATCTCTGTCAAGTGCGTGGCAACTATTGTCGGATGGTCGACCACGGTAAAACCTTCGGCTACATGTTTGTCCCTGTCTTTTACCCAGTATGCGTCAAGATTGAAGACAGGCTCCTTTGTGGGGATGCCGTCAACAATCTTTCTCTCCTCATCAGCTCCCATGGCGAGGACATGGCCCAGCATGAGATCTCCCCTCCCCACTTCGATACCCTTAAGCAGTATGAGATATTCTCCCGGCTTCAGTTGAAGATTGTCGCGAAGCTTCATGGGTGGTACGACTATCCCCAGCTCAATGCCCATCTGCTTCCGTATGGCCCTTATCTTGTCGAGAAGTTCGCCTCCCTGCTCGGAATCGACCATAGGAATCAAACCGTACCCGATCTCCACCTCCAATATCTCAAGAGGCTGAATGAACTCGTTCTTCTCCTTTTCTTCCGGGATCACATCAGGCAAGTTGACCACCTCGTCTTTCTTGGCTTTGTTTATAAAGTAGCCCGTACCCGCTGAAAAGGTTGAAAGAATCAAGAAAGGCATCAGCGGGATTCCGGGGACCATACCGATGGCAAAGATGACTACAGAGGCGAGCATCATGGCCCTGGGCTGGGTAAAAAGCTGAGCCACCACATCGCTTCCGAGGTTCGACTCGCTGGCTGCCCTGGTAACGATGATACCGGCCGCCGTGGATGTGAGGAGAGCCGGGATCTGGCTTACGAGACCATCGCCGATGGTCAGGATCGTGTAGACCGCGAGGGCTTCGCCCACGGGCATCCCCTTCTGGGCAACTCCGATGATCAGGCCGCCTATAATGTTCACGAAGATGATAATGATGCCTGCTATGGCATCTCCCCTTACAAACTTGCTTGCACCATCCATGGCGCCATAAAAGTCTGCCTCCAGTTCCACCCGCTCCCTTCGCCTCTTGGCATCACGATCATCTATGAGGCCGGCATTGAGGTCCGCGTCAATGCTCATCTGCTTGCCCGGCATTGCGTCCAGGGTAAACCTGGCGGCCACTTCGGCCACTCTGCCGGCACCCTTGGTAATAACCACAAAATTGATAATCATAAGGATAAGGAAGACGACGGCACCAACGACATAATTTCCGCTGATGATGAAGGTTCCGAAACCCTTGATTATTTTCCCTGCAGCCTGCGACCCTTCGTCACCATGAACGAGGATAAGACGGGTGGATGCGATATTGAGGGAGAGCCGAAAGAGGGTGACGATGAGCAATACTGATGGAAAGACCGAGAAATCAAGGGGTTTCTTGATGTACATGGCGATAAAGAGAATGAGGAGGGAGAGCGATATGCTCACTGTCAAGAATATGTCTATGAAGAAACTATTCAACGGAACGATCATTATGAGTATGACGAAGACCACACTCACCGCTACCACGATGTCGCTCTTGTCCTTCATTCCGTCCATCATGTTCTCTTCCTAAAACCTTATTCCGCTTTTCTTCCTGTAGACTTCAGCCAGGAGCTCTGCAACGACTACATAGAATTTCTCCGGAATATAGCCGCCCACTTTTATGGAATAGAACAGGGCCTGGGCAAGGACCTTGTTTTCCACGAGAGGCACGCCATGGCGGCTCGCCACTTCCTTGATCCGTTGCGCCACAAACCCTGCGCCTTTAGCCATAATCCGCGGCGCAGGCATCTCACGGGCCACATATTTGAGGGCAATAGCGAAGTGGGTCGGGTTGGTTATTACCACGTCCGCAGTTTTGACATCTTCCATCATCCTTCTTCTCGACAGCTCCCTCTGGAGGCTCCTGATCCGGGACTTCACCTGAGGGTTCCCTTCCCTCTCCTTCGACTCCTCCTTGACCTCCTGGTGGGTCATCATCAGCTCCTTTCTGTGCTGCCACCTTTGAAAGAAGTAGTCGAGGCCAGCGAGAAAGAGGAATAGGATCCCCACCTTTATGGAGAGGGAAAAAGCCGTCCTCGCGAGATATTCCGCCATGGACCTGGCGCTCCGGTCGGTGAGGGCCAGAATCTCCGGAAGCTCACGAAGGATAAGCGTGTAGGCTATGTAGACAAGGATGCCTATTTTGACTACAGATTTGAGCAGCTCCATTGCCGCCCTTTTGGAAAGAAGCTTCTTTAGACCCGCCACGGGGTTCAGCATTTCCGCCTTAAACTGAATCGCCTCGGAGCTCCACATGAATCCTGTCTGAACGACTCCGCCAAATATGGCGAGACCCATGAGGAGAGCGAAGAAAGGAAGCACGATCCAGAGCCACCTGTAAGCGCCGAAGGTGAGTATGGAATAGATGTTTGTCACGTTAACTTCAAGGTTGGCATTGCGCAGGTATGTAAGGTAGACCTTGAAGATCTCGTTGAAGCCGTGGGAAAGCGAAAAATAGAGAAAGATCGAAGAGAAAAGGATGATAAAACAGGAAGGAAGCTCCTTGGACTGGGCTACTTGCCCCTTCTTCCTTGAATCTTCCAGCCTCTTTTCAGTTGGCTGCTCAGTCTTTTCCTGAAAACTTTCACTCATCCCATCACACCATAAGCCTGAAAATCCGCACCATATCGGTCTCCATATTCCTGAAGAGACCTCCGATTGCCGGTGCAAGTATACCGAGGGACATAGAGAGAACGGTGATGGAAACAAGAATCTTTAAGGGAATGCCTTCCACGAAAATATTAATCTGCGGTATCAACCGCGAAAGAAGGCCGAGGGCCAGTTCGATGAGAAAAAGGATTACGATAACCGGGGCACCGAGTTTGAGGCCTAGCGCAAATATCTTCGAGGTCATCCCCAGAAAGTACTGGACCAGAGAGTCACCCATGGCTGCGGAGCCTAAAGGCAGCTCTGCGAAGCTCACCGCCAGCCCTTTAATGAGGAAGTGATGAGCATCGATGGCAAAAAAGATCAGCATGGCCAGGAGGTTCTTTGCCTGCACGAGGGATGATACCTGGGTGTTGGTGATCGGGTCCATGAACTGGGCGAAGGAAAAGCCGGCCTGGAAGGCAAGGATCTCGCCCGCCACGGTAACAACGGTGAAAAGTATCCTCACGAAGAAGCTGACAACAAGACCGATAAAGACCTCACGCATGATCAGGAGCATGAGTCCGTAGCTGTCACTGGCCAGAGGCCGGGTCACCTGTACCACATCGAAGAGAAGGAAAGC
>CAYOYU010000197.1:7303-9483 GCA_964408265.1 uncultured Syntrophorhabdaceae bacterium
GGCGAGAGAAACGGCGGCCTTGAAGTAAGAAGCCACCGCGTTCGAGGAGAAGACCGGGACGAGCCAGAGGATAGCCGCCGTCCGGAAGAATATGAGAATGAACTTCTGGTTTACCGGGTTTATCTCCGCGAACATTTATCTCACATATACGGGTATATTGGAAAAAAGGCCTATCGTGTACGAGACGACAACATTCAACATCCACGGGAAAAGGACGATCAGGCAGACAGCAATGGCCAGTACCTTCGGGACAAAAACAAGGGTCATCTCGTGAATCTGTGTAGCTGCCTGGAATACGCTGATTATGAGTCCCACAAAAAGCGAGGCGATCAGCACCGGCGCGGAAAGAATAAAAGTTGTCCTGAGAAAATCCCTGAAAATTTGAACTACCAGATCCTGACTCATTACGCCTCCCTTGCTTCCAACTAAATAATATTATTCAATAAAAGCCTTTAATTATGGACCCCACAAGGAGATTCCATCCATCAACCAGGACAAAGAGCATCAGTTTGAAGGGTAGTGAAATAAAGACAGGCGGCAGCATCATCATCCCCGCTGACAGAAGGACGCTGGCCACAACCAGATCGATTACAAGAAAAGGGATGTAAAGCAGAAAACCTATCTGGAAGGCCCTCTTTAACTCGCTGATGGCAAAAGCCGGTACGAGCACCCTAAGCGGTATCTCTCCCTCACCCTTCGGCCTCTTCAGCCCCGCAATGTTCATGAAAAGAGCGATATCCTTTTCCTTCGTGAATCTCAGCATGAAGCTGCTTATTTCCTGGGAAGACTTGCTGATGAACTGATCATATCCGATCTGATTGGTCATATAGGGTGAAAGGGCGTTCGCGTTGATCCTTTCATACGTTGGTGCCATCACGAAGAAGGTGAGAAACAAAGAAAGACCTATTATGATCTGATTTGGAGGAAGCTGGGGGATGCCTATTGCCTGTCTTAAGAATGACAAGACCACGATAATCCTCGTAAAGGAACTCATGAGGAGAAGAATAGCCGGGGCGAAAGCAAGGATGGTAAGCATCATCACCACGCCCAAAAGGTTCTTGCTCCCTTCAGCGCCCGTGAATGAGCTGAAAAGATCTATCTTTGCATCAGTCTTGGCCTTGGGGCTTGCTTTTGCGTTGGCGCAAATGGGAATCAGGAAGAAGGAGAGCACGAGGAGAGAAATGATGACTATTTTCATACAGTCTCTTCCTCTTTCTTCCATTGAGCCAAGACGGTAACATCCTTTTCACCTATTCCCAGCACCAGCACCCTGTCTTTCACTTCCACGACAGAGACAAACTTCTTGTAGCCGAGGGAGAGGGTCTCGACCCTCTTCAACCCGTATTCGCTCCCCTTCCGCCCCATGTTCAGACCAATCTTGAGCTTTCCTGAATACCGGTAAAGGAGCAGAATCCCGGCTACAATGGCAAGCAGAACCAGGACGGTCCTGATGGTGCCAAGCAAAAGGTCATCCATCAGCCCAGCTCCTGGACCCGTTCTTTTGGCGTGGCGATCTCGAGGATACGCACCCCGAGTCTTTCGTTGACTACTACTATCTCTCCCCTGCCCAGCAGTTTCTCATTGACGTAGATGTCTACCGATTCTCCTGCAATCTTGTTGAGTTCGATTATGGACCCTTTAGTCAGCGAAAGGAGCTGGCCTATGGGCATTTTTGTCCGCCCGATCTCAACTGTAATTTCGATCGAGATATCAAGAAGACTGTCGATGTTGAGTTCGAACTTCTTCGACCCGTTAGAATGCTGGGTTTCCTGAGCAAATTCTTCCATTGATCCTCCCATTGCTGCACCCCTCTTTCACAGCACCACTTCTTCGATCCGAACTGCCTTGCTTCCCCTGAATACACCCATCTTCGCTTTGAACTTGCCGTTCTCTTCAATCTCCAGATCGATGGGATCGTTCACGTGCCGGTCCATTACAAAGACGCTATCCGGCTTCATTCTGAGAAAATCCTCGAGAGACATCTTCTTCCTGCCCAGAATTGCCTTGAGCTGAAGCGGTACTTCCTGCACCCGGTCTCTGAGTTTCGCAAGCCATTTTTCCCGCATCTCCATGTCCTCACGGGAGGGAGTTGAGATGAGGTAGCCTTTTATAGTCTCGAGAATCCAGTAGGGCATGCATATCTTCACCCAGCTCGTTATGTCCCCTATCTCGATTGACAA
>CAYOYU010000198.1:0-9396 GCA_964408265.1 uncultured Syntrophorhabdaceae bacterium
TAAAGGAACTGGAGAAGCTCTTTGCCTCCGCGAAGGCAGCACCCCCTCAGCCAAAGCCCCCTGCCATGAACTTCACCCGCCAACGTCAAGCTCTCCAGAACTGGCGCACCGTCATAGAGAAGGACTACACCAAATACGGGCAGGAGGAACTGCGGAGTTTGATTGATGAGTTGGAGGCGCTGACGGCATTCGTGAAGGGGAAGATGGGAGGAGGCAGCAGCGTATGGCGTGGAGTGAGGAGCGGATAGGAAAGGGCACAACGTGGTGCGTGGGGGACTTACCGATGATTGGAGACGGAAGAAAGAGAAGATGGCTTATGGCCTTTTCGGGAGAGGGTTATTCACTTTGTTATGGATGTCCCCAATTTTCCCTTTCAGGTAGCAAGCAAGAACGCTGGTGATATGGACCGGATTATTGCAACACATAACCATAGGATGAACCGGATCGCGTACCTCCCCCAATAAAGGGTGACCGATGGACCAACCATTTGTGAATCACATCAAGCTTGCGCTGCATGATATGGCGTTTATGGATATAAAAAGGGCGGCTACCGGGAATTCTAAGATGGGTGCATTCATTCTCGCAAGCTGTTTCATCGAATATATGGCTGGTTTTGCATGCGGTAAGGAAACGAGAAAGAAGGATTACATCGACTTCGTGAGTCATTACCTACCAGCCATGTACGATTCAACGAAGCTGTATTCCGACCTTCGATGCAAGCTGGTCCACAACTACTCTGAGGGTGGTTCATATTGGCTGACTTACAATCAACCTGAACTTCATGGCCTGCAGGAGCACAAGAGGACTATTATTAATCTTGAGAACTTCATTGATGACATAGGGAATGCACTTCATAGACTCGTTCATGAAATAGAAACGGACCCGTCAGCCCGACTTAGAGCTGTTAACAGGTACCAATCTATCGGCCTTCTTTGTGTTGGAGGTATAGCGCCCGGAAAGGCATGAAGTACAGAGGGACCTTCCTAAGTTGTTAAGTTATTGAATGAACAGTAGGATCGGCCCCGGACAGGCTGTTGGCAAAGGAGATAAGGAAAAGAGTCAGCCCTTTACATTGAATTTTGACTCTAGCCATGGTTGCGGCAACGCCATTGGGGATACCGAGGACGTAGGTCGTGTGGAATTCGAAGAGTAACGGTCTTGGTGAGATGCTATATACGAATCTGGATGGAAGAGTGAAGGGCAGTCAAGAAGGGAGGCACAGTGTCCCTCGAACGAGTGGACCTCAAATGCAAACCAAGACGATGGAATCAATTTCTGGGGCATGACTTAGAATGTCGACCACGATAACAGGATGCCGCTGTTGCTATGTAAGAAAGATGGTTCGTAGAGCGGCCAATAGCTAATCCCTAAGGAGTAATGATGAGGAAGCAAGGTAAGGGAGAAAGAAAGGGTCAGCCCTTGACATTTGAATCTTGACCCCAACCCATGGCTGCAGCAATGCCGTTGGGGGATATCGAGGATGGAGGACCTGTGGAATTCGAATCGCGGAGTGGAGGTGGCATGAAGATTCTGGTTGGCTTTTTCCTGTTGGTCTTCCTGATCGGCGGCTGTGAGAGCCAGATGGCCTGGGTCCATCCTTCAAAGACGAGAGATCAGGCTCGGAAAGACATGGATGAATGCTGGGATATTGCGGATAGAAACGTCTTTGTGCCTTTAAAGGGGGCCGGTTCGTTCGCGAGCGCTGCCACGCAGCAGAAATTGAGGAAAGAAAAGACATATGAAGGTTGCATGGCTTCGAGAGGATATTCCTCCGTGGACAAACAGGTGTTGGACGATGAACGAAAGGATCTCGAACAATCGGGTCAAGATCTGCAGGCCGCAAGTAAGAACAACGACTTTGCCAAAGCGCTGGAGATTTCAAACAACGTAATTGCACAACACCCCCATGCTCCCCACGGCTACCTTGGCAGGGCGAATGTTTACTTCTTATCCGGGAAATGGTATGCGGCAATGATGGATATGAACAAGGCTTTGTCGATGAAGATGGATGCGAAGTCTACGGCTCATGCCCATATGATAAGGGTACTTTGCCTTCTAAAACTGAGCAATTTGGATGGTGCGCTGGCAGCCATCGATGAGGGCATGAAGGCAACGCCCTCTAACTCCGCTCTTCACGACCTTAAGGCCCAGGTATTCAATATGAAGGGCGCCTATGACAAGGCCCTGGAAGAATGTGACAGAGCCCTGGCTCTCGACAGCAGCAAGCCAAGCCCGTACTGCACCAAGGGATCGGCCTACGTGGGCAAGGGCGAATTTGAAAAAGCAATCAAGCAATTCAACAAAGCCATAACCGTCGACCCTTCATACAAACATGCCTACCATAGCAGAGGTGAGACTTTCCTCAGGAGGGAGGAGAGGGCGTCGGCGCTGACGGATTTTAAGGAAGCCTGCAGGCTCAATCACGAGCCGTCCTGTTCCATGGTGCGCAGGTTGAGCGCTGCCAAGTGAGGGGGGACAGGATTGGGGCATTCATAGACAGGTAAGGGCGCTGATGAATCCGCCACGAGGGAATGGTGGGGACGTCAAATGAAGGGAAGAACGGAGGCAGCAAATGAGATATAGACCGGCGGTGATGGCGGCAATCCTGATAATCCTTTCTGCCTGCGCCACGACCCCACCGAAGCACTTCGTTCATACCAGCTCTGACGCTGAGTCGAGAATAGGTCAGATAACACGCGTTGCCGTTATCGCTGACGTTTGTATCTTCAAGGATACCCTGGGCGATGATGACTATTGGGTTGTCGAGGAGTCCAGGTCAGCGGCAGGACACATGGTAAACGCAGCGAGCAAGCATATGGCTGACAAAGGGTATGAAATCACCTATGCGCAAGCTCCTTTCGTCGGAGCTTTCAAGAACAGGGAAAAGCCGGTCAGGGTCTGTGACAAGAGCGGGGAAGATGCGGCGGAAAGAACCCCGCCCCTGTTCGAATCTGAAACCCTGGCCGGCGATCCGGAATACAAAGAGACTTTGCTGAAGATTATTCCGAAGGTCCCCGGTGCGCGAAGCTGGAGGGCAAGTTCATTCGACACGTCTGATTCGGACCAGGAGATCAAGGATAATATGGCTGTCATAGGCAAAACGACCGGCGGAGAGGCAACGCTCTTCCTTATCGGGAATGGCACAATTGTTTCGGCAGGTAAGCAGTTGACGCAGGGGTTAACGACGGGGCTGCTGACGGCAGCGCTCACTCTGGGGACCGTTTCGGTCTCCAGGTTCAATGTATCCGTCATGGACAGCTATGCGGTACTTGTTGACAATACCCCGGGCGAGATCCTCTGGTCGAATGGAATGAGGCGGAAAGGGGATGGTTTTACCGACGAGGGTTACTATGCCGAGGAGAAATGGCCCAGGGGGCTGCTGTATCACATGCCCGCGAAGCCAGGACGGCCTGCGGGCAGCGAACTTAAGGATGCAAGAGAAGAATAATGGGTCACCGAGAGACGTCTAAGTTGTTAAGTTATCGAATGAACAGTAGGATCAGCCCCGGACAGGCTATAGACATGGCGATGAGGGAAGAAGAGTCAGCCCTTGACATTGAATTTTGACCGTAGCCCATGGCTGCAGTGATGCCATTGGGGGATACCGAGGGCGCAGGTCACGTGGAATTCGAAAGACAACGGTCTTGATGGGACGTTATGAGCGAATCTGGATGGAAGAATGAGGGCAGTTTCAAATATCAACCCTCATGTTCAATACCACTACAGGCAAAGGGAGGGTTCATGAAAAAACTAATCAGTATCGCTTTAATTGTTTTTCTGTCTACGGGATGTTCAGTCTTTATGGCCGCAAAACAGCCTTCGGCAAAGAATCTCGACGTTATGTCGATCGGGACACCCAGGAGTGTTGTCCTGGCCGAATTCGGACAACCGGTAAACACCTCCAAAAAGGGAGGCCTAACCGTAGATGTCTTTTCATTTGTTCAAGGGTATAGTTCTGGTACAAAAGCAAGCCGGGCCATTTTTCACGGTTTGGCAGATGTCTTCACGCTCGGTATATGGGAAGTGGCGGGCACGCCTATTGAATCTTATGCCGACGGTACGAAGGTCGCATATGAGGTCACGTATGGTGACGACGATAAGGTTACGAAGGTTGTTCCATTGACAGAGAAATCAAGGGAGGAAGGCCCGAAGCAGATACAATCTCCCCAAACAGTACAAGAGGCAGAAGTGAAGCCGCAGCCATAGAATGATTCATAACCCAGTCTGCCGCCTGCCTCATGGAGCCATGACAGGACAGGAAGTAAACGTCTATAAGTAAGTAAATAACACAAAGAGAGGCAGGGGGACGGAGTATGAGGACATAGATAAGGGAGACGAAATGACACAAAAAAGGATTGTTGGTCTCATTCCGGTTATTTTTCTGATGGCTTGTGCTCTCTCTATCTGCGGGTGCAACCGTTCAGCGCTCCGTATTCCCGGCGCCTCTTTATCTTTTCCGGAAACACCTACGAATTATACCGCGAAAGCAAGCTATCCCCATGTCCTGGTGGTGTCGGCCCCTGTTGATCAGCGGGCCCAGTATTACGGGGAACAAGTGGCGGGTACGAAATGGACCGGTTGTTCAACTGATCCTTTGTGGGGGACTGAGGCTTCGCGAATAATCCAGGAAAGACTGGTCAAGGAGTTTCAGGCATCGGGCCTTTTCTCGAAGGTTGTTACCACTCCCACCGGCCCCGATGATGTCATTATGAAGACAGAGATTCGTGCCTTCTGTTCCCAGTCGGTCGGGTTTCTGATCGTTCGTATTGCCGGGATCAGCTCCTTACGAATAACCATGGAGCAGAACGGGAAAACCCTGCTTGATCGGAAGTTCGAGAAAGTCGTCACCGATGCCGATGAGGAGTACACAGGGTCACAGGTGGCATTTATCGAACAAGCGATGAAGGTTACCATGGCTGACAGCCTTCGCGAACTGCTTAAGGATATGTTGAAACAGACTGAAGCGGCAACGACCACGTGGAAAGAACGGAGCTGATCCCGGAAGATCAGCTCCGGACAGGCTGTTGAAAAAAGACGGGAGCACTATGGGACGTCCTTCAATAATTCAATTTCTTGGCTATCTGTTGAGGCGTTGATAGAGAGATGGTCGCTCAATAACAGGGGAGATATTGAACAATTGAAGGACGTCCCCAATTTCGACCGAAATGTCTTTGTCCCTTTGTCGGGGGCCGGTTCGGTCGCGAGCTCTGCAATGAAAGTAAAGGGTCAGCCCTTGACATTGGAATCTTGATCCCAGCCCGTGGCTGCAGCGCTTCAAGTGATCCAAGTATTGGCTGCTGTATGCCAAGCATAATTGAGGAGAGGATTATGAACTTTTATCGGCCACTTGTCATCACACTGACCGCAATAATTGCGCTGGTGTATTTGGTAAATGTCTGCAACGCCGGTGACTCGGGAATTAACAAATTCGATTCTTTAATACTTTCTCTGCCTTCCGAGAAGTGGGCGTTGGAGGTTCGTAGTCCGGGGTTCAAGGTCGAAGACAGCGGGATCAGGATGAATTCTGAAGGCGTCTATTTCCTGGCACGCAACACGGAGAGCATGCTGACAATATCCATTTATATCGAAAAGGCAGAGGCGCCCGGTGACTCGGATGTGTGTCGCGACACCTACATGAAGAAATTGAAGGCCAGTCCGTTCCAAAGGAAGGATGTCAAGTTCTCAAAGTATGGCAGCATGTCGGTCGTGCAATACAGCCTAGGCAGCCCTTTTGGCGATTACAAGCATCTGAATGCATACATGGTGAAAGATGGATTCTGGATCGATGTACATCTTTCAAGCGGTGACGTGAAGTTTAAGGATGCAAGTAAGTTCCTTTCTATTCTGGATAGCATGCAGGTCATTGACAAGTACCCGAGGTTGGATTCGATGGCTGATTCGAGACCACCTGAAAAAGGCTCTTTTGAGGATAATTTTGTAAAACTGGCCACCGTTATCGAAAAAAGGAACAAACGGGGAGGGACATCCTTTTCAGCTCCTGGAATGAACCATGCCCTATCAGTCAACATGGACAATTTCAAAATGCTCGATGAAAGACTGGATCCCAGGTGGAACCACAAGTTGGTCTATGCGAGGGATGTTACCAATAAAATCAATATGACAATCGATTTGATCGAGCCTCTCTCAAAGGGCGGCAGCACAGCCTATCGCGACCTTCATATGAAGCAGATGGAGAGGGACCGCTACAAGAGGAGCGAGATAAAGAAATATGAGACCAACGGCAATGCCATCTTGGAGTTCATGATCAATGAGAACGAAGGGAAGGAGGTATTCTTGAAGAACTTCATCGAGTACCTTTCCTGTGAAGATATGTGGGCTATCGTCCATGTGTCCACAATGCCCTACAAAGAAGACAGTGATGCCAAACTGAAGAAGGTTTTGGAAAGTGTACGGATCATTGACCGATTCGGGCAGGACGCTTACTCATATTGGACCATGGGGAATGATCACTACAATATAAAGAAGGATTACGATAAGGCAATTGAAGCATATGAGAGAGCAAGAGAAGTTGACTCAAAGAAATCTCAGCTAGACCGATACGCCTGGATCATCATGATGGATAATTTGGGTATGGCTTATGGAATGACCGGGAAATTAGATAAAGCTATCGAGATTTTCAATACAGGCATAGGACGCTACCCGGAACATCCATTTTTCTACTACTGTCTTGCCTGTGCCTATGCCGAAAAGAAAGACATAGAAACGGCCCTGATTCACCTTGAGGACGCATACAAGCGTAGAGGGCATACATTTCTTGGGGAAAAACCCGCAAATCCCATGACGGATGATTCTTTCAAGCCCTTCTGGGATAACGAGAAATTAAAGGCCGGGGTATTGCTCCAGGGTCAAAACTGAGATGGGGAGGCAGTAGGGACGTTCTTAAGTTGTTAAGTTATTGGAAGAAGAGCAGGATCCATGCCTGGAGAGGCCACTGCAAAGGCGTACATGAATCATTCGACTAATCAGTCTAAGGGTAACGGAGACTTCCTCATCTGCGGCAATGGCAGAAAAGAAGGGGGGCGATGATGAATCCGGCACGAGGGGATGGCGGGGACGTCAAATGAAGGGAAGCAACCATGGGATGATGGGATTCAACATGTCGCTGAGGGTATTGGCGGCAGCCTTCCTTCTGCTGGTGCTCCTCATGGGATGCTCCTTCCAGCATCCACTTTCAGTGAAGGATGATTCCTTTGTTCGTGGCAATGTGGCAGGAGTGATCGTGCTATCAGTTCGGCGACCCTTTTACGGCATTACCCGTCCCACACCGACCTACAGAATAAAGGGCCTCGATCAAACGTTCGTTACCAGTATCACCAAATATTCGAAGTCAGCAGCTTCATTCGGCACCATCGAATCCGGTTTTGTCGAAACACTCCAGTTGCCGCAGGGCCGCTACGAGGTTTATAACTGGGACCTCTTCTTCAACACAGGCCTGGCGCAATGGCATGAGCGCTCCATTGTCAGCTTCTCGATTCCCTTTCGGGTGGAGCCTGGAAAAGTGACTTACCTCGGGGAGATTGCTCTTGATGATTATGCGTTTCAATTCCGGAACATGCTGGAAAGGGACATGGCTATCACGTTGGAGCAGCACCCATTCCTGAAGGGTGCCGAGATGGTCTACCATCCCCTTTCGTGTACGCCCCCATGTACGGTGCCTCATTCCCAGGTGGGCACAAAAGACGTAATTGTGCCCGTACCACTTCCCATAAAGAAATGAGAAATACGGTCAAGGGATGGGGAAGGGATAAATTCAATGGATGGATGTGGCTGGAAGCGGATGAGAGCGGAGGCAGCAAATGAGATATAGACCGGCGGTGATGGCGGCAATCCTGATAATCCTTTCTGCCTGCGCCACGACCCCACCGAAGCACTTCGTTCATACCAGCTCTGACGCTGAGTCGAGAATAGGTCAGATAACACGCGTTGCCGTTATCGCTGACGTTTGTATCTTCAAGGATACCCTGGGCGATGATGACTATTGGGTTGTCGAGGAGTCCAGGTCAGCGGCAGGACACATGGTAAACGCAGCGAGCAAGCATATGGCTGACAAAGGGTATGAAATCACCTATGCGCAAGCTCCTTTCGTCGGAGCTTTCAAGAACAGGGAAAAGCCGGTCAGGGTCTGTGACAAGAGCGGGGAAGATGCGGCGGAAAGAACCCCGCCCCTGTTCGAATCTGAAACCCTGGCCGGCGATCCGGAATACAAAGAGACTTTGCTGAAGATTATTCCGAAGGTCCCCGGTGCGCGAAGCTGGAGGGCAAGTTCATTCGACACGTCTGATTCGGACCAGGAGATCAAGGATAATATGGCTGTCATAGGCAAAACGACCGGCGGAGAGGCAACGCTCTTCCTTATCGGGAATGGCACAATTGTTTCGGCAGGTAAGCAGTTGACGCAGGGGTTAACGACGGGGCTGCTGACGGCAGCGCTCACTCTGGGGACCGTTTCGGTCTCCAGGTTCAATGTATCCGTCATGGACAGCTATGCGGTACTTGTTGACAATACCCCGGGCGAGATCCTCTGGTCGAATGGAATGAGGCGGAAAGGGGATGGTTTTACCGACGAGGGTTACTATGCCGAGGAGAAATGGCCCAGAGGGCTGCTGTATCACATGCCCGCGAAGCCAGGACGGCCTGCGGGCGCGGTAGAGCTGCGCGGAAAGCATGAGTCTGAAGAATAATATATATCTGAAGACGCTCCGTCGCGGGCCTAGGTCGACAGCAAAGGCTAATCCACCGCCTCCACGGAAGCCGTCAAATCCGGATGTCGGGCTCGCCATATGGGCGGGCGTAACATTACTGTTGTCAGCCATAGTCCCGAACGTTGCCATGGTCGCCTGCTTCGTCACCATTCCGGCTGCCCTGATAATTCCCGTAAAGCGTTTTCTCACCGGCGGGAAACTCTCCTGGGTGATGTGTGTCGCCTGTCTGGCCCTTTTCATATCGGGACCCGGAGGATTGGTCTCCAGCACCTGGCTGATCAAGAACAGCCTCAAACCGACCATATCGAGCCTGGAGGATTACAAGGCGAAGAATGGCAGTTACCCGAGCAACCTTAAGGAGTTGCAGCCCGCCTCGAATTCCTCGTCCACCGGTTCCAGGTCGGGTATTATGTACTATACCGACGGGCAGGCGTACAGTCTGACATGCGTCACCTTCGGTTTCAACAAACTCACCTACTCGTCCAGTTCAAAGACGTGGAGGAACTGGGATTGAAAGAAAGGAGTACGTGATGGTCGTAGAATCGGGTGCTGATCCCGGCTCGGGTCTCACGGATACCGGTGAATGATATAATAATATAATGGAAGGACATTTTTCGATGTAGTGGTACGCTGGAAATTGATTGACATGCGAAAGGTATCCAGGTTTTGTCAT
>CAYOYU010000199.1:0-5634 GCA_964408265.1 uncultured Syntrophorhabdaceae bacterium
GATTTCCAGCATAATGTCGAAATCGAATCCTTCCGTTTCAAGCAGAAACCTGCCGAAATCATCCAGGTCGATGGACATGGTATGGGCTCCGGTCCTGCCCCCCGGTTTCTGGCTGCTGTAATCTGCCATGGGAGGTCCGTCATCTTTCGACCAGGTGGCCGCAGTCCTCGAGAAGGCATCCCTCACGGACTCGCCTTTGTTGAGGCATTCGAAATGGAATGAATCGAAGAGCACCGGGACCCCCGTTGCCTCATGGATGGCCATGCAATCGGCGACGTCGAAAAGGCGGTCATCATTCTCTATGACGAGACGGTCCCTCACCCCTTTTGAAAGTTGGGCGTAGCGCAGGATGAACCTCTGGAGGCTCCCCTCCTTGTCGCCGTATACTCCACCCACGTGAATCTGGATCTTGGCGCTTCTGTCAAGTTCCATGAGATCCAGGACCCGGGCATGGTACTCGAGTTCCTTGACACTGCTTTCAAATACCTGGTTACGGAGCGAATTGACCAATACGAATTGATCGGGATGCATGGAGATCCGCATCTCCTTTTCTTTCACGAAGCTTCCGAGAAGTCTGAAGGTTTCCCTGAAGCGGTCCTCCCACGGGTACGCGCAGACCGGGTGGGAGGCGAAAGGGATCAGGTCCGACGAGATTCTGAAGAAGAGAAGATCGTGCTGGAGGTTATACTCAAGAATCTCTTTAAGGCATGCCAGGTTGTTCCTGACTACCTCCTCCATCCGTTCTTCCGAATAGGACCTGAGCCGGAACGTTTTGGACCCCCGGCAGGAGAGGGACTGATTTATGCAGGGATAACCTATCTTCACAATGTGGCCCTTAAACCGTTATTCATCTTTCTCATCATGAAATACCAAATTCCCTTGCGGCGGTGCCCATGGTCTCCCTGCTTCCGCGGACAGGCTGACACCGGACACCTTCAACTACCTTACCTGAAGTCGAAAAGGACCTTGAGGGAACTGCTCTCCCTGGCCTTTTCGAAAGCCACCGCGAACTCCTCCGGCCTGAAAGTGGCCGTAACGAGTCGCATGACGGGAATGAAGCCTTTTGCCATGGTCCGCAGGGCAGGACCGAAGGGGCCGCACCTGGAGCCCACAACCGAGACCTCATCGACCACGAGAGGGTTCAGGTTGACCTGCCAGGGCTTGGCAAGGGTGCTCTTCATAACTATCGTTCCCCTGGGCTTGACACATTGGAAGGCAAGTTCCAATCCCTCCGGTGCACCCGTGGCCTCGACCACAACATGGTAATCCTTTTCCGGGATCAGGTCCTCAGCCAGGATCGTCCCCATACCCTGAACCGCCGCTAAGTGGAGTTTCTCACCATGCTTACCCGCCACGTGTACCTCTGCCCCGGAGAGGTTGAGCACGAAGGCGCAGAGAAGACCCAGTTTCCCGTCACCCAGGACCAGGACCCGTTTCCCGGGGGCGATATGTGCCCGCTCGAGAACCTCGAAAGCTGCGGCGAGAGGCTCGGTAAAAACGGCTGCTTCGTCGGGCAGTTGGGGCGGTACTGCCCACAAATTGGCCGCGGGCAGCGTCAGATACTCGGCAAAGGCTCCGTCCTTGCCCCATATCCCGAAGGTGACCCTGTTGCGGCAATGGGCGCTGATCCCTTCTCTGCACAGGTCACAGGCACCGCAGGAACAGTTTATTTCTCCCACAACCCGTTGCCCGAGGAGCCCTTTGTGCTGGGCGTCGGCAGCCTCCACCACGCCCACGAACTCATGTCCCAGTACCCCGGTAAACCCCTTGTAACCTTCCATGATTTCCAGGTCTGTATTGCAGATACCCGCCATCTTCACACGGATGAGGGCTTCCCCCTGTTTGGGATCAGGCACAGGATAGTCATGGACATACTTCAATCCGTTGTCGAATAGAATGGCTTTCATTCAATTGCCCCCTGAGTTGTTACCGGTCACGCCTCTTATTCCGCCGCAGGCAAATGTACCAGCAGCCTCGTGCCCTTGCCGGGAATGGGCTCCATAACCAGTTTCCCGAAGTGTTTGTTCACTATTGTCCGGGCAATGGGCAGACCAAAGCCGGTACCGCTTGTCTTGGTGGAATAGAAGGGAGAGAAAAGCTGTTCTATCTCTTCCTTTCGGGGCGGTTCGCCCGTGTTGAAGAGCTCCACCAGAATGTTGCGAGGGATCGTCTTTTCCGTTCGTGAGGAGATCCTCACGCGGGGATTCTGCTTATCTGCCGCTTCAACGGCATTCTGTATGAGGTATTGGAAAAGAGACTCCAGGACCTCTCTTTCCCCTCTGACCGGGAGAACATCCGCACTCAGATCAAGCTCCGTCTCGATGCCCCGGAGCATACCCGACTCTCCCATTTTCCGGAGCACCTCCAGAATCAACTCTTTCAGATCGACTTTACGGAACTCCACTTCTTTGCTGAAGACGTCCACGTAGACTTTGATATCCTGGAACATCTTTTCGAGACGCTCATTTTCGGCGATGAGTCGCCTGTAGATCTCGTATTCCCTGCTCTCGGCGTCGACCTTCTTCTGGAGCCTCTTGATATTTCCCCCGATAACGAGGGCGGGGTTCCTCACGCGATCGGCAACAGCCCTGATCACCTCGATGTCGCACCGGGTGGTTACTTCAATGTAGGCACTCGTTTCCACGAGGAGGCAAAGGTCGAGGATCTTGTCCACTGTGGCGAGGACGACGCCGCTTTTGTCGGGAGGAATCTCGGAGAGGATGATGCGCTGGCAGAACTGGCGGATCATGGCAAACCCGAGGTTTGAGAACCGCTGGTCCAGGTTGACTTCTACGTGTCTCGATCCGATCCTCCAGAGGTACCCCAGAAACCTGTCATCCATGTCCGACGTAAAGACCGACCCGAACCATTCAGCCCACATGGATTTGAGGAAAGTCCACCGGTTCTGCTCCAGCATCAGCTTCGTTTCCGCGATGGTGTAGAAGGTATGGTAGAAGTAATCGGCAAACTCTTCTTTTCTCGAGGTAAAAACCGCCCGGAAAGGCCTAAGAGCTTCTATTTCCTTTGCACCGATGCCTATTCTGCTTTTGAAGAGGCGGAGTTTCTCGTAGGGGACCTGACCGTTGACCATTTCCTAAAATAACACAAGGTCCGGGCAGCGTCAATGAAGGTAGGAGATGAAGAAATGCTAATATCGAATATCGAAATCCTAAACGTAAACCTAGAACAGGGGAGACAGGGATTTGTGTGAAGATTTACCCGTTTGGAGTTCAGATATTAGGATTTATCTTTTGGACCGTGTCTTTCCAAAAAGTAGTCGATGAGGGATCGGGCGATGCTTATCTTTCCAGGGATATTGGGGAGATTATCTGCGGAGAACCACTGGGCTTCGGCTATCTCACCCTCCTCGACGCTAATCTCCCCCCCTGCATAGCCGGCGACAAAACCGATCATGAGGGAGTCCGGAAAGGGCCAGGGCTGGCTTCCGAAATACCTTATGTCCTTCACATCGATACCGGTTTCCTCTTTGACCTCACGCTGCACCGTCTCCTCGAGCGTCTCTCCGGGTTCGACAAAACCGGCGATAACGCTGTACATGTTTTCCGTGAACCTTTGTGCCCGGGCCAGAAGTATCTGATCTCCACGCTCCACGAGGACGATGACGGCGGGAGAAAGCCTCGGAAAATGGACGAACCCACAGTTCCGGCATTCTTTTGCCCGTACGTCCTCCCTGGGTGTCAGGGGTCCGCCGCACCGTGAGCAGTATCGGTAAAGCCTGTACCAGTCGACAATATGCAGCGCCCGCAGTGCAACACCGAAGAGAGCCTCGTCCATTCGTCCGAAGCTCTGCCGCAACCCCGAAAATTCCATCCCTGGAGGCGCAAGTTCCTTTGCCTCGCAGGCGTAACAGTCCCTGTCACCGAGACGGCCGAGATACTGCACGTTCAGAGGCTTAAGTCCCAGGTCGGTCGGGTCCGCGACGAAGGGGAGGGTCAGCAAAGCACCTTCTGCCTTGACAAGGACCTTCCTGTCACGAAATATGCACCAGAAAGCGGGCCTGCCTTCGCCCGCGGGCGGAGTCACGAGAGGGGTAAAGGGGGTCTTCATCTTCACATCAGCCCTGACCGATGGCTGCGAACTCCGACAGGCAGCTTACGTACTCCTCCACTGCCGTCATGGCCGCATCGTCGGCATCAGTGAAGAAGTTGCCCGTAATCACCCTGTCTCCTGTTTTACGGACGTTCATGACCTTCGCCGAGAGTTCCCGCTCCCCCGCAGAACCGGCAAGCCGAATGACGAGAACGATTTCGTCACCGGGAGTCACGGGAGGGCTGCCGCCCGATTGGACGTTAAAAGCGAAACTGCACCCGCTCTGGCTGATATCGAGGACAGCGCCCTTGCAGGGTGAGCCGGCTATGCGGGCCACAGCAGGTATGACGCACTCAACGCGCTCCTGCTTCCTCAGGTTTATTGTCTCAATATCTGAGGGGTAGGAGAGGAAAAGAAGCGGAAAGGGTTCGTTCATAACCGCCAGGAGAGTACATTTGAATCCATATACCGTACCTTTGTAAAGGTAGCGGACGATGGTGTGGTTCTCCTTGTTGAGCTTGGTCCAGGTACCGGGTACAGGCGGTGTGCGGACGATAAGGTAAAGCCCCCGCTCCAGCCCCACAAGCGTCGTCTTCGATATCTCCTTTAGTCCCTGGAACTGGATCTGCAGATGGACCCCCACTTCGACGCCAATGTGGGCATCCCTCGTTTTGTCCACCCCTGCCGGGGATCCGTCTTGATTCATCAGACACCACTCCTTACGCTACGGGTGAGAAAGCAATAATGAATACTACATTTATCGTACTTTATTCAAAAAAAATAATATCACTCTTGGGGCACACCCCGGATCAGGCACCACAGGAACGACATTAATGTCGAAGCGACTCCGCTGTTTCGACATTTTTTGCCTTCCCGGGACAGGACCGCTTTCCTGATGATTCCTAATTTCAATATGTTAGATGCATTATTCCAATGGCACGTCTCTTGCTCAAAGAGAGTGTCAGGACCCAACCAACCCTTCCCTCCCCCTCTTCCGGTTTACACCGACCCTCCCCAACCCCACCGGAGAGGGAGGAGGGATTCCTTTTCCTCTCCGTCTGGCAACCTCTTTTCTTTTCATGCTATAATGCATAGGTTATCTGAAAATCCAACGAAAAAGAGGGTCTTGCCATGGCACAAGCAGCAGAGATTAAGATTGAAGGTATGAGTTGTCAGCACTGCGTTATGGCAGTGAAGAAGGGGATCAACAGTCTGCCGGGAATCGTCGAAGCCGACGTAACCATAGGCACGGCGAAGGTAACCTATGAGGAATCGAAAACAAGTCAGGCTGACATAGAGAAGAGTATCGAAAAGGCTGGCTTTACCGTAAAAAAGTAGGCTCATGGGACCTGAAACCGAAGAGATAATCCAGGCTGTTGCGTCCGATGTGAACCTGGAGGAAAAGGCGCTCGATTTTGCCCGCCTCTCCAAGGCGCAGAAGACGGAGGTCCTGGAAAAGTTCAAGACTGTGAGGTCGGAGGGTGCGGGCCGTTTCCTCAACATGCTCTATCCTGCCGAAGCCGACAAAGATATCAGAAAATCCCTGAAGAGACTTCTCTTCAGGCTCAAGACAATGGGAATACC
>CAYOYU010000199.1:5644-9262 GCA_964408265.1 uncultured Syntrophorhabdaceae bacterium
GAGCCGGTCCTGAAGAGAATAGAAGAGAAGCGCGAACATAGAGGGTACATGTCCAATTACGACGGCGAGGGTGTTCGCCTGGTCATGGCGGCTTTCGAAGCGCGCAGGAATATGTACGTCCTTCTCCATGCGATAACCCATTTCTCCCAGGGGCTCCTCGAACTGACCAACGCCCCCGTTGAAAGACACGACCTCGATACAGTCATCAAGGAGTATCACGGAGAAACGGACAAGCCCTTCTTCTTCGCTGACATCGATGCCAAGTACGCTGTCTACCTCATCGAAGAGGCTTCGGGCTACTCGGCCAAATTCACTGAAGAGGTCAAAGAGGTACGGAAATTCGCCTCAGGACTGACAGGCACAGTCCAGCACCCCCATGACATATACAGGCTCGCCGTGCCGGAAGAAACGGAAGCGGCCCCGGCAGAGGCAATTTTTTCCCATAGGCTGTTCACTTCCTTCAGCCTCGGCTGGAAGAGTCTCGACGCGGACCGGAAAGCATACGAGGATCTCACCCATCCCTCCATAATCCTGCCTCAACATATGATCGAGGAGAAGAAGATGGCCTTTCTCGGAGATCTCACTGAAACCTCTGAACTCCAGCCGAAACTCCGCTTAGTGAAACGCCTGGCTGAAGATTATGCCTACCTCTTCCATTCAAAGGGAGAGTTCGGCCTCTACAAGGGGCTGGTGGACATCCTTCAGGCAGAAGACGGCCCACGAAACGTGCTCCTCTATTACGTGACAAAATCGCTCGAAAAAGTGGAAGAGAAGCCCGCCGGAGTCCTCGTAGCCCCCCATGGGTAAGTTCATTCCCAAAGATACCTTTTTCAAAAAGGCGAAAGAAGAAGGCTACCGGGCACGGAGTGCCTATAAGCTTAAGGAGATACAGGCAAAATTCCACCTCTTCGGCAGGGGCGCCAGGGTCCTCGACCTGGGATGCTCTCCCGGAAGCTGGCTGCAGGTCATCGCCGAAACAGTGGGACCTGAGGGTATTGCAGTAGGCATCGATATCCTCCCCGTAGCCCCCTTGCAGCGCAACAATGTCAGGACACTGCAGAAGGATATCAGAGAATTCGACACTGAAGAACTGACCGCACTGCTGGATCAGAAGAAGGTTGACGCAGTCACATGTGATATAGCCCCGAATCTTTCTGGCATCAGGGAGGTGGACAACCGGCGCGTGGAAGACCTTTTCGAGGCGGTCAAACTGGTTGTGGCAGAGGTTCTTAAGGATGGAGGGAACTTCGTCTTCAAATCCTTCTTTTCCGATGATTTCAAGTCATCCACTAATGATCTCAAGAGAATGTTCAAGAAAGTTACAGTCTTCAAGCCTCTGTCATCCCGGAAGGGGAGCTCCGAGATCTATCTGGTCTGCACGGACAAGGTATCCGGCCTGTCCAGTATTTCCCGGACCTTGTGAAGCAGATCGTTCGCCGTGAGGGGTTTTGACAGGAAGTCGAATCTCTTTTCCTCGATTCCTTTATCAAGGACCACGTCCCTCGTATAGCCACTGATAAAGAGGACCTTGATTCCCGGCAAGCCGGCGCTTATGACGTCATAGACCTGCCTCCCGTTCATCCTGGGCATCACGGAATCGAGTATGAGCAGGCCCACCCCTTTATTCCTGTCGAACTTGTCTACAGCATCCTCTCCATCCACAGCCTCAATGACCCGGTAGCCGTGCCGGGTCAGCATGCTCTGTATGAGGTGCCTCACACCTTCATCATCCTCTGCCACAAGTACCGTTTCATCCCCTCAGGCAGCCTCCTGAAGGGCTGGGTCCTCCGCTTCCACCTCGCCTTTCGCGACGGGAAGATAGATGTGGAAGGTGGTGCCTGCTCCGGGCCTGCTGTAAACCGATATATGGCCGTTGTGCTGCTTCACGATTCCGTAGACCGTAGACAGGCCGAGCCCTGTACCCCTGCCTACCTCCTTCGTGGTGAAGAAAGGATCGAAGATGTGCTCTTTCGTTGATTCATCCATGCCGGCACCGTTATCAGAGACCGACAGAAGGACGTAGCGGCCTGATTCCGGTACCCTGTGAAACTGCTCAAAGTCACGGATCACATCCACAATTTCTGTGGCCAGGGTCAGGACGCCTCCTTTCTGCATGGCATCCCGGCTGTTTGTGACAAGATTGAGGAGAAGCTGGTCAATCTGCGTCGCGTCCGCCATCACCATGCACTCATAGGGTGCCAGGCTCGTTCTCAACTCTATGTCCTCCGTGAGCAGTCTCATGAGGAGTTTTTCCGTTCCCCTGACCACTCCATTCAGGTCGACGGACCGCAACGCAATCGGCTGCTGCCTGCTGAAGGCAAGGAGGCTCCGTGTAAGGCCCATGCCTTTCTGGCATGCAGAAAGCATCTCATCCACGTAGGCTCTCATGGGATTACCCGCATCGTGCTGCATTTGCAGAAGAGTACCGTAGCCCATAAGGACAGTAAGAATATTATTAAAGTCATGGGCCACGCCACCTGCCAGCGTACCGATGGCCTCCATCTTCTGGGCCTGGCGGAGTTGTGTCTCAAGCGCCTTCTCTCTCGTGATATCGATCAGGGTCCCCGTTGCTGCGGGCCTGCCATGGTAGATGATGGCGCTTCCGAAGGAGTTCACCGTAATCACCGTGCCATCCTTCTTCAGGGTCCTGAATATCTGCTCGCTGTATCCACGCTCGCCCGACAGACGTTTCCGGATAGTCGATTCCACCCGCTCCCTGTCATCAGGATGAATCAGATCAGCCGGGCCGAGTTTGTCCACTATCTCGTCATGGGCGTAGCCATGTAACTCACAAAAACGCCTGTTCACGAACCGGTAGCGGTCGTCCTGGAGAATGAATATGCCCACCAGCGAACTCTCGATTACGTCACGGTACTTTGCTTCAGATTCCTCGAGAGCCTCGGCTGAACGCTTCCTGTCGGTGATGTCCGTGATGAAACCCTCCAGGGCAGCCAATTTGCCATTGTCAGACAGTACGCCCCTACCCTGGTCCCAAACCCACTTCGTCACGCCATCGGCGGTGATAAGGCGGTAGACGACCTGAAAAGGCTCTTCTGCGGCAAGGGCTGCGAGTATGGTTTGGGCCACTGCACGACGGTCTTCGGGGTGAATCACATCAGCCGCCGAAACCCGGCCATCTCCGGTAAGGTCCTCGGCGGTGTAGCCGGTGAGACCGAGGCACCCGTCGCTCACAAACTCCATAGTCCATCGGCCGTCATTCCGCCTCCGGTACGCCATACCCTGAAGGTTGCTCAAAAGTGTACGCATGGCGCGCTGGCTCTCCCGGAGGGCTTCCTCGGTCTGTCTTCTTTCCGTTATGTCACGGGTGATAGACATAAAACCCTTGACGGCACCGTCGCCGTCGAGTATTGGGGACGTGGTGATTTCTCCCCAGAATGGGGTCCCATCGTACTTTATGAGCCTGTACGTACTGGCCTCACCCGCCTCCTTGCTTGCAGCGATGCGTTCCATTGCTTCCACTGCCTTCCGGTGTTCATGGGGGGCCATATACCCCGTTACCGGTTCACCAATAATATCCGATGCCGCCGGGGGTGCACCGAAGATCTCGTAACTTCTCGGTGATGTGTAGACGATCCTTCCCTGGCGGTCCAGGATGGT
>CAYOYU010000200.1:0-6322 GCA_964408265.1 uncultured Syntrophorhabdaceae bacterium
GCAGAGCGGGGAGAGCGCGCAGGGCGGGCAGAGCGGGCAGGGCGGGGAGAGCGGAGTCCACCAGGCCCTGGCCTACGTCCTCTCGGGAGTGGTGGGAGTTCTGTTGGTGGGTCTTATCGCCTATGGAATTTCAAGACTGCTGGTGAAGAATGAAAGGTGAGATCCCCTCCTTCCTTCTGAGTGCGCCGCGGCACAATTCCAAGGTCACCTCCCGCGGGAGGGTGCCTGCATCCTTTTTCGATAAGGGTATCAACTGTGCGGCGTCTATCATAAAGACCACCTATGTCGAATGGGATACAGCCCAGAAACAGGGCTTGCTCCAGCAGTTCGATGCAAGGGTGAAAATCCTTTTTCTCCTCATCTTCATCTTGATGGTCAGCCTCAAGAAGGGGGTTCTGCCGGAGATAACAATCGGTCTGTTGACCCTGGCCCTTGTTGTTACGTCCCGTATCAAAGTGATCCCCTTCCTGAAGAGAACGGCAATTCTCTGCTTCCTCTTCGGCTTCCTCCCTGCGCTGCCTTCAATCCTGAACATCTTCGTCAAAGGTGAGCTTGTCTTCCCCTTGGTATATCTTTCTAAACCGTACGATTTCTGGGTCTACCACATTCCCGCGACCATAGGCATAACGCAGCAGGGGCTGGAGAGTTGGACCATGCTTACCCTGAGGGTGTTCAACTCGCTTTCCTTATCCTACCTGGTCATCTGTACGACCCCTTTTCCCCAGATCATGAAGGGTTTGAAGAGTCTTCGGGTCCCGGACCCTTTCTTGATGATAGTGACTCTCTGCTATACCTATATCTTTATCTTCGGCCTGACCATGGAGGAGATTCATCTGGCAAGGAAAGGCAGGAGCGTTGCGGTTGATAGGGTGGAGGCGAGGGACTGGGCTGCAGGGAGAATGGTATTCCTCCTGAAGAAGACGGGAAAAAGATGTGAAGATGTCTACGATGCCATGAGAGCCCGGGGATATTCCGGCGATGTGACACTCCTTGCCTGCGGGAAGCTTAAAAGGAAGGACATGGCGGCACTGGCATCATTCTGCGCAGCAGCTTTGTTGATCTTTATCATGTGAGGCAGACTTGGAACCTATCATAGCAGTTGAGAATGTGAGTTACAGCTATTACGGACGGATTCCTGCTCTTTCAGGGGTGAGCCTGGGAATCGGAGAGGGGGAGAAGTTTGCCGTCATAGGAGCCAACGGCAGCGGGAAGTCGACGCTTCTACGGGTCATGGGCGGGTTGATCCATCCCTCCTCGGGAGGAGTTTTTTTCAGAGGCCGGGCGGTGAAGGAAGAGTCTTTGAAAGAGAGAAACTTCTTGCAGTTCTTCAGGGAGGGAGTGGGGTATGTCTTCCAGGATTCGGATGTTCAACTCTTCTGCCCCACCGTTCAGGATGAGTTGCTTTTCGGTCCCCTGCAGATGGGTCTGGCCGAAGATGAGGCCCTGGACAGAACGGGGCAGGTGATGAAGATGCTTGACATTGAAGCCTTGAAAGAGAGGCCCCCGTACATGCTCTCAGGAGGCGAAAAGAAGCGGGTAGCCATCGGTTCGGTGCTTACTATGAACCCTCAGGTGCTGCTTCTCGATGAGCCACTCAACGGACTCGATCCGAGAACCCAGTGCTTCCTCACAGAACTTATTCTATCCCTCAATGAGGCGGGGAAGACCATCTTCATCAGCACCCACGACCTCACGCTCGTAAGTGAGTTCCAGCCCACCGTTGCCGTAATTTCTGAAGAGCACACCATAGAAAAGGTAGGGTCGGCGGATGAGATCCTCCAAGACCAGGACCTCTTGTTGAAGGTAAATCTGATCCATGAGCACATGCATTACCACGGTCCTACGGCCCACAGTCACCGTCACTCGCATTACATCTACCACGGGCATCAGAAGGCGGAGAATTTCTGATTTTCCCTAGGAAAAGTTTTCCCCCTTCGGAATTATTTTCCTCGCTTTCTTGAACCTTCGGGTTTTCTAAGGTGATATAACAGGCTGAAATGATTGGAAAAGGCATTGTGGCACGCCTTTTGATTTAAGCTCCAATCATGGAAGAAACCCTTCTCAACCTGCTCCTCTTCAGCCGCACCACCTTTGCAAGGCAATTGGTCGAAGCCGATGGGACGGCCCCTGAGACTCTGAAGGGAGGAGAATTCCTGAATCTTCTCGCCCAGAAGATGGGCGAACAGGGGACGGCTCCCGTTGGAGCTGAAGGGGTTGCAGGGACTACCGAAAAGACCGGCACCGCGGTTCCATCCACAAGGGGGACGGGTGTTCCTGCGGCTGAGGGTGCCTCCGTTTCAATTCCCATCGGCAAGGGAACTTCCGCACCCTCCGCACCCTCCGGCACAGGCGGCTTAAAGATTCCCAACATGAACAATTCTGCTCCTGACGTTGCCGCGGTTCCCGTGAGGGCATCAATTCCCGATATAGGGTCGAACTGCAATGAACAACCGCTCTCCGTCGCTGCCCTCTTTGCTTCGGCCACTTCCCTGCCTTCGGTGGCCGGCAGGACAGCACCTCTCGGGACGAGTTCTGCCGATGTCGCGGCAGAACCGCATGACCTTGCTGATGATTTATCGGGACAATCCTCTTTCACCCGGGACGGGTCCGGCAGTGGCGAGGCCACCAGGGAAGGGACGGGGAACAGGGACTCGAAGACGGATCTGGTCCGGAAGGGCACACCGGTTTGTGGACCCGACGAAGCCGCCGTCCTGGAAGCATATACGACGGGTTCAGTCAGGGCCTCCCGGCAGACAGCGGATTCCAAAACAGTGCAACCAGACCTTGTGCGGTTGCTCATGAAGGGGGCTTCCGCGAGGAGTATCTCTGCCGAGTCCGTTCAACCAGCCGATCCTCAAGTTTCTGTGAATATAGATGAAGCCACCGCGGCTCCCGTGCATGCCGGCTTAGAGACAGCTGAAACGCCCCGTGCCGGGACCGGTTCAAAGGCGGCACCGCGAGATCTCGTACAGTCATTCATTCCGGGTGTTCCGGCGAGGGACATCGTTCAGCCTACGACTGAAGGAAGGACATCCACCGTTGGTCCTGAAGAGAAGGAGAAACTGGAGATCCCAGGGGAAAAGGGCCATTCAACGGAAGCAAGTCTTGCCGCCGGCCTCATCTCTGTTCGGGAGATGATGGGAAAATTCCTTACCGGACCTTCCCCGGCCTCGCAGGATATCTCGCCCTCGGAGAACCGGAACAGTACCGCAGAGCAGGTGGTCCCCGCCGCGAAAGAGGAAGCGAAGGCGGTTCCTCCCAATTCCGCAGGGGCAGGGCGAAACCGGGGTATTTCAGGCGGTGAGGCGAATAACAGGATAGATACAGGGACGAGGGAGACAAGGCAGGCTGCTGCCAAAGATCTTCCTCCAGGAGTCATCGGCCCCGAAGTATCTCCTGATTTATCCCCTCTTCTCTTCGCATCGGCCTCCGGGGTTCGCATCGTCGACAATAAAGATAGAGTTGATTTCACTCAGGATAGAAAGAATGTGACGAGCCGGGAGAAGAGGTTCCCCGGAAGCGTGAAGGAGACCATACCTTTCATCACTGTCCAGGGGAAGACGGCATCCCTCGAGACCGCCGTCTCCTCTGCCACGGGTGAAACCGGTCTTCAGGATGGGCAGGTGCCGCCGCGGATGCCGAAGCTTTTGGCCTCCATGGAAGTGCTCCATTTAGAGGAGGGAGCAGCTGCCGGGATTAGGCCCGAGACCAGTCTTCCCGCCTCCTTTTCTCTAGAAACGGCGGGAAGGGGAACAGCAAACGCACCGGAAACAGATGAGAGCGGGTCGGTTCCAATGAACAGCATCTATGCCTCGCAGGATTTCCTGAAGCGCATGACAGGTGACTCCAGGAACACTTTCAACAATCAGAACCTTGGGGTATCTTCCCGGACTTCAGACGAAAACATCGGAAGTTCCGCGGGCAGTGACGCTTTCTCATCGGCGGAGCCTGGCAGCGGCCATCCCGCTGATTCTCCAGTGCAGCCCCTTACCGGATCATTGACGGAGAAAGGAGCAATGACGGCGGTGGATCCCAGAGCAGACTTCCACGCTGCTACGGAAGACCGCACCCAATTGAAGAATGCCGTGGTCACTGCGGGAGTGCATTATTCTCCGGAAACTGGCGTGCAATCGAAGAAGACCTTTGATGGTACACCTGATGACGAGTCTGCCGCGGTTCCGCAGAACCTTTCCACCTACAGGCAGGCTCGGGAACCAATCCCGGAGGAAGCGAAGAGGAGCACCCCATCGCTGAAGACCCTTTCAGGCGAGAAAGGGAAAGAAACGACGACGACACTCTCCGTCGGGGAACCGACAGATGAGAGCAGGAAGACTTCCCAAAACGGACCGTCCGCAGGGACCACGCCGAGGCCGATGCCCGAATCCGTCACAAAGCCCCCCGTAGATGATTCGCCCGGAAACAGACCGGCCGCGGAAAGCACACCGTCCCCTGCGGGACGCGGCGATCATTCCGTACAGAAGAGTGTCGACTCAGGGCAACCAGCGACTTACGCGCCCGTGACCCAGGAAACAGCCGAGTTGACCAATAAGGCACACCCTGTTTCTGACGGGTCCCGGAAGTTGGAGGTTTCCGAGGCAGCGGCTGAGGATAAAGCTGTCTCCATCCCCGGAGGCAAGGACAGGGACGTTACTGCCGGCAAGGAACAGAAAGATTTCACCCCCCAAGGCGATATGGCGAAAACCGCTCCAAACCGGGAGGGCGAACACGCCGGCAAATCAGACAAGACACACTTCCTTGCAACCATGACGGATAGAATAGAGAAAATAGCACAGGATTATTCCCAGAGGAACAGTTCCACTGACATGACGGTCCGGCTGAAGATGGATGAAGGGACGTTGCTCGTCGGTTTGAAAGACGATGGTCAGAGGATATCTGTAGAGATAAAGACGGCAAGTGAAGGGCTGATGAATCTTCTCCAGGCGCAGAAGGAAGAGATCGTGCGTCACCTGGAGACCAGGAACATCACTGCCAGCATATTTGTTGATCCCGAAGGGGACAGGAATTTCCAGAAGAGAGATCAGAGAAATCCGGAAAAGCGGCAGAATGGAAAAGGAAAAGAGCAGGACGGTTTCGTAGAGTTCCTGGAAACCTTTGTGTAAGGAGGTGTTATGAGCATTCAGAATGTAACGGGCAGTACGGGCACCACCAGTTCGAGTCAGACGGGCCTTTCGGCTTCGAACGTAATTAGCAAGGATGCTTTTCTACAGCTCCTCGTAGCGCAGTTGAAATATCAGGACCCCATGGACCCCATGAAGGCTGATCAATTCATGACCCAAATGGCTCAACTCACTCAGGTCGAACAGCTTCAGAACATCTCCAGTTCCCTGGATGCCATGAAAACGGCGGCGGAGAAAGGCAATATTTCCCAATGGGTTTCCGCAATAGGCAAAAAGATGAACGTTGACAGCAAGATCATGACAAAAGGCGACGAGATATCTTTTGCCCCGCAGGCTGACTATGACCAGGTTATCCTTGCCATGCAGGATACCAGCACGGGAGAGATCAGCCGGGTCACGATGAATAAGGGCGAGCCCCTGACGTACACATATCAGGGCGACAACAGCGTGCTCATCGCGGCGAAGGCTTTTAAGAAGGGTCAGGAAGTGGCTTTAAACAGTTCTGTCTTCAGACTGGTCACAGGGATTCAATCGAGCGATACAGGTTTTGTGATGGTTTCCGGCAGTGGAGAAACATATTCGACAGACAAAATTAAACAAATAAAGCAATAGGAGGTACAAACAATGTTAAGTTCACTATTTTCGGGAATCAGCGGTCTTGTTTCAAACAGTGACTCCATCAACGTGGTGGGCAACAACATCGCAAACGTCAATACCGTTGGCTTCAAAGCACAGAGGGCAACCTTCGAGGATGTTCTATACCAGTCCATCTACGGAGCCTCCGGAACCTGCCAGGTGGGCCGCGGGTCAGCCCTGGCATCGGTGGATACTCTTTTCGCTCAGGGTTCCTTCGAAACTACCAGCGAATCGACTGACCTGGCAATAGGCGGAACAGGTTTCTTCATCGTAAAGTCGCCTGACATGAGCCAGGACTACTACACGAGGGCAGGCCAGTTCCGGTTCGATAAAACAGGTACCATGACAAACCCCGAAGGCTACATACTCCAGGGAAAACAGATTGACAGGTCCACCAACTCTCCCTTCGGCGTTGACAAGAACATCGTCATTTCGCCGGAGCCAAGCGAACCGAAGAAGACTGAAAACGTGGGCATGGCTGTTAACCTGCAATCCGACGCAGCCTGGAAAGGGGCCATAGGCGCCATCTCGAACGTGGGCAATAACGT
>CAYOYU010000200.1:6332-7725 GCA_964408265.1 uncultured Syntrophorhabdaceae bacterium
GCGGGGAGTGCAGGCAAGTACCCGAGGGCAGGGGACTACACCATGACTATTACCAACAACCTGGCGGCAGCCATCACCCATACCGGTACCAATGCACCGACCTACAACCTGAACGGTACAGTTACCATCAACGGCGTTGACATCACACTCAACAATGTCGCAAATATCGCGGGCCTTGTGGCCGCCATCAACGCTCAGACGGCAACTACCCACGTTGTAGCCTCCGCGGGGGGCGCAGGCAGTGACCTCTTGACCCTCACCTCGAATACCGACGGTCTTGACGTTATTGTCCAGGATACGGGGCTTAACTCGGGCAGCATAGGGTGGACTGCTACAGATAAGGAGAATACGAGTCTCTATGGAAGCTCCATGAATATGTCCGTCAACACCACCCTTCCTGATGGAAATGTTACCACCAAAGCATACACGGGTCTCGTGTCCTCGCACAGAGGCATCATGACAAACTGGGCGGGCAGCGGCCTCGATGTGACCATGGCGGACCCTGCCGGCTACATACTCCAGGAAACAGGTGTGGGCAACCCTCCGGAGACTTTCGGCATCTCCGGGTTTGAGTCACAGTATGTGAACACCAACGACAACCCCTCCACCACCTCCAATTACTCATCTTCCATCACTGCCTACGACTCTCTCGGCCAGGGCCATGTCATCACCGTCTATTTCAGGAAGGCCTATGAAGAGGTATCAGGCGCAGCCCAGACGAACGTATGGGAATGGCATGCGGAACTGAGTGGTACCGATTCGGCCTCGGGGCAGGATACGGACGTGAAGTGGGGCTACCTGACCTTCAATAACAATGGTGTTCTCATAGCAGGGGGAGAGCCCCAGGAGATCTCCTTCAACTTCTCCCAGGGTGCCGAGCCCGGCCAGATGATCTATCTCACCATGGGGAGCGGTTCAGGTGGCGGATCCAGCACCCAGTAGCCCATAGCATCGAAGACGAATTCCCAGACTCAGGATGGCTATCCTCCCGGAACTCTGACGAATGTTACGGTGGACCAGTCGGGCGTTATTTCAGGTCACTACTCGAACGGACAGATTCTTGATCTCTACCAGATTACCCTCGCCAACTTCAATAACCCCGAGGGGCTCACGAGAGAGGGCGGTAACCTCTTCGGTAAGACAATAGAATCCGGCAACGCCTATACGAACGCACCCGGCGAAAGCGGCCTAGGTCAGATCAATCCGAATTCCCTGGAACAGTCCAACGTCGATCTTGCAGGCGAGTTCGTGAAGATGATCATTGCCCAGAGAGGGTACCAGGCCAATTCGCGGGTAATCACCACAACGGATGAAATTCTGCAGGAACTGATGAACATAAAGAGATAAGACAAAAATCCGGCAGAAGCTAAAAGGCAATATAAAGGGGACGGCA
>CAYOYU010000200.1:7735-8801 GCA_964408265.1 uncultured Syntrophorhabdaceae bacterium
ACTGTCGGAGTAGCGCACATGAAGGTCCGGGAACCGGGTTCTAGGGGTCGGGGGTTCGGGTGGAATACTCTGGCGCGGGTTTTACAGAAAGAATGGTGGAAGGCAGCAGGGAACAAAGACTTTGTCGATTAACCGTTGAATTTTCTCTCCTTATCTGTCCCTGGTCCACGCGTACACTCGGCGCCTTAATTCCTTGCCTATTCTATCCCTTCTCTTCATGGCACAACTATTGCTCTTTACCGCCACTAAGGAGGATTCCATGGCGGAAGAGTCGAAACAGGAAAATACAACGGAAGAACAACCTGAAAATGGAAAAGGCGGCAAGTTCCGGCTGATCCTGCTTTCAGCAATGCTTGTCATAGTCATGGCCGCGGGGGCTGGATATGTCTTTCTGGGAGACAAGCTTTTAAACAAACTCCATCCGGCGGCAATCGCTCCGGCGGCAGATGCGAAAAAGCAGCCCGTAGGACCCATTGTCGTTCTTGACCCTTTCGTATTCAATATTTCCGGCAACTCCACGAAATATGCCAAGGTTTCTCTCGGCGTAGAGTTGAAGGATCCAAAAATACAAGGGGAGGCCAAGAAGATGGTTCCGGCCATGAGGGACAGGGTGTTGTCCATCCTGGGGACCAAGGCTCCGGAGGTGCTCATGGATGTGAGGCACCGGGAGGCCTTGAAAAAGGAAATTCACGAGGGGTTGAAGGGCCTTTTTAAGGATGGGTCTGAAGTAAAGGCCGTATACATTACGGACCTCATAATACAGTAAGAGGCAACATGGACCAGATACTGAGCCAGGAAGAAATTGATGCTCTCTTGAAGGGAATCTCCGAGGGAGACATTGAAACGGAAACGGAAGTGGTTGCCGAAGAGAAGGTTGAGGCCCAATCCTTCGACTTCGTCCGTTACACGAAAAACAAAAAAGAACGTCTGCCTGCCCTTGAGTTCATTTATGACAGATTTTCCAAATCCTTCCGATCTGCTTTGTCTCTTTTTATCGAGAAGGAGGTGGAGATAGGGCTCGAGCCGCTCCAGTATGTGGAATATGGTGACGTTATCAAGACACTCC
>CAYOYU010000200.1:8811-9197 GCA_964408265.1 uncultured Syntrophorhabdaceae bacterium
TCTGCCCACGAATATGAATATTGTCGTCACCGAAGGTCTGAAGGGCTTCTTCATTGTCATCTTCGATGCCAAGATGATCTTTTCCGTCCTCGAGACGGTCTTCGGAAGTTCCTCCATATCGGCGCCGAAAATTGAAGGAAGGGAATTCACCAAGATTGAGTTCAATGTGATCAAGAAGCTTATCGACCTCGTCTCCGCTGAGATGGAGAAGGCCTGGACCCCCGTTTACGGGATAACATGCAAGTATTCCAGGTCTGAGATTAATCCCAACTACATCACCATGGTATCCACCGAGGAGGTTGTGAACCTTTGCGAGTTGTCAATCGAGATAGGGGACATAACGAGCTGGGTGAAGATATGCATGCCCTACGGGATTCTCGAGACTA
>CAYOYU010000201.1:0-3537 GCA_964408265.1 uncultured Syntrophorhabdaceae bacterium
GGTGGACAATCCTCCGGACGATAGTGAGGGTCTTGCCCGTTCCCGGACCCGCCACCACAAGAACGGGTCCCTTCACAGTTGTGACCACCGCCCTCTGAGATTCATTTAATCCCTGGAGTATTTCAGACATAACATACCAGCCGGCCTTGTTCACAGAGAAGATCCGGGTCACTCACTGCCGCCCTAGAGCAGCGTTCCTTGCCCCTTTAACGCTTTCCTCTCGATTGCCTCGAATATTCTGACCTTACCATATTCGCCGTCGTATCCCGGCTCGATATTGACTTTGCCCTGCCGCATTCTTGAAATAGCTTCTCCCAACAGCGGAGGTCCTGTTCGCTGGATTTCAGCGAGGGGTGCATCAAGGAGGATATGGAACTCGCTGCCCATCCTTGTGAGTAGGTACATATACTCAGTATTCACGGCCTTACTTGTTGGTCCGACCTTCATCGTCTCTGACAGAAGCTCTGTCAACGGAATCACTGACCGATAACCAGGTACGCCTGGCGGCATAAAACCCACTTCGCGGTCGGCCAGCTTCTCGACCCTATGCATAACCCCTATGGTCACCTTCCCACCGCAAACAGGACACCTCAATCCGTGTCGGATCGATTCACCGGGAGGGAGACTCACGTTGCAGGGCCGGTGGCCATCATAATGGTATTTTCCTTCCTCAGGAAAGAACTCTATTGTTCCCTGAAAGCCTCTTCTCGTTTTGATCGCATCCGTCACTCCTCGGTAAGAGAAGTCGGTTTCGAATACATTTGCTTCCCGACCGATCTTTGTTGCAGAATGCGCATCCGAGTTCGAGATCAGGGTGATCCCGTCGAGTACTGACCAACGCCAGTTCATGGCGGGATCCGAGGATAGACCCGTTTCGGCAGCGAAAATATGCGGAGAAAGCTCTTCGAAACATTCCTCAAGAGACTCGAACCCTGAAGCCGCCCCAAAAACCGAGAAATGCGGCGTCCAGATGTGGGCAGGGACGAAAACGGAGTCGGAAGAGGCTTGCAGGACTATCTTCAGGAGTTCTTTCGCGTCCAGCCCAAGTATGGGCCTGCCGTCAGAGGAGATGTTCCCTATGCCGGCGAGTACCACATTGACCTTGGCGGCTGTGGCAAAATCAGGCACCAGGACCAGACAGTGAACCTTCCGAGTCCTGCCATTCTTCTTGTAGATACAACTGATCTCACCGGTAAGCAGAAAGGAGACATCCCCCCTGCAGGATTCAGGAACGTAACCGTCTTGAAAACCTTTCTTCAAGCTGAACAGCCCATTTCCCATAGGGTCCAGTTTATCTGTCAGTTCCTTGAACCACTGCGGATGGGTGAAATCGCCAGTGCCGATGATACTAATACCTTTTAACTGTGCCCAACGCCACAGACCCTGCGGCACCATGTCTCGACTCGTAGCCCTCGAGTAATGCGAATGGACGTGGAGATCGGCGATGAAGGACATCACCGATTATAGCATGAAACATAACCCTGCGCTCCCATTTTTCTCCTCACTATTGCTGCTCCCACGTCACTCCCCTATTATCTTCACCAGTACCCTTTTTCTTCTGCGCCCGTCGAACTCCCCGTAGAAGATCTGTTCCCACGGCCCCAAGTCCAGTTTGCCCCCACTGACAGCCACTACCACTTCCCGCCCCATGATGGAGCGCTTAAGATGGCCATCGGCATTATCCTCGCCGACATTGTGCCGGTATTGAGATACCGGTTCATGAGGTGCCAGTTTTTCGAGCCAATCGTCAAGATCCTGGTGAAGACCACGTTCATCATCATTTATGAACACCGATGCCGTAATATGCATAGCGTTGACCAGGACTAGCCCCTCCTTCACACCGCTCTCTTCCAGACATTGCGCCACCTCTTCCGTGATGTTCACGTAGCCACAGCGAGTGGGAAGCTCGAACCAAAACTCCTTGCGATAGCTCTTCATACCACCCCCTTCCGCCCAGCTTATTTGCCGCCCTATGGGTTAATGGAGTCCACTCGACAACAAAAGATGCACCCATTCCCCCTTTGCTGGCAAAATCTAACAAATATCCTCAAATTAAGCCAATTCTTTCACTGTTATTCTTGACCAACTGAAATTTCCGTGGCAAAATACAGATTACGGGGTAAAAGGGGGTTTTGTTTTATTTCTGCAAGCAAGGCTGGCGGAGCCTTGCTTTCCGCTTTATTATTACAAGCCTCCGCTCTTTAATTACTACAAGGAGGGTTTACCAGCATGGCAACAGGAAAAGTGAAGTGGTTCAACGAGTCTAAGGGGTTTGGGTTCATTACCACAGATGAAGGCAAGGATGTATTTGTTCATTTCTCGGCTATCCAGGAGAACGGCTTTAAGACCCTCTCCGAGGGGCAATCGGTCAAGTTTGATGTGGTCGACGGACCTAAAGGCCCTCAGGCTGCGAACGTCGTAAAAGCGTAAGCCAAGGCAGGCCCTGGCACCAGGGCCTGCCTTTCCTTTCTCATTTAGAGTCCAATCCTTTTACCTATCTAATTCCTCAGGAGTGGTCTGTACTTTCCGCCCAGCTAACGAACCAGGGTCAGCCCTTTCCCTATCCAAGGAAATATGACCGGGTCCGCTCCGTTCCGACAGACAGCCAACCTTACAAACCAGCGGCCGCGATCGCCCAAAGTTAACCACTCTTCTGCTTCAAATTGCTACCGGGTTTCGACAGAAAGCTCAGATGAAAAGCGCTACGGACTTCTGCGCTATGAGCAGGAATTCTCTCGGAAAGATACCTATCTGCAACACCGCCCATATGCAGATCAGCATAACAATGGCGTACTGCGGGGCAGTCTCTATCACACCTATTTCGCGCATAGGCTCCTTAAAGTACATGTACATCATCACTCTCAGGTAGTAGAAAACCGCCACAACACTGTTTAGAACGCCGATGACGGCCAGCCAGTAATACTGGGCCTTGACCGCAGCGCTGAAGACATAAAATTTCCCCGCAAAACCTGCCAGCGGCGGTATGCCTGCGAGGGACAGAAGAAAAATGCTCATGCAAAGCGCTACGAAAGGATGCCGCACTCCCAGACCCGCGTAGCTCTCTATATCCGTATTTTCCTCGCCCTTTCTTCCCAGGACGATCACCACCGTGAAGGCACCGATATTCATGAACGTATACGCAAGGAGGTAATAAAGGATACTTGCCGAGAAGCCACCGTCCCCAGTCACAAAAGCCACCAGTATATATCCTGCATGAGCGATACTCGAGTAGGCCAAAAGGCGTTTGATGTCACGTTGTGCGAGCGCTGTTATGTTGCCCACGCACATCGTAAGCACAGCTATGAACCAGATGATGCCTGACCAACCTGGTTGAAACGACAGGAAGCCAGTATAGAAGACCCGAAGTAGTGCTGCAAATGCCGCCGCCTTCACGCCCGTCGCCATGTACGCTGTTATGGATGTCGGGGCCCCCTGGTACACATCTGGAGTCCACATGTGAAACGGCACCGACCCTATCTTGAACCCGAACCCTACAAGCAGAAGACCCATACCGATAAAAAACATGAGAGACGAATA
>CAYOYU010000201.1:3547-9166 GCA_964408265.1 uncultured Syntrophorhabdaceae bacterium
TTTGGCAGCAAAAAACTCTTTCAGCTGCGCAGCATCGACGATGCCAGTGGAGCCGTAAATCAGGGCCATTCCGTACAGAAGAAAACTCGTAGCAAATGCTCCCAATAGGAAGTACTTTAGCGATGCTTCCACCGACGACAGTTTCTTTTTCATCAGGCCGCAGAGAACATAAATGGATATGGACATTACCTCGAGGCCGATAAAAATAGTCACGAAGTGATGTGATGAAACCATTACCATCATCCCCAGGACCCCGAACATCAGAAGCGAGTAATACTCCCCGGAAGCGATCTCTTCCCTTTCGGTATACCGCAGGGATATGATCGCGATCAGGCTCAGCATGATCAACACGAGTATCTTGAAAAAGGTCCCGAAGTTATCTATCGTGTAAAGCCCGCTGAAGATATCCAGCTTAGCTCCCCACAGGCCAAGAGCGCAGTAGAGAGTTGAAAGAGATCCGACTAGCGTTATTAGGCCGCAGACCCGCGCCGAGGATACCGCCCTTCCAAATACACCTATTAGGAGTGCGAGGAGTGCCCATGAGGTGAGGATGATTTCGGGCAGGACCCATCTGAATTCTGAAGCGGGATTCACAACATCCATAAGACCGGCACCCCTATTTCTTTACATCCACTAGCTTAATTGCCAAGTCAATCTGTCCTTCCCCTGGCTGGAGCAGACTCTGTTGCTGGCTCTTTGCTTTCACAAATGCCAGATAATCGGCAACGGTGGTATCCATCTTGTTGAAAAACATCTTCGGATAGACGCCCATGAGGATGATAAAAAAGACCATGGACACCATTATCAGAACCTCTCTTTTCCCGAGGTCTTTCAAAATCCTATTCTCTTCCTTCGTCACCACACCGAACATAACCCTCTGGAACATCCAGAGCATATAAACCGCGCCCAGTATAACGCCTGTGGTACCCAGTATCCCGTAGACCATATTACTCTTAAATGTACCCAGTAGTATCAGAAACTCCCCTACAAACCCGTTAGTACCAGGCAAAGCAATAGAAGAGAGGGTTACGATCATGAAGAATACCGCAAAGACCGGCATCACCTTTGCGAGCCCCCCAAAATCGGCAATCATCCTGGTGTGTCTTCTCTCATACACCATCCCCACGATAAGGAAGAGGCCGCCCGTGCTGATCCCGTGATTGAGCATCTGGTAGATGCTGCCCTCAAGGCCCTGCATGTTGAAGGCAAACATTCCCAGCATCACATACCCGAGGTGACTCACACTGGAGAAGGCAATCAGCCGCTTCAGGTCAGGCTGCATCATGCTGACTATGGCCCCGTAAATAATCCCTATCAGCGCCAGCACTGATATGACCGGCACAGCGTCAAAGGCGGCGGCGGGAAAAAGCGGAATTGCGAACCTAAGGAAACCGTAGGTGCCCATCTTCAGAAGAACTCCCGCAAGGATAACGCTGCCTGCTGTCGGGGCCTCAGTATGTGCGTCGGGCAACCACGTATGAACCGGGAACATGGGGACCTTTATCGCGAATGAAAGTGCAAAGGCGGCGAAAAACCACTGCTGGTTCACGAAGGGTATGTTCGCCTTGTACAGTTCCAGCACATTGAACGTGTATACACCCGTAGTCTTATAGTAGTAGAAGTAGAGCGCGATGATTGCGATAAGCATCAGCACGCTGCCCGCCATGGTAAAGAGGAAGAATTTTATCGCAGCATATATCCTTCTCGGGCCGCCCCAGATACCAATAAGGAGGTACATAGGGATCAACATGAGTTCCCAGAAAACATAAAAGAGGACGAGATCAAGGGAGCAGAGCGTACCTATCATAGCCGTCTCGAGGAAGAGGAAGGTTATATAGTATTCCTTGACCCGTTCCTCTATGCTCTTCCACGAGCATAAAACGCAGATCACCGTTAGAAAAGTCGTCAATAACACTAGCAGGAGGCTAATCCCGTCTATTCACAGGAAATAGCTTATCCCCCACTCTGGAAACCAACCCGCTTTTTCAACAAACTGCATACCTTTCGCCTTTTCGTCGAAAAGGAAGAAGAGTGGAATTGATACCGCCAGCTCTATGAGGCTGAAGACAAGTGTGAGGGACTTGATCAAAAGGGTATTCTTTCGATTCACGGCGAGCAGAATGACTGCCCCGAGCAAGGGAAGATAAATGAGTATACTAAGAATAGGAAAAGAGGTTTCGGTCATCTATGCACCTTCACAAGGCCACTCTCACAATAAGGTATCCAACCACGATAATCGCACCTACAATCATCGCAAAGGCATAACCTTCCATGATGCCGCTCTGTATGCGCCGGATAACGCTTCCTACGATATCCAGCAGCGATACCACGGCGTTAATGGTTCCGTCTATAATCACCTCATCCACAAAATTCTTGCAGAAGGCTCCCAGCTTGAAGAGTCCCTTCACAAAGATGAAGCCATAGAACTCATCAACAAAGTACTTGTTGTGAACCACGTGGAAAAGTCCGTGCCACTTAGCGACAAACTTTTTCGGTAGCTCAGGATTCTTGATATAAAAGAGGTAGGCGACGAAGATCCCGATGAAAGCAATGACAATTGCCATCACCATGAGGGTACCCTCAGCTGAACTCCCTGCCGCATGCCCGGCCCCTTCAGCGGAGGCATAGGCATTACCGACGATGTCGATCCCGCCGGCGTGCATGGCCGCTGGTTTATGAGCCCCAAAAACAGGCTCCAGCCATTTCTCGATTCTATTCTCTCCCCCAAGAAGATGTGGAACACCAACATATCCACCAACCACAGAAAGGATTGCAAGCACCACTAGGGGAAGTGTCATGATCTTTGGAGATTCATGTATGTGGTGTTTCACCTCCTCCGAGGCCCTGCACTCTCCGAAGAAGGTATTGAAGAACATCCTGAACATGTAAAACGCTGTAAGTCCTGCGGTAGCAGCCCCCAGCAGCCAGAATACCATATTGCCACCACTCTTGCTGTAAGCCATCCACAGTATTTCGTCTTTGCTGAAGAATCCCGAGAGCCCTGGCACACCCGCTATAGCAAGGCAAGCAATAAAGAACGTCCAATAGGTAACGGGAATCTTCTTCCTGAGCCCTCCCATTTTCCTCATGTCGAGCTCGCCACTCATGGCATGCATGACGCTTCCGGCGCCCAGGAAGAGAAGCCCCTTGAAGAAGGCATGCGTCATAAGGTGGAAGATGCCGGCCGCATATGCTCCCGCCCCCACACCGACAAACATGTAGCCAAGCTGGCTCACTGTGGAGTACGCGAGGACCCTCTTTATGTCGTACTGGGCGCATCCAATGGTCGCAGCAAAGAAGGCTGTCAACAATCCAATGATCGTAACCACATAGAGCGTGGTTGGAGCCATGGCGTAGAAAAAATTAAGCCTCGCGATCATGTAGACGCCTGCGGTCACCATTGTGGCAGCATGGATTAGCGAGCTCACCGGGGTGGGGCCTTCCATTGCGTCGGGTAACCATATGTAGAGCGGTATCTGTGCCGATTTCCCCGTGGCACCCACGAAGAAAAGGAGAGTAATCGCCGTCGCCAGAGTAGGTCCGATTAGGTGGGCATTTGCCTGAAGCTCAGCATACTTCAGGGTCCAGACTCCATGTCCCGCCAAGGTCACTACGAGCAGAAACATGCCAAGGAGAAAACCGAAATCTCCGATCCTGTTCACTATGAACGCCTTCTTACCCGCGTTGGCAGCGGAGTCCTTCTCATACCAGAACCCGATAAGGAGGTACGAGCAGAGACCCACGCCCTCCCATCCCACAAACATGAGCAGGATATTGTCGGCAGTCACGAGAATAAGCATCATAAACACGAAGAGGTTCAGATAGGTAAAGTACCGTCTGAAGCCGGGATCATCATGCATATAGCCGGCTGAATAGATGTGGATAAGCGAGCCGACGCCAGAAACAATGAGACACATGATAATGGAAAGAGCGTCAATCCTGAACCCTATCTGGGTTTTGAAATCGCCCGATACAATCCAGTCAAAAACGGTTCTCTCAAAGACTCTTCCGTCGGGCGCCAGTCCGAGAAACTCGATAAAGATAAGAGCTGATACCACAAAGGAGAAGATTACGGAAAGACACGCGACCCATGCCGTCATTCCCTTCGAGAACCGGACTCCGAATAGCCCGTTGATAAGAAAACCGATGGCAGGGAATACTGGTATGAGCCATATAAAGTCAGCCATTTAAAAACCCCTTAACCTTTGAGCAAATGGACATCATCAACGTTAACCGTTCCTTTGAGCCTGAATATCAACACAAAAATCGCGAGACCCACAGCAGCCTCGGCTGCTGCGACTGCCATAATGAAGAATACGAATATCACCCCATCAAGGGAATTGAGAAAGTTTCCCGAGGCGATAAAGGTGAGGTTAACTGCGTTAAGCATCAGTTCGATGCACATGAAGATAATGATGGCATTCCGCCTGGTGATAACCCCTATGGCGCCGATGGTGAAAAGTACTGCCCCCAGTAGGTAGTAAAGTCCCTGTGGTATATCAGGCAACATTATCTCTCCTCATCTTTCTGCTTCTTGGCCAGCGCCACAGCACCCAGTATACCCACTAGGAGCAGAATCGATGCGACCTCGAAGGTGAATGCGTATTTTCCGTAGAGCACGCTTCCCACCACTTGAGCATTGCCAGGATTCATGACAGCCTCAGGTGTGTAGATCCCCTTCTTCCCAACGCTTTGAAAGGCAGATACGCCAAGGATGACTTGCAGGAACAGAAGAATCGTGATCATCCCTCCTACGAGTTTTGGGAAGGAGAATTTCCGAGCAGGCTCGGCACTACCTTCCAGATGGACTAACATGATCACAAAAAGGATGAGCATCATTATAGCCCCGGAGTAGACCATCACCTGCGCCACAGCCAGAAAAGTAGCATTAAGGAGCAGGTAAAGTACCGCGACAGAGAAGAAGGTCACGATGAGCCATAGGGCGCTGTGAATGGGATTTCGTCTTGTTACCATCATAAGAGAGGAACCCGTGGCCATTAATGCCGCCACAACGAAAATGAACCACTTGAACCCGATAGCCATCATACTTTTTCCTCGTACATGGAGAGGAGTTTCTTTGTGTCGAGAACGAAATCCTCTTTCCGGTAATAGGCTTGCTCGTAATCCTTACCCAGATTGATCGCGTTGACAGGACATGCGTCCTGGCAGAATCCGCAATAAATACAACGCCAAGGGTCAATCTCATATTTCAGGGGATAGCGCGTTCCATCAGGCCTTTCGCCAATCTGCAAAGTTATACATTTGTTCGCACAGACTGCCACGCACAGTCCGCAGGCGACGCATGTGGTTTCACCCTTCTCATTCTTCCTGAAGTAGTGGACCCCTCTCCAGCGCTCCGGAACCTTGTGTTTCTCTTCGGGATACTGAATAGTTATGGGCTTCGTGAAAAGCCTGCTTATGGTTAAGCGCAGCCCCTTCAGTAATGGTATGATCATTACAGCACCCCCATTGCCACGAGCAGGGCAGTGATCACTACATTGAGGAGGGCAAGGGGAAGCAGTACTTTCCATCCAAAGTTCATGATGTGGTCGTATCTGAGCCGCGGGAAGGTACCCCTTTTCCAGATGAAGAAGAAAATAATGGCGAAAACCTTTATCA
>CAYOYU010000202.1:0-9122 GCA_964408265.1 uncultured Syntrophorhabdaceae bacterium
ATCTGGCCGGGCATCAATAGGGGTCCGCTATTACTGACAGCGACAGGCACATCCTGGCCATGGGAGAGTTGACAGAGCTTTCGATAATCGGCCAGGATAGCCTCTTTTATCTCCGAGGGCACCTGCCCTGCCCCAATCAAAGCTGTCGTATACTCACTGGCCTTCTTTGTGGTCTCGTACGTTACCTGACCAAGCTCGGTAATGTACTTGCCCACCTTTTCCTTGATCCCCGTTTCTTCCATGAACTTTGCGTGGGCAAGGATCGTGACGCAGAAACCCGGGCTCACACGGATGCCAGCCTTTATCATATCCCCCAAATCGGCATTCTTCCTACCCACATAGGGAAAATCGGAGCCCTCCATCTCGTCATACCAGATGGTGTATTTATCTATTCTGTCAGTCATTATTCTCTCCCTACCGCATTGTTCAGAGAAACTTTAACCCATTCAATCCAAATCATCGGGCATCTGGTCAATGGAAACCGGTGCATAATGAACCGAGACCTCGACGCCAACCTTCGCCCGACGGGCCAAATCGAGCGGTGTCTAACCTCCGTTATATCAAAGACGAAACCACTTGGGTTCGTCAAAGCGTTCTGTAGAGCGAAGTACCCGGCTCATATAATTCACTGCGTATTCATTCTTCAGTTTCAGCGTGACCCTCCTGAAGTTCTCGTTGTTCAGAAGCCGCCCAATATCGACAGGATCTTTGAAAGTGAACTCCGAAATGATTTCGCTGAAACCACCAAAAACGGTGTTCCATCCACCTGTTACATCAACGTAGTCGATCTCCTGCATCATTGGAAGGTGTTCATTTACCACAAAATCGGCGTAAGCCGATTTTACACCTGGCCGAAGGTCATAGTACTGATTCAATTTCCACACACCCTTCTGTATCGAGTACTGGGTCTTTTTTATCGCTCCCGTCGGTTCATAGACGGACCGGATATAGTTGTACACAAGGGATTTGAGCTGAAGATTAAGGTCTTTGAAACGTTTGTCCGTCACAAGCGCAGACAGTGCATCAAGATTTTCCATAATATGGAGGGCTATGACACGTGGACCGAAACCCACTTCCACATAATAACCTCCGACGGAGATTAAGCCCATGGCCGTTGTCTCCGGAATGTATGTCTTGGAGACAAATTGAGCATAGGCATCCTCTTTTCCCTGAATGATGTCCCAGTTCTGGATAAAAAGAATCGACATGACGGTCTCCTTTCTGTTTTTCTTAGGTGCGCAGTATGAACGACAGGCTATATTCTCAGCCTATCGCATGTAGATGTCAAGAATATTAGCCATTTCGCGGCCACGTCTATCATACCCGTAAGGGCGCTCTCTCCTTTAGCGTAACGGACAAGAGCGCTGGAAGGGACGGATGTACAGAAGATTGGCCTTTTTAGATATGGGGTCTGGGGTCCAAGAGCCCGGCCAACTACGGGAACTTGAACCCCATCTTATTGTTTACATTTTCTTTAGAACACAAACAGATCAAGACCGCCCATCATATTGACGATGGCGCCGGTCATATACTTGGCCTTGTCCGATACCGCAAAGGCGATGGCATCGGCGATCTCCTCCGGTTCGGCAGGTCTGCGCATGGCGATCCTCTTCTCGAATTTCTCCCGAACCTCCTGTGGGATCGGCTCGTAGTAGGCCTCGGTATTCGCGGTACCCACGAGGACACAGTTGGCAGTGATATTGAACCGTGCACCTTCCAGGGCCACCGATTTTGCCAACCCGATGAGACCTGCCTTGGCTGCCCCGTAGCTCGTCTGGCCTGCTCCGCCCATGACGCCGGCCACGGAGGTCATATTGATGATGCGGCCATACTTGGCGGCAACCATATCGGCCCAGGCCTCTTTAATGCAGTAGAAGGCGGAATTGAGGCAGAGCTTCACCTCCGCATCCCACTCCTCGATGGTCGTCTTGGCAATCGGCGGGAAATGGCGCATCTGGGCCATATTGTTGACGAGGATGTTGACGGGTCCCAATTCCGCCTTGATGGCGGCGAAGCCTTCCTTTACGCTGGAATACTCCCGTCCGTTAATCTTCACGGCCATCGACTTTTTGCCCATGGCCTTGATCTCATCGGCCACCGCCTGGACCCCGTCCATATTGTTGTAGCCTGTCACCACCACATCCGCTCCATCCCTGGCCAGTGCGAGGGCAGTCGCTTTGCCGATGCCCCTCGGCATTGAAGCTCCCGTTACCAGTGCAAGTCTTCCTTCTAATGACATGATCCAGCCTCCCTTTTGATTTTTTGCGTTCTGTAGGTCCTATTGCCCATAACGTCTATTGCAAAATCTTCTTTATACGCCGCGCTATTTGGCTGCGGTAAGAGCTGCCCTGATCTTCTCGGGTGTTATGGGCAGATCCCTTACCCTGGCGCCGCAGGCATTAAATACTGCGTTGGCTATGGCCGGCGCTGTAGGGACGTCGGCAAACTCACCGGCGCCGGAGGCTCCGTAGGGTCCATTTCTCCTGGGTACCTCGACGATTATGACCTCCATCTCAGGTGTGTCTTTTGCTCTCGGCATCCTGAATTTTGCAAAACTTGTGGTCTCGCCGTAGACATACTCCTCTGAGAGGGCGTAACCAAGACCCATATTGATGCCGCCGTGAATCTGTCCGTCCACGTTGATTTTGTTAATGATTCTTCCCAGGTCATGGACTGCTGTTACTTTGAGCACCTGTACTTTGAGGGTGGTCATGTCAACGGCAACTTCGGCCATCTGTACACCGAAGGAGTAGGTTTCCCAGGGAACTCCATGGCCGTCCAGCGGATCGAGTTTGGTTGTTTCCGTTTTGTGGATCACTTTGGCAATGGTGGGCAAGCCCTTGGCCATCATGTCGGCGTAGGTCCTGCATCCGTTGCTCTCCATGGATTTCTTGAGCTCTTCTGCTGCTCTTTGGACCGCTTTTCCCGACACGTACGTCTGGCGGCTCCCGGCTGAGAAGTTTCCATCAGGCACGTACCCGGTGTCAGTGGTACAAATTGAGACGTTTTCGAGAGGATATCCAAAGACTTCAGCAGCAATTTGCCAGAACATCGTGTCTGATCCCTGGCCCATGTCCGCCGACCCTATCCAAATCTGAAGCTTGTTATCAGGCAGAATCTCTGCCCAAGCTTCTGATTGATCGGGGGAACTCCTACCTGGGCCGAAATAGACCGACCCCAGCCCGACCCCTCGCTTTACGGTATCCGTTGTCTTCTCCTTGGCTTCCAGGACGGCTCTCTTATAATGAGGCTTGAGGAGGTTGAGACATTCCATGAACCCGAAAGCATCGTCCAGTTTCTGTCCGCATATTGTCTCGTCTCCTGGAATGAAACCATTCTTCAGGCGGAGTTCCAGGGGATCAATATTGAGTTTCAGGGCCAGGTCATCGAGCATTGACTCAGTGGCGAATGCCGTCTGGGGAACCCCGAACCCTCGCATGGCACCCTTCATCGCTGTGTTAGTGTAGATTGCCCTTCCCAACACTCTTGCGCTCTTCACCCGGTATGGGCCGCTGGAATGTATAATGCCTCTTGTAAGGACACTATTGGAGAAGGATTTATATGCTCCGCCATCGGCGATGATATCGAGCTCGAAGACTGTCAGGGTGCCGTCCTTCTTTGCTCCGATCCTGCCTTTCATGTAAAAGGGATGACGTTTGGTTGTGGCAGCGAAGGTTTCTTCCCGGCTGAAGACGAGTTTAACAGGCTGTTTTACCGCGAGGGCGGCTACGCCGAGTATCCCCCCAACGGAGACATCTAGTTTGCCTCCGAAAGCACCCCCTGTGGGGGTCTGAATCATGCGAACCTGATCCTGGGGAAGACCGATGGCGTCGGCGATTGTCTTCCTGTGCTGATGAATATTCTGACTGCCCGACATGATCACGAGCTGGCCATTTTCATGGATGTAGCCGATTCCTGAATCGTTCTCAAGGTAACCATGCTCTATGGTTTGTGTGGAAAAATCGCCGCCCGCCCAGACATGGGTTTCCGGTTCGGCCCCTTCAGATCCTCTGTAGACTATGGGTTGTTCGAAGAAGAGGTTTGGTTTGCCGTCATGGACGGCAGGTGCACCCTCTTTTATCGCCTCCTGGGGTGAAAAGACAGGAAGGAGCTCTTCATAGAGGACCTTCACCTTGGAAGCCGCAAGACCGGCGACGGCCTCAGTCGCAGCCACTACAGCACAGACCGGATCTCCTATCATACGAACCTTTTCTCCGCAGAGAACCGGTTGGTCATCGCCTGCCATCTTCAGAATGTTTGTGCCCTTCACATCTTTGGCTGTCAGTACGGCCAACACTCCCGGAGTTGCCTCAGCCTCTTCTTTACTGATTGAGAGGATCCGGGCATGATGTTGGGGGCTTCTGACGAGCTTTATGTGCGCACAGTCATCGATTGGTATATCGTCAGCGAAGAGAGTTGTTCCTGTTGCTTTTGCCAACGCATCGGGCCTCGCTATTTCCTGACCGAGTAGACTCTCTCCGTCTCCATAGGGCGCCTTGGGTTGAACCTCGCCCCGCATGACTGCCGCGGCAGACTCTATGGCCTGGAATATCTTCTCATATCCGGTGCAGCGGCAAAGGTGGGGTTGGATTGATGCCTTGATCTGCTCCCTCGTGGGGTTTGGGTTCTTGGCAATGAGGGACTTTGCGCGGATTATCATACCCGGAGTGCAGAACCCGCATTGAACAGCCCCATTTGAAGCGAAGGCGACCTGAAGGGGGTGAGGGTTCTCCATAGTCCCCAAACCTTCGATAGTAACTACTCTCTTGTTCCTTGCTTTTTCGACCGGGTATTTGCAGGCCAGGACAACATCATCATCCACGAGGACCGCGCAGGTACCGCAGTGACCGGCAGAGCAACCCTCTTTGGCTCCCGTGAGGCGGAGGTCCTCACGCAACACCTTGAGAAGACTCTTTTTTGGATCGGCAATGATCTTTAGAGACACGCCGTTGACGCTGAAAGTGATTTCTTCCATATATAACTCCCTCCTTTTTCTGTTACCCTTCCCGCCCCATTGTGTCAGTACTTCTTACCAAGCCTGCAAATGAAAATGACTGAAAGGCAGTTCTATTTAAAAATCCTGACCATAAGATCAATGAGATAATCTATATCGTCAGTCTTTTCAGCCTTCACATAGCGGGCCGGCCGGGCCTGTACCCAGTATATGTTGCTCCCCCTGGGCAAGTGAGCATCTACTACCCATTCCATATCCTGCGGCACCCCGAAGTGCCCTTCCACTTGAAGAGAAACCCTTGCGATTTCCATTATCTCTTCATCTTCGAGGCACGGTTTATCACAAAGTTCGGTGACCATCGGTTCGTAAGAAGTGCCGGAGGCGCCCTTCTTGACTATAGTCGTCTTGCAGACAATCCTCCTTTCAACAATCGCCATGCTTGCTTTATCCACCGTGAAGGAGTCGGGTGTCATCTCGCCGCTTACCACGCTTTCCCCCAGACCCCAGTTGCCCTCGATAATTATCTTGCCTGTGTCGCCTGTAGTAGGCAGAACAGTCAGAGCCACACCTGCAGCCTTTGCGTCCACGAGGACCAGGACCGCAACACCGATGGGGGCCCAATCAAGAGGCAGGTCTTTGCTGAGTCTGAACATTATTGCACGTGCAGTGTAGACGCTTCCCCAGACCTTCTTTACATGGGAGACTACCGACTCTTCACCGACCACATTAAGATATGTTTCCATCTGCCCGGGCATACTCACGGAACCACTGGAGCGGACCGCCACGGGTACGTCCTTCTTCCCGGCCCGCTCGCAGAGCTCCCTGTAGTATCTGCGAATGGTCTGCTCCATGTGGGCCGGCATGGGCTTTGATTCTACTATCTCCCTGGCTTCGCAGCTCATGTCCAGACATGTCTCAACACGGCTGAGCTGATCCTTTACCTTGACGACACAGTTCTGTAGGTCTTCCGTCGCCTTGGTGAGATTCATGAACTCTTCACAGGCCCTGACGGAGATGGCAAATCCCGGAGGGACCCTCACGCCTATCCTGCTCAACTCTCCCAGGTTCGCGCACTTCTTTCCCACGAGGTCGTTTGCTTCACGACTCAGTTCCTCGATCCAGAAGATCCATTGCTCCATTACGCCTATTCCCCGTGCCTGTGGCAGATTATTCTTCCGCGTTGCATGTTTCCATCAGCCACTGTCGGACCGTACAGGGGCAGCAAAAAGGGGATTTTCCTGCCACCGCTCTTCGATCTGCCACAGGCTGGTCCATCAAAGAATCTCTCTCAGGTCGGATATGTTCAGCTCCAACATTTTCGTGCTAGCCAGGAGGCGTACAAGATTCTTCTTCACCGCCTCTATATCTCCTCCCAGCGCCATCAGTTCCTCCGCAGTCTTACGGACCAGTTTGATCTTCTCATCTATCTTTTCTATCTTCTCTTTACCGGTCACGGCGCGTCCCTCCTTAGTGTTTTCTCATGTCCTTGAATCGTTTTGCCTTGACTTCATACCTCGGGAGGGTGCCGTAGGCATGGACCTCAATCTTGTAGCCAAGGTTGGTCTTGACTCTTAGCTCGTCCTTCAGACGTCCCAGAATTGAGGACTCCTGTCCTTCGAACTCCGGTCTCACCTCTATCTTCAATGCAATGTCATCGATGTCGCCCTTCTTCGTAACAACTACCTCATACTCGTTGCCCAGTTCGCTGAAGCTTCGCACTACCTCTTCTATGGCTGTGGGTGCGAGAAGGACACCTTTCACTTTGGTGATATCATCGGCCCTCCCTACCACGCCACCGTCAATGATTCGGAAGGTCCTGCCGCATTCACACTCGTAGTCGGCCCACCGGATCACGTCCTTTGAATCAAAACGGATGCATGGTTTCGCTATCCGGTCAAAGGCGGTAATGATCATCTTCCCGTTCCTGCCCGGTTCCTCGATGATCTCTCCGGTCTCCACGTCCTCGATTTCTACCAGGAAGAAGGCTTCATTCACGTGCAGGCCGCGGGGTTCTTCCGTGCACATATAGCTCCATGCCCCTATCTCCGTTGCGCCGATATGGTCGTATACCCGCCCGCCCCAGGCTTCCTCTATACGCTGTTTGGTGGTAGGAATGCTTGCGCCCGGTTCACCGGCGCAGGTGATCTTCTGGATTCCCAGACTCCTCGGGTCGATACCTATCTTCCTGGCAGTGTCGGCCATACCCAGGACATAGGTTGGCGTCGCCATGAATCCATTACATTTCAACTCCTTCATCTTCATTATCCTCGCTTCAGTGTCGAGCACACCACCGGGAACCACCTCGCACCCTACCTTTTCGGCGGCATAGTGACCGGCCCAGAAGGCTACGAAGATGTTGTACCCGAAGGGAATGAAGATACGGTCCGTATCCCGGTAGCTTTGGGCATAGAGGATATAGGCCCAGCATTCAGCCCACCACTCCCAGTCCTGCCATGTGTCAGCCTGGTAGACCGGGGTACCGGTGGTTCCACTGGTTTGTCGGAATTCGGTAACCTCCGACAGCGGTACGGAGAGCATATCGCCGTACGGGAAAGGGGGTCTGCTCTGCACGTCGCGAAGCATACCCTTGTCCACTTTCGGCACCTTTCTGATATCGGCGAGGGTCTTGATGTCTCCGGGAGAGATACCTGCCTCTCTATAGAGCTTGCCGTAAAAGGGCGAATTGTTGTATGCCCACTCGAAGATTCTCCTGAACTTCTTCACCTGAAGTTCTTTCAACTTTTCCTGCGGCAGGGTTTCTAGGAACGGATTCCAATAAATATTCGGGTTCATTGCCATGTAACCTCCTTCCTGTGATTTTCGCGGTAAATTTGCATAACCCAGAGAATCCTGGTTCTGTATCTGCTGCCCTCCTGTCACAAGGATTTTGTCATCTCTCCCAGAAGGAAAGCGATCTCAACTCGGCCAGTGGGCGCCAGAATCCGGCTGCTGTACTGCTTTACATATGCGGTGAGGAGCGTGTGCCGCAGGCTGCCGAATTCTTCCGAGACGATGGCCCGGCCTATATCCGAAATGCTTTGCGTTACACCCTCAAGGAGGATTCGGTTTGGCCCGGAACCGATAACGCCCTGCCACTCGGCTTTAATCCGTATACCTTGGCTGAGTAAGGTTTTGGCGTATTCGCCACCGAGAAATTCGCCGTATTCTTTTTCGATCCCCGGCATGAGGGTGTAGTATTGGTTGAATCTCCACGTACCCAGTTCTATCCCGTAGTTTACGGTATTGACCCTGTTTGTGTTCTTGAATATTCTGCTTCCGTAGTTCACCACATAGCCCTGAAGTTTCTCCGTAATCCTGGGAAAATCTTCTGTGTCTAAAGCCCTTTGCAGGTCCTGAAGGTTCTCGCAGGTTATAACGAGGCTGATACGGGGGCCAACCCCCACTATGACGTGGAATCCCCCTATGACGTTAAGACCGATCCTTTTCAAAACTGGCAGGTGCTCGCGAAGCACGTAGTCGGTATAATCCTCTTCCTTTCCTCGCATAATATCCCAGGACTGCACAAATAGAAACATGACACCATCCTTCAGCGGCATCGCAGGACCGGAGCGAGTCAGCAGGCACCAAACCGTGTCTGCATCTCTTCACCGGTCTGGAGAATCTACCCGGTCTGTTTTTCAAGGATCAAGACTATTCCAAGATTTGCGTCTATTCGTATCCTTTGGCCGGATCTTATCTTGGTTGTTCCTTCGAATACGTTCATGATAACGGGGATGCCATATTCCCTGCCGACTATGGCTGCATGGGAGAGGGCGCCGCCCCTGTCTACCACAACACCCTTTATAAGACCAAATATGGGGGTCCAGGACGGTGAAGTACTTGCAGCGACCAGGATATCACCGTCCTGAATATTGGTAAGATCATTTTCAGAAAGGACCACTTTTGCGATGCCTTCTGCCACTCCTGGCGAACCGCAGGTTCCAAAAAGATCCGCTTTCAGCTCCGGTTTTGCATCGGGAAGCTTTCCCACAACGACCTTCAGGGCAATGGGATCAAGGGAGCGCACCATGAGTTCCATGGCCTTTTCCAAACCGAACCCTTTTCTGAGGATGACTGGAGGATTCCCCTTTCTGTTCCATTCGTTCCAGTCGATCTGACGTCTCGCTGTAATCCCCCGCATCTTGAACTTGTAAGGGTTAATAGCAGC
>CAYOYU010000203.1:0-9114 GCA_964408265.1 uncultured Syntrophorhabdaceae bacterium
CGTCCCCGCCAAGATTGAAGAAAACATTGCCGCCGCACGGCGGGCATTTGAACTGACCCGAATGGTATCCTGACAGGGCAAGGAGTTGGACAGAATGAACCAATACGAAAAGACCATCAAAGACATCGAACCCCTGGTTCCATTTTCCAGGGGTTCCACAGAAATCTTCCTTACCGGCCACTGGAGCCCGAGAAAGCCTCTCTACTCAGAGAAGACTTCACCCTGTCGGCAGGCGTGCCCCATCGGCAACGATATAGCCCGGGCCTTTCACTACGCCGGAAAGGGCGACTACGATGAAGCCCTGAGGATATACCGGAGGGACAATCCTTTGCCCGGGGTATGCGGACGGGTCTGTTACCATCCCTGCGAGGCTGACTGCAATCGTAAACCCTTCGATGAGGCAATCAATATCAGGGGCTTCGAACGCTTTCTTGCCGACCATGGCAGGGTCGATATGGCAAGAGAGGTGCCGGCAAAGAAAAGAAGAGAGCGGGTGGCTATCATAGGGTCGGGTCCTGCAGGCTTAAGCGCGTCATACCACCTGGCAAGGCTGGGCTACGCGGTGACAATCTTCGAAGCTCTCCCACAAGCGGGTGGGATGCTCCGGTACGGGATTCCCGAATACCGGCTTCCCAGGGAAATCCTGGAGAGGGAGATCGGCTACATCAGGCAGCTCGGTGTCGACATAAAGACAGGGGTTCGCGCCGGTAAAGATCTGGACCTGAAGGAATTGAATAAGACCTATCAGGCTATCTTCATGGCAATAGGGTCCCATGCAGGACAGCGATTGGGGCTGGATGGTGAAGATATGGCCGGGGTCCTGGATGGAATCAGCTTCCTTCGCAGGTTTAACCTCGGCGAATCGATATCCCTGGGGGAAAGAGTAGCTATTGTCGGCGGGGGAAATACCGCTGTCGATTGCGCCAGGACGGCTCGCCGCCTCGGTTCAAAGGACGTGAAGATTCTCTACCGGCGTTCAAGGGCAGAGATGCCTGCCCTGCCTGAAGATGTGAGATCGGTAGAACGTGAAGATGTCTCCATCGCTTTCCTTGCCGCCCCGGAGAAGCTCATCTTTGAAAAGGGACGCCTTACCGCCATCTCATGCACCCGGATGGAACTGGGCGCGCCCGACGAAAGCGGACGGCCGCAACCGGTAGCTATTCCAGGCTCCCAGTTCATCATCCCTGCAGAGACCCTCATCGCCGCCGTCGGACAGACACCGGAATCAGACTTTGCAAGGGAATTTGGGGTATCAGTGGACCGGCGGGGCATCATCCAGGTCTCCTCTCAAACAGCGGCTACCAGCAGGGAAGGAATCTTCGCAGGTGGTGACAGCAGCGGGGCAAAGGCTTTCGTGGCTGACGCCATTGCGGGCGGAAAGATGGGAGCCCTCGCCATTTACTGTTACTTTGACGGAAAGGACATGACTGAAGAGTATTCAAACAGCAGGATTGGAGGAAGGGCATCCTTCTCATTTGAAAAGATCATTCACTCCGGGAGCTATTCGCCTAATCTTAAGAACGTGGTCCCTTTTGAAAAGATCAATACACTCTGCTTCACCCATGACTCCAGGAATGAAAACCCCGAAAAGGCACCTGGAGAACCACTCATGGACTTCAGCGAAGAGCCGGCCGGCCTCGATCCCACGACCATGGGGAAGGAGATCTCGCGGTGCTTCAAATGCGGCGTGTGCACCCGCTGCGACCTCTGTTTTCTCCTCTGCCCGGACATCTCCATCGTGAAGGCAGAACCGACCGCCTACACAGTGAGAACAGACTACTGCAAGGGCTGCGGCATCTGCGCCACCACATGCCCGCGACACGTAATAGATATGAGCGAATCAGGAGGTGGCAGATGAGACAGCTTCTCGCAGGCAATTATGCAGTAGCCGAAGCGGTTCGTCTTGCGCGGGTCCAGCTTGTGGCAGCCTATCCTATCACCCCGCAGACACCCATCTACGAAAAGCTCTCGGATATGGAGAATGAAGGTAAGCTTACAGGGCTGATGATGCGGACAGAGTCTGAGCATTCGGCCATGGCTGCCTGCATCGCCGCGTCACTCACCGGTGTACGCACCTTCACAGCCACCGCTTCACAGGGACTGGCGCTCATGCACGAAATGCTCCACTTTGCGTCAGGCAACAGGGTCCCCATCGTAATGACCAATGTGAATCGCGTCATCGCAGTTCCCTGGGCTTTTGGGAGCGACCAGTCGGACAGCCTCTCCCAGCGAGACACAGGATGGCTTCAGTTCTACTGTGAAGATGCCCAGGAGGCCCTCGATACAGTCATCCAGGCATACAAGATCGCGGAACAGGTTCTGCTTCCCGTCATGGTTGCCATAGACGGCTTCTTCACCTCCCACTTCATAGAACCCATCGAGATACCCGATCAGACCACCATCGACGCTTTTCTCCCTCCCTTCAGCCTTCCCACAAGGTTCAACATTGAGGATCCGGCCTATGTGGCAAACGTGGTGAACCCGGAGCAGTACATGGGCTATCGTCAGAGAAGTTTTGACGACATGGAAAAGACCCGGCCCGTCATAAAGGCGGTGAACCGCGAGTATGAGGAGATCGTCGGGAGGGGGTACGGCGTGGTCGAGGCTGTGGGCACACAAGATGCGGAGATCGTCCTTGCAACAAGCGGCGCCATGACGAGTACGGCACGGGTCGCCGTGGAATCCTTAAGGGGCAGAGGGTATAGGGTCGGTCTCCTGAAGATGAAAGGCTTCAGGCCCTTTCCAACCGAAGAGGTACAGGAGATCTTAAAGGCTGTTCCCAAGGTAGCGGTACTCGACAGGAATATATCTCTCGGCAAGGAAGGAATCTGGTGCCAGGAGCTGAAAGCAGCGCTTTACCCTCTGGAGCGGCGGCCGGAAATACACGGTTACATCGCCGGCATTTGCGGCGCCGACGTATCGCCGGAGATGATCGAAAACATGGTCGTGGGGGCTTTGGAGAGAAAGAAACCCGAACCTTTGCCCATATGGGTACGGAGGGATCAATGATTACTGAATCGGCAGAAAAAGAATTCATGCGGCCCGGGCATATGGCATGCCCCGGTTGCGGAGAAGCCAACACCATGCGCCTCGTCCTGAAGGCACTGGGGGAGAAGACCATCGTCGTCATTCTACCCTCCTGTGTTGGAGTTATAAGCGCAACCTATCCCAACAGCACCTTCAGCGTGCCCTGTTTCCACTCGGCCTTCGAGATAGCAGCGCCCACTGCGGCGGGGATCGCCAACGCCCTTAAGGTACAGGGACGGGAGGATATTACGGCGCTCGCTTTTGCAGGCGACGGCGGCACATTCGACATAGGCCTCCAATCCCTTTCAGGCGCCGCAGATCGCAACGACAATCTTATCTACGTCTGCCTGGACAACGAAGCCTATATGAATACGGGCATCCAGTCCAGTTCCTCCACACCCCAGAATGCATGGACCATGACAACCCCTGGGGGACGAAGGGGGAGAAAAAAGATGTTCATGCAGATCATTGCAGCTCATCGTATGCCCTACGCCGCCACCGCATCCGTGGGACATCCCCTTGACCTCATGGAAAAAGTGCGGAAGGCAAAAGAGATAAAGGGTATGAAATTTATCCATACGCTGACGCCCTGCCCCACGGGATGGCGCATGCCTGAAGACTTGACGGCGCGTGCAGCCATGCTTGCTGTGGAGAGCAAACTCTTTCCCCTCTACGAGATCATAGACGGGACGGAGTATCGCATCACCCACCAGCCCCAGGGTATACCGGTAGACGAGTATTTGAAGATACAGGGCAGGTTCAAGCACTTCACTCCGGACGATGTGGGCAGACTGCAAAGAGAAGTGGACGAGGACTGGGAGCGGCTCGTGGCTCAGACAAAAGGCTGCCGGCTCTGATGAAAAAACTGGTCATCAAATACAACGACACCATCCGGAAGAAGGTTTACGGCTACGTTCGCGAACAGATCCTCAACGGCGAGTTTAAGCCGGGAGAACGCCTCATCGAGGCGAAGATCGCAAAAGATATAGGAACCTCGCGGACTCCGGTAAGAGAGGCCCTCCATAATCTCGAGATAGAAGGACTTATCGAATCCATTCCACGCATCGGCTACACGGTGAAACCTATCAGCGAAGATGAGGTGCGGGAACTCTGGGAGATACGGTACCTCATCGAAGGCCTCGCCGTGCGCTGGGCCGTGGAGAAAGCCCGCGACAGGCTGATAAAGGAACTGAAGAAGAACATCAGCCTCGCTGAGGATCGGGTGGCAAAAGGAGACATAGGCGCCATAGTGGAACTGGATGCTCAGTTCCACGAGATTATTGCAAAGCTGAGCGGAGGCACGCGCCTTCTGGAATTCGCCCGGAGCTTAAGACGCCACACCCTGCGGTACAGGCTCCACAGCATATACCTTTCAGATACGGCGAGGCGCGCCATAGAAGGACATAAGGCCATCCTGGCGGCCATAGAAAACGGAGATCCCCAGGCGATCTCAGGGGCCATCCAGGCCCACCTGGAGCAGTCGAAGATCGATACGCTCCACTATGCTTTTATGGATGAAGAGGAGAAGAAACAGGGTTGACGCTCTTTTCGAGTAGATCCGGCATGTTTCAAGGAGGTAAGCCTGAATGAACCCCTTCTGGCGGTTTTTCGATAGACTTCTGAACGTGATGGCATCCCTGGCCGGTGTCATACTGGTCTTCATAGTGGCCGCCGTCTGCTATACCATCGGGATGAGATTCTTCTTCAAACAGACCACTATCTGGATAATGCAGACAACAGAGTATGCGCTGCTGTGGATCGTCTTTCTCGCCACCGGCTGGCTGCTAAGGGAGGGTGGCCATATTACCACTGACATCATTTACGCCCACCTGAACGATAGGGCCCGGCATTATCTGAACTTTACCATGGCGGTGATCGGCGGGCTGGCTTGCGTCCTCATGGTCTATTTCGGGACCGCCTACATGATCGAATGCATAACAAACTCAGTCACCGACGTAAGGGGCGTCACGGTTCCCAAATCGGTCGTCTTCGTCATCATCCCTGTCGGGAGCATACTTCTCACCATCCAGTTCTTCAGGATGGCCTGGGCCCGGTATCTCGACATCAGGGCCGGGAGTTAACCCATGGAATGGTGGCTGATCATATCGCTTCTCTTCGGGGCAATGGTCTTTTTGCTCCTCACCAATATTCCCATTGCCTTCGCCTTTCTTATTGTCAACATGGTTGCCGCCTATTTCTTCCTCGGAGGGGTTCCGGGTCTCGTGGGGGTCGTAACGGGTGTCTTCACCTCCATCACAACATTCACCCTGCTGCCGGTACCCTTTTTCATCCTCATGGGAGAACTCATCTTTCATTCGGGCCTCGGCATCGATGCAGTCAACGTTCTGGATAAATGGCTTGGGAAGGTCCGGGGCAGGCTCTCCATCCTTGCCATCATCATGGGGGTCATCATAGGGGCCTTAAGCGGCTCCACCATCGCTACCTGCGCCCTGCTGGGCACTATCCTCCTGCCCGACATGTTGAAAAGAGGCTACAGCAAGAACATGAGTCTCGGCCCTCTCATGGGGGTAGGCACCGTGGATGCCCTCATCCCCCCCAATGCACTTACCGTTGTGCTTGCAAGCCTTGCCAACATCGATGTAGGACAGCTCCTCATAGCAGGCATACTGCCCGGTATCATCATGTCGGGCCTCTACCTTGTCTACGTGCTGTTCTGGGTCCGGATCTTCCCTAAAGAAGCCCCCATGTACGACGTGCCCCATATTCCCCTGAAGGAAAAAATACTTGCCACCGTCCAGTACCTGCTGCCTCTGGGCTTTATCATCTTCATGGTTATAGGGCTCATATTCCTCGGAGTGGCGACACCAACAGAAGCAGCAGCAACTGGCACGCTGGGTTCTTTCATCCTCGCCCTCCTTTACCGGCGCCTCAACTGGAGCATATTCAAAAAATCCGTCATGGGAACCGTAAAGGTGACGGTCATGATATTCATGATCATCATCGTATCAAGCACATACGGTGAAATACTCGCCTTCACCGGCGCAGCCTCCGGCATGACCAGCTTTATTACGAGCCTGACAATTCCCCCGATCGTCATAATCATCGGGATGATGATCGTTATCCTCATTATGGGCTGTTTCATGGAGACCGTTGCAATAATGATGATCACCATACCTATCTTCATGCCCGTGGTGAATGCCTTCGGCTACAATACGGTTTGGTTCGGCGTCGTCATGCTCATCGCCCTTGAGACTGGTCTTATCACCCCACCCTTCGGTGTGACCCTCTTTGTTATGAAGGGGGTAGCACCTCCAGACGTAACAATGGCGGACATATGGAAGGCCATTACGCCCTATGTAATTATCGACATGCTCTGTATCGCCGTAGTCCTTGCCATTCCTTCCATCGCGACTATTGTGCCGAGTCTTATGGGAATGGTAAAGTAGACCAAGGGGGATAACGCTGTGCCGCAGCCGAAATCGGTCCATAAAATCTGTTTCAATAATAAACTGAGGAGGTTTGCAATGAGAAGGGGAGTGGCAGTTCTAGTTTTTTCAGCCCTGTTTGCCTTTCTGTTTTCAGGTGTTATGATGTCACCCGTCAAGGCGGAGACGATCACATTGAAGGCTGTTACAGGGTGGCCCAAGACATCGAGTGAGAATAAGGCGTTCTTCATCTTCACCGACCTCGTCGAACAGATGGTGGCCAAGAAGTATCCCGGCGAACTGAAGATCAACTACGTAGGCGGACCAGAAGCCGTAAAGAGCAATGACCAGGTACAGGCGGCGCAGCGTGGCATGGTGGATATGGTCTTCACTACCAATGCCTATTACGTGTCGGTCCTTCCGGAGGTTGACGCCTACAAACTGTCGGACTTCATGCCGGCTGAAGAAAGAACGAACGGAATCTGGGCCTACATGAACAATCTGCACGAGAAGAAGGGCCTTTATCTTTTGGGACGGCTCGGCCTGAGCGAGAAGTTTTACCTCTACCTGAAGAAACCGATCCAGACCGCAGACCTCAAGGGGCTCAACATCCGTGTATCACCCATGTACCTGCAACTCGTGAAAGGTCTTGGAGGCAACCCGGTAGTGATTCCACCTACCGAGGTCTACGCCGGCCTTGAAAGAAACGTGGTGGACGGCTTCTGCTGGCCTGCCGTGGGTATCCGCGACTGGGGATGGCAGAAGCAGGTAAAATATATCGTGGAACCGGGATTCTACCAGGTCCCGAACCCGCTGCTCATGAACATCAAGACCTGGAATAACCTTCCCAAGAAGTTCAAAGACCTTCTCACCGAGGCAGCAGTAGAGGCTGAGAAGAAAGCGGTCGCCTACTTTGAGGACCTCTCCAAACAGGAACGTCCCATCCTGCTGAAAGAGGGGCTCCAGGTAATCGACCTTCCCGCCGCGGAGAAGCAGAAGTTTCTCAAGGTCGGCTATGAAGAGGGATGGAAAGATATTATCCAGAAGAATTCGAAAACAGGGCCGGAGCTCAAGAAGCTGCTGACAAAATCCAGATAGGCGTGGGGTGTTTCGTTCAAAAACAAAACTAGAAGACAGGACCGGAATGAGCAAAGGTCTTTTCTGATCGAGGTGAACCGATGGATGAACATTATGTAGTGTGCGAAGGGGAAAAGATGTGCTTCTCCCTCCCCCCGGGATGGAAGATAATTTCTTCCGAAGACAGACCCCCCGTGAGCGGTGTAGCTGACCCGCTTGCAGAGATAAAAAGAGCCCTTGATAACCCCATCGGCTCGCCCAGACTTGAGGAAATCGCAAAACCGGGCATGAGCGTGGTCATACTGTTCGATGACCTTCAGAGGCCCACGCCTGCCAACCTCGCGGTCCCGGAACTCCTGGACCGGCTGAACCTGGCGGGAATCCCCGATGAAAGAGTCACCGCCGTCTGCGCGCTCGGGACTCACCCCAGGTATACCCTGGATGAACTGGCAACGAAGGTGGGGAAGGAAGTGATGTCGCGCCTGCCGGGACGCGTAATCTCCCACGATCCCTACTCTACTGAAAACGTCATCATAGGAAGGACGCATCGTGGAATCACCGTTGAGGTCAACCCCTATGTGGCTGCCGCAGACCTGGTTGTCGGAGTCGGAGAGTGCATGCCCCATCCCTGCGCAGGCTTCGGTGGGGGCTACAAGATCATCATGCCCGGGGTGGCATCCTACCGGATGGTGGCAGATCACCATTTCACCTGGATGCGCCACCGCTACAGCAAGGTCAATGTGATGGAAGGAAACGGATTCTACGAGGAAATTGTCGATGCCGGACGTCTCGCCCGTCTCGTTTTCAAGCTGGACCTTGTGATCAACGAGAAGAAGGAAATTATCAAGGCCTTCGCAGGGGAGACCATGGCGGAGCATCGCAGTGCAGCGGAATTCGCTTCATCCCTCTACTGGGTGCCAATGCCCAAGATGGCAGACGTAACAATAACATCGGCCTTTCCTCTCGAGATAGCAGTGCAGGCAACAAAAGCACTCACCATGGCCAAGTACTGCACCCGTTCCGGAGGCACCATTATCTGGGTGGCCCCTCAACGCCAGGGAGCTGCTCCCATAATGCCTCTCCTGAAAGAGATGGCAAGTCCCGAAACAGCAAGCGATTTTCACCGCCGCCTCATACGGGGAGACATACCCGATCATCTAAGATCATTCGGCATCTCCTACATCATGCAGATTGTCTTTTTCAAGGAGTTGGCCGAAATGTTTCAGGTTATCCATGTCACGGAAGGTCTCGACCCTGAAACGGTGAAGATGATGAAGTTCACCCATGCGGCGTCCCTTTCGGAAGCTATTGAAATAGCCTCCAGGACCGTGACCACGGCAGATGTAGCCATCTTCCCGTCGGGAGGAAATATCATACCGGGCTTGCACTAACATGTGTGTTATGTTACACCTTAGTTACTATCACACTTAAGGAGGGGTTTATGAAGAGGTATACTGTATTCAGTGTCATTGTCTCGGCATTCGTCCTGGCCATGTTCCTCGTACCATCCGGCGCTTTTGCGCAGGCCAAGGCGATCTCCCTTAACTACTCGAACTTCTTTCCGGCTCCGCACAAGAACAGCATCCTCTCGGACCAGTGGTGCAAAGAGGTGGAGAAGAGGACC
>CAYOYU010000204.1:0-2796 GCA_964408265.1 uncultured Syntrophorhabdaceae bacterium
GATGGTGGATTCAGGCTTGGGATATGATGTGGCTGCGTTGTCGAGATAGATCATCTATATTCAACGAGCAGGGCTTATTAAGGTCATGGACTGATCACCTTCGTTGCACGGGTGAAGGATGAGACGATCTCGTACATATTGGTGACCTTGCCTACCATGACCTTATCCTTCAGTTGGAAATAGTCGAGGCAGGTGCCACAGGAGAGGATTTCCACGTCCAGAGCATGGAGATCCTTGAGGGGTGTGAGGCACTCCGAACCTTCTGCAACGAGTTTGACCCCCGAGTTGATGAAGAGAACCCGCCAGGGCTTCTCGTCGAGTTCCTTCAGGGTATTGAGAAAAGAACGCATCAGGATTCTTCCCAATTCGTCGCTGCCATGTCCTAATGTCTCACTGTTTATGAAGACAAGGAGCTTGCCGGAGCGCGACGCTTCTTCTGCCGTCTTCGCTGTAACCCGGACGCCCTTTATACAGAAATCGGCGCCTTTTGCTTCCGAGACCACCTCAAAACCCTGGGATTTGAGGAAGCGGCTCACATTTTCGCAGGCCGTGTCGTTGTCAACCAGGATCTCGATAGCCCCCACATCTTTTGACTCGAGAAATTTCTTCGTTTCGATGACGGGTACCGGGCAGGTCTTGCCTTTTAAATCAATACATTCCATGTCTTATTATAAAGCATCGGGTATGCTTCAACAAATGAAATATATGGAAGTATTGTTTATCACTAATAGATACCATCTATGTACCTATAGCTATGCCCTTGAATATTGGGCAAAAAAATGGGGAGCTCAATTGAGCTCCCCATGAACAAAAGACCCGAAGTCTTTCGTTTACTTGTTCAGTTTGCCTTTGAATTTTTCGATGAGCTTCGGAACGACTACCTTGTAGTCTCCCACGATGCCGTATGTGGCATTCTTGAAGATAGGTGCATCGGGATCCTTGTTAATGGCCACGATGCAGTCAGATGTCCTCATGCCGGCGAGGTGCTGGATCGCGCCGGAGATGCCGCAGGCGATGTATATCTTCGGTTTCACTGTTTTGCCTGTCTGACCTACCTGGTGTTCGTAGGGGATCCAGCCGGAGTCTACAGCCGCGCGCGATGCGCCCACTGCGCCGCCGAGCATGTTGGCCAGTTCTTTCATAAGGCCGAAACCTTCCGGGCTGCCCATGCCTCTTCCGCCTGATACGATGATGTCTGCCTCTACTAGGCTCACCGAGGTCTCGGACTGGAGGAATTCAAGGACTTTCGGATTGAGAGCATCCTCTGCAACGGAGAAGGACTCTTTCACGATTTCGCCTGACTTGGATGCATCCTTCTCAGGCATTGCGAATGCTTTGGGCCGAACCGTGGCGATCTGGGGCGAGGCTTTTTCGTTGACCACGCTCACCATGTAGTTACCGCCGAAGGCGGCTCTCGTCATCTTCATCTTCCCGCCATCGATAGCAAGGCCGATGGTGTCTGTGCAGAGTCCCATTCCCATATTGGCCGCGCTGGCGGCGGATACGTCGGTACCCTGGCTGGTTGCCCTGAAAAGTGCAACTTCCGGTTTATACTTGTCGAGCAGGAAAGTTGCTGCCTTGGAGTAGGCGTCTGCCCTGAAGCCCTTGAAGGTTGCTCCCTCGACGGCGAATACCTTTGAAGCTCCATACTGAAATGCCTGGTTTGCCACATCGTCAACTTTTTCGCCGATAACAAAGGCGCAGACATTGGAACCGAAATCAGCGGCCAGTTTCTGGCCGATTCCCAAAAGCTCATAAGACATCGGTGATACGGCACCGTCCTTATGTTCTATATATACCCATACATCATTAGCCATTGTCGTCCTCCTCCCTTATTTTATGACTTTCATGTCTAAGAGTTTGTCTACAACGGTTGCAGCGATGTCTTCCAACTCGCCCTTGAGGATCTCGCCTGCGCCTCTCGGCGGGGGAACGGCAAGTTCCACTACCTTTGTAGATGAGCCCGCGGTACCGACTTTTGACTTGTCAATTCCGAGATCATCGGCAGACCACTGGGGAATTTCCATTTTTGCTGCCTTCCTGATTCCCATAAGGTTAGGGAGACGAGGCTCGTTGATGCCCTTGATGACCGACACTACGGCCGGCAGTTTTGCCTCGACCACTTCCTGTCCACCTTCGATTGCCCTTTCCACGACGATCTTCTTCGCGCCGGCATCGATGGAACGAATCTTGGAAACATAGGTAAGCTGGCTGTAGCCGAGCACTGCTGCCAGTTCGGCACCGACAACGCCGGTGTTTCCGTCAGTGGACTGCTTGCCGCAGAAGATAACATCAACATCACCCAGCTTCTTGATTGCAGCCGCCAGTACTGAGGCTGTTGCGAAAGTATCGGAGCCTGCGAAAGCCGCATCGGTGAGCTGCTTCACTTCATTCACGCCGAGAGCAAGTCCGTTTCTCAGGACGTCTGCTGCTTTGTCGGGGCCCATGCTCAGAACCACGATCTCGGCATCATAGTTTTCCCTCGTCAGGAGGGCTTCTTCGAGGGCAAACTCGTCGAAGGGATTGGTTATGGAATCCATGCCATCCCTCTTCAGAACGCCAGCGGGAATATCCCATTTTACTTCAGCTTCGGTATCAGGAACCTGTTTTACACATGCTACTATTTTCACAGTGTCCTCCTTGGTATTTTATTATGCACCTTTAAAGGTGGGTTTCCGTTTCTCTACGAAGGCCGTCATGCCTTCCTTCTGGTCCTTTGTCGCAAATCATAGTCCGAATTCCTTCGCTACCATAGTCAATGCCGATTCCATGTCGAGAAAAATGCTCTTGTTGATC
>CAYOYU010000204.1:2806-3208 GCA_964408265.1 uncultured Syntrophorhabdaceae bacterium
ATCAGGGCCTTCGCGGGTCCCACTGAGACGGGCCCGTTTGCGCTGATGCTCGCGGCAAGAGACATCACTTCCGTCATCAGGTCGGCGTGCGGGACAACCTTGTTTACCAGACCCGCTTCATAGGCCTGCTGAGCATTGATCATCTTTCCCGTGAAGATAAGTTCTTTTGTCATCGCAAGGCCGGCAAGCTTCGCTGTCCGCTGGGTTCCGCCAAAACCGGGGAAGATGCCCAGGGTCGTTTCAGGAAAGCCGACTTTTGCCTTGTCCGAGGCATAGATGATGTCGCAGGCTAGGGCAACCTCAAATCCGCCTCCCAGGGCGAATCCATTCACTGCCGCGATGACCGGTTTGGCCATGTTCTCAAAAATGGCAAATGCCTCGTGTCCTCTCTGGGAGAACGCC
>CAYOYU010000204.1:3218-5251 GCA_964408265.1 uncultured Syntrophorhabdaceae bacterium
GCGCCGTCATGTCCTTCATGTCCAGTATGTCTGCGCCTGCGACGAAGGCTTTGTCCCCTTCACCTGTGATGACGATAACCAGTACTTCCTTGTTTGCAGCAAGGGCCGTACCTGCCGCTTTCAACTCGTTCAGTGTCTCAGAGTTGAGTGCATTCAAGGCCTTGGGCCTGTTGATCTTGAGTACCGCTATGCCGTCCTTGATTTCCAGAAGAAGGTTCTTGAATTCCATGGCCTATGCCTCTCTTTCCAGGATCGCTGCCAGTCCCATACCGCCGCCGATACACATGGAGACCAGGCCGTACCTGAGATTCTGTCTCTGCATCGCATAGAGGGCCGTGGTGACAAGCCGTGCGCCGGTACATCCGATGGGGTGTCCGAGAGAGATTCCGCCGCCGTACATATTGCACTTATCCAGGTTGACTCCCAATTCCTTGATGCAGGCCAAAGACTGGGATGCGAAAGCCTCATTGAGCTCGATGATGTCGATCTGGTCCAGGGTCAGGTTGGCTTTCTTCAACGCCTTCCTGATGGCAGGGATTGGTCCCAGACCCATGTATGCCGGGTCCACGCCGCCGTTTGCCCAAGAGATGATCTTACCCATGGGTTTGATGCCCAGTTCATTTGCCTTCTCTCTGGCCATAATTACCACGGCTGAAGCTGCGTCATTGAGACCGGAAGCGTTGCCTGCGGTTACCGTACCATCTTTCTTGAAAGCGGTAGCAAGTTTCCCCATCTTCTCCAGGGTTGTGTCCATGGGTCTTTCGTCGGTGTCGAAGACGAAGGGGTCGCCCTTCTTCTGGGGAATTACGACGGGTACAATCTCATCCTTGAAAAGCCCTTCTTTTATGGCCTTCCGTGCTCTCTGGTGGCTGACCAGACCGAAAGTATCCTGCTCTAACCGGGAGATGCCGTATTTTGCCGCGATGTTCTCAGCAGTCACGCCCATATGGTAGCCGTAGAATATTTCCCATATGCCGTCGAGAACCATAAGGTCCGTCATCTTGCAGTCGAACATTCTTGCTCCCCAGCGTGCCGCTGGCACGGCAAAGGGGGCCTGGCTCATGTTTTCCATGCCGCCGGCGACGACAACATCATTGTCTCCAACCACGATGGAAGAAGCACCATTAATGATTGCCCTCAAGCCTGAAGAGCAGACTTTGTTGAGCGTGTACGCTGCAGTCTCTTTCGGCACTCCGCCGTGAATACTGGCCTGTCTTCCGGAGTTCTGCCCAAGCCCGCCCTGCAGGACGTTGCCCATGATCACTTCGTCGATTTCCACCTCCTTGAGGCTGCTGTCAAAATCATAATACTTCGCTTCGAGGTCCGTGTCGGTCTTGCCGCCGAAGCAATCCGGTGCAAACTCTTTGTCCTTTGTCTTTGAGGGTCGGATGCCTGCCCTTTTGATGGCCGCATTGATGGCGAGTCCCCCCAACTGAACAACAGGTACGTCCTTAAGAGATTGGCCGAACTGGCCTATGGCCGTTCTTGCACATGATACGATCACTGCTTCTCTCATCGGTTCTCTCCTTATTGGTCTTTTGAAGAAAAAATTCACAATCTTTTATCCCAAACGACTGGGATTTGTCAACTATTTTTCATGTGTTGTAATCATTGGAGGTACCTCAGGAGAAGGGACGGAATGGATGCAAAACTGCCGCGGTTTACCCGGACTGAAAGGGGGCCGGGAAGGCCGATCGGACCATTTTCCCGGACCTTTTCGAAAGACCGGCAAAGGGGGCTCCGACTGCCGGAAATCGGCGTTTTTGCATTGACTTAGAGAGGGACATCGCATAATATGTGTCCATGACATGGTGGGCCCGGGTATTCGAGTTTTTCAGAGATCTTTTCCTGGACCTCTACGACAATTTCTCCGAGGTTTTCCTCAATGTAATTGTCATGGCCATCGTGATGATAGCTGGTATCATCATCAGTTGGTTCGTGAAGAAACTCCTTGCCCGGCTTCTCATCCTCTTCCGTTTCGACAGATGGGCGGGGGAAGTGGGCATCGTCAATTTTCTCGAAAAAGGCGGCGT
>CAYOYU010000204.1:5261-6005 GCA_964408265.1 uncultured Syntrophorhabdaceae bacterium
TTCCGTTATTCTCAGCAAGATCGTCTACTGGATTTTTATCGTTGCCTTTTTCTCTTTCGGCCTCAACTTCATCGGTATTTCGCAGTTTACCGAATATGCCACGCGTATCTCCGGCTACCTGCCGCACATTGTCGTATCCCTTGTTATAGTCATTATCGGCATCATCCTGAGCAACTTCATAAGCCGGGTCATCTACATAACCTGCGAGAACGCCGACATCAAGTACGGCGATCTTATCGCCAAGGGTGTGAGAATCTTTCTCGTCATTATCACCTTCGGCATAGTATTTGAGTATATAGGCGTCGGCAACACCATCGTAAGCATCAGCTTCCTCATTATTTTCGGCGGAATTATTCTTGCCCTCTCCCTCGCCCTCGGCATTGGCATGAGCAATGTCCTGGGTGACCTGATCAAAGATTGGGTGAAGTCGAGAAGCAAGAAGAAGTAGGAATCGTCACTTTCCCAGAAAGAATCTTCTGAACCAATTGAGCGCAAGGTTTATCACTTTGTCGCGGTGCGCCGGACTGGAGAAGATATGGTCCCCGTTCTTGATAAGCTCGAATTTCTTCGGTCTTTTCATATTCCGGTAAATCGCTTTGCCTTCCTGGAAGGGGACCACTTCATCCTTTTCTCCGTGGATGCCCAGGGCACAGGAGACTGATGCCGCCTCCGCCACTATATCATAGGCTGCAAAGTCGGTGTAGATGGTATCGCGGAATAGTATGTCGGAGATCTTCCCGTCCG
>CAYOYU010000204.1:6015-9106 GCA_964408265.1 uncultured Syntrophorhabdaceae bacterium
TTCTCTATCGTGTGCGGGGTGGCGCAGAAAGAGAGGCATTTGACGCGTTTGTCCCGGGCAGCCTTGAGAACGGAAGTGGCTCCGCCGAAGCTACTGCCCAGCAGGCCGAGACGGTCCGTGTCTATGCGTCTGTCTGCGAGGACGTACTCAACGACGGCATCGAGGTTGTCGAGCCTGATTGTCAGAGTGGTCTCTTCGAGGATTCCCCCGCTTTCGCCGCAACCGTGGTAGTCGAACCTGCAGCTCGCAATCCCGGCTTCGGCGAGGACCTCCGAAAGGGCCATGTATTTGGAACTTTCCTTCGAACTGACCAACCCGTGCGAGAGAACGACACAGGGAAATCTGCCGTTTCCTCTGGGTAGTACCATGACGCCGCTGATCTTGTTGTACTGTGAGGCAATCTCGAACGATTCCACCATCATCTTCACACCTCGCTGGGTTGGCCGAAGAGTACCTTTTCCAGGCTGATAAGGTTAATCACATCCTCCTTGTTATACTCAAGGAGGAGATTGAGGGCATCCATTCGTCCTCTCCGTGAATACTTCTCCCAGAGCAGAACGGCCCTGTATCCATCCACGCCTTCCGTCTTTCGCTCTATGCCGTACATCTTTTCCAGTTCCTTGAGCCCCCCCTTGATTCCCATACCCTTCTTGACCTTGAAGAGGTCCAGGGACCGGTGGGTCAGAGCAAGGTCCAGGTCCAGACATTTCTTGATGGTGGGGATATCAAAGTTGTCGCCGTTGAAGGTGACTATGGTATCGGCTTTTGCCAGAATTTCCGTCACCCGGGCGGCTGTTATCTTTTCTCCATGGGGCTGGATGAAGCCTTCGTCCTCGGTAAAAGCCCCAAGGACACAGAGTTTTCCGTCCCGGTCCATTTCCACGTCGAGATAAGCTTTCATAAGAACATCACCGGACAAAGGGAAAATCCTAAATCCGAATTTCTGAATCCTAAACGAGAAACAAGCACGAAATCCTCGACGCTTCCCGGGATGGCCCTTCGTTTAGGATTTAGGATTTCGATATTAGAATTTGTCTTAAGTTTCGGACAAAGGGAAAATCCTAAATCCGAATTTCTGAATCCTAAACGAGAAACAAGGACAAAATAACCGGCTCTTCCCGATCCGGCTTTAAGTTTAGGATTTAGGATTTCGATATTAGAATTTGTCTTAAGTTTCATGTTCTTAAGGTTACTATCCCTATTACGCCCATAGAAAGGAAGACGAGATTGGAAAGCCAGGCCGCGAAAAGAGGGGGGAATATCTCGGAGTAGCCCAACGACAGACAGATGGAATGCACGAACCAGTAGAGAATGCCTACGGAGACCCCGGAGAAAATTCCTTTGGAGACGTGTTTCGTCTTTACGTAGCGCAGCCCGACGGAAAAGGCGGCAAATACCATTATTATGTTGATGAAAGGAAAGGCGATCTTATTGTAAAGATCTACCAGATGTCTGCGTATGTCGTGCCCGTCATATTTAAGTCTGGCTATATATTTGGAGAGGTCGCGGTAGCCCATGTCTTCAGGATTGATGTCGGCCACTTTAAAGACTGAAGGGGGCTCCTTAATGAGACCGGACATTGATTTGTGCCTGGCCACAGAGACTATTCCATCCTTGTTGAAGACCCTTTCAGTTACGTCGCTAAAGACCCAGGCGCCGTTGATCCAGAGGCCTTCTCTTGCATCGAATCTCCTGCGTATAGAGTAATCGTCGGAGAGATCCAGGACCGTAAGTCCCCTGATAACATCCTTTTTTGCGTCAAAGAAGTCGATATTGTTGATCACATGGCCTCTTTTGAACCATATCTTGTCGTTCCTGAAGAAGACAAAGGGTTCATCTTTCTTGATCCTTACCCTGTACACATACTCTGCACCGCTGGTACTCGCAGGTATCACCCATTCGGCGGTGACAAAGGAGCAGACAATGAGGACCATAGAGAAGGCGATGAAGGGTTTCATGAGTGCCATGGTGCTGATACCCGACGTCCTGAGGACGACCATCTCGTTCCCCCGTATCATGATGATAAAGGTGGTCAGCATTGCCACCAGGAAGGCGAGAGGAAGAATAAGGTTGATGTAATAGGGGGCCTTAAGGAGCAGATAGACTATACTGAGCAGGAAATTGCCGAAACTCGCGGTGAAGACATCTACATGTTCGAAGAATTCTATGATGGTGAACATGACGATGCCCGCCAGTTCCGTTAAGACGAGATACTTAATGACCTTCCAGAGGAGATATTTATTGAGTTTTTTCAAAGCGGTAGACCCACCAAAAACGTATTTGCTGGACAATGTTCAGGTATTCTTCATCGTTCAAATGACGCAGCAGCACGAGACCGAGTCCCACGATAATTGCGTGTGGAGAAAAAGAGGTAATAACCACAGGGATGTGGAACGTTTTCCCAATGTTTTCCGTAAGGGCAATGAGGGTGTAATAGAAAATGAAGAAGACCAAACTGTGGACTATGCCCGAAACCCTTCCTTCCACCCTTCGCCGTATCCCGAGCGGAACTGCGAGGAATATGAAGGCTAATGACGAGAGAGGGATTGATATTCTTTTGTAGATTTCGAGTTCGTAATCATAGCGATCGCTCTCGTTGGCAGCCATGGCAAGGGCCTTGTGAAGTTCTGCGGTATTCATCTCGTAGGGCCGTTTCCTGAAGTCCCTGTTGGGAGACATCATGCTGGCCAGGTTCATGGAAAAGGTGTAACTCTTGAAATAGAGGTTCCGGTATGTGTCGGTTGCTTTTTCCCAGCGGTGGAGATTTCCGTTCTCCAGAACGAAATAGAGGTCAAGCGTAACGGAGTCCAGGTTGATGAGACCCTTGCTGGCCGAGATGGTCTGTTTCACGTTGCTGTCCCTGTCGTCAGACACGAGGATCCCGGAGAGGGACCTGTTCTGTGCATCCACCTTGTCGATATAGATGACCACACCCGGTATGGTATCGTTGAATATGCCTTCTTTGTCCTCTATGGCGATGCCTTTCTTCACCACGTTGAGAAGGGCGTCCCTGAAAAGATCCCCGCTCTTGGGCAGAAGGAGGTTGGTGTTGATCATCCCGAAAAGTGTGATGACCACGGCCATGGCAGTA
>CAYOYU010000205.1:0-4018 GCA_964408265.1 uncultured Syntrophorhabdaceae bacterium
AAGGCCTTCGCGCCTTTTTCCCATCCTGGGAGGCTTCTCCTTCATTTTTGCCGCTATGCTCATGAACAACTTTGATGTGGTGGACAGGCTCGATATAACCAGGGAACTGGCCACAACCTACAACTCCCGGAAGACAGAAATAAGCTTACTCGTGAATTACGGTTCACTCGAGGAGGTTCTGCCATTCTATACCAGGAAACGGGTCATCCTGGCCTCTTACTCGGGCGAACTCGAGATGGGTTCCCGATATCCCGATGCACGTGATTTCTTCATCTCCGAGGAGCAGTTCGTCAAGCTCTTTGCCGCGCCGCAAAAGGTCTTCGTCGTGGTTAAAGCAAATCGGCTGAAGAGACTCCAGGCGAAAGGTCTGACGAATTTTCGCCTCCTCGCCAGTCAAAATGAAAGGTACTTGATTTCCAATTGACCATATGTTATAAAATTCACAAGTCATCGGTACAGGTTCGTATAGTTACAAAGCGCATGTAAACTATGTGACAATAATAAGGGGCCGAGGGCAACAGCCATGAGCAATTTTTTCGACAAGCTTTCCGTAAGGCAATTAACAAAAGATGATTTAGATTATATCGTCGAGATCGATACCAAGGTTCTCGGTGAAACCAGGAGAGACTACTGGGTCACCAAGATAATCAAGGAAGCCGATTCGAGACCCCCTGACGCATCCCTTGTGGCAGAGATAGACGGCAAGGTGGTGGGATTTATCCTCGGGGAGGTAAGCGGCTGGGAATTCAAGGTCCCTAACAACATCGGATGGATCGACACCATCGGCATCGACCCTGATTATCAGAACCGGGGCATCGCGAAGGGGCTGGCCAACGCACTTATCACTAATCTTCGGGGATCGGGGGCGGACGAGATCTACACTCTGGTCAACTGGAACGACTGGGATTTGCTTCAGTTCTTCCATGCCATGGGATTCTCCCGGGGCGACATGATCAACCTGGTTTTGAAGGTCTGATTATCCAAACACTAAATCCCAATATCTAAATCCTAAACAGGAGGGACCGAGAGGCAGCATCAGCACTATCTGCTTCAATTTAGGATTTAGAGATTAGGATTTAGGGTTTCCTGGAATTTATGAGTTACTGCTGATCTTATCCTTCGACTTCAAGAATCTTGAGCTTCATCTTCGGGACAAGTTTATCCCTTTTCAGATTGTTCGCAGACTTGAGGGTGGCAACATCGGTGCCGTACTTGTTGGAGATTGAAGCAAGCGTCTCACCTTTCCTCACCACGTGATACTTCACGGCTTTTGTCTTCTTCTCCTGGTATCCCACGAGTTTCAGTTTCATGTTCGGATAGACCTTGTCGCCTTTCAGGTTGTTCTCCGATTTGATGCTGGCCACGTCGATGCCGTATTTGCCGGAGATGCCTGCCAGGGTCTCGCCTTTTCTGACTACGTGATAAGCTGTCTGACTCTCCTTATGCTCTGTTCCTTCGGGCTTCTCTTTCTTGGCGACCTTCACCGGCCGGTCCTTCTTGGAACTCTTCTTTGCCGACGGTTCCTTATTCTGAACAGAGGCCACTTCAACTTTGCCCGTACTCGACCCGAACCGGGGAATAAAGACTACCATGCCCGGTTTTACCTTAAACTGCTCACCGCAGTCGTTGAGGAGCGCCAGATCTTCCGCGTTCAGCTTGAACCGTTTCAGCACCTTTGCCAGCGTGTCGCTCCTCCTCGTCTTGTAGGTGACGACGCTCTTGATCCTCTTTTGCGTTGAGAGCGCCCCTTCGAGGTCCTCCGCAAACCTGGCCCGGTCCGTCCGTTGTGGAAGTTTTACGGTGTAATTGTCTAAATCAGGAGGCGTTATACCTCGAATGATCTCGGGGTTCATTGCCCTGAGATCATCTACGTCCATAGCTATCACCTTTGCTATTACCGACAAAGGGGTCGCAGGCGGGACCTTCACTTCAACAAACTTGACGGGAGTATCGTAGACGATGTTCCCGAATCCGAACCGCGAGGGATCCTTTGCTATCACCGCCGCAGCAATCAGCTGGGGGATGTACTGCCTCGTCTCCCGGGGCAATGCATTGTACCTTGCCAACTCCCAGAAATCGTTGGTATTATGTTTTTCGATGGCCCGTTCTACCCGTCTTTCTCCGGCGTTATAGCCTGCTGCTGCAAGATACCAGCACCCGAACTGGTTGAAAAGATCCTTCAAATACTTGGCGGCAGCTACCGTCGACTTCTCCGGGTCGCGCCGTTCGTCAATCCAGTTGTTCACGGTAAGGCCATATCTTCCCCCCGTGGCATATATGAACTGCCAGGGGCCGCAGGCTTTCGCGGTGGAGTAGGCCTTCGGGTTGAAACCGCTTTCTATCATGGCAAGATAGACGAGGTCCTCCGGCATCCCGTGGGCCTTGAGGATCTCCTTGATGATGGGAACATAACGCCTGGCCCGTTTAAGCCAGTTACCAAAGACCTTTCTCTTTTCTGTCGTGAACCAGCCGATATAATATTTCACGGCATCGTTGAAGACAATGGGGATGTCAAATTTTTGAAAGTCACTGGCCGCAAAGAGTTTGGAGATGTCGTCTTCCTCTTCCACTACTACCGGCTTGGCCTGTTTCCTGACACCAAGAGGGGTGGGCTCCGTTGCGACGGTAGTGGTGGGTGCTTCGCTCTTGAGGGGTTCAGTCTTCTCGGCCGCCTTGACTGTTGGTGCCGGGTCTGCAGAAACTATATTTTCCGCCGGCTGGCTATCGAGAGAAACCTTCCCTGTCGTGGAGCAACCCACAAGGATAAGCAACATTGCCAGGAGAAGAAGGAACTTTTTCATATCCCCTGCGGTAGTAAGCAAAAAACGTACCATCTTCATCTCAGATAATAAAGGCCGCAGCAACGCCAAGTCAACAAAAAAATTGCCGGGCCTATGCCAGGACCTTGCCTGTCAATCCTCTGTATCCCTGAGCAAAAGCAAAGGCCGTCATTCTTTTCCTGTTCTCCAACTGCACTTCTTTGATCTGAATCAGCCCTTTTCCGGTGCTCACGGTGATGCCATCTTTCGAGACTGCTTCGATTGTGCCGGCCATTTCACGGGCAATCCCCGCGATAATCCCGGCCCGAAATATCTTCAGCATCACGCCGTCGAGAGAGGTGTATGCAACGGGCCAGGAGGCGAAAGCCTTTATCTGGCCTCCTATGGTTACTGCGCTTTTCTGCCAATCGATTTTCCCCATCTCTTTCGTAACGATCGGGGTGTAGGTGGCATCATCTTCACGCTGCACCTCTCCTTCGGCAAGGCCGTGTGCCTCGATCCCCTCAATGAAGGGGGGAAGTATCTGCGCCGCCCGGGTGGAGAGACGGTCTGAAAGCGTTATGATGTCATCGTCATCTTCTATGACTGCAGGTTCCTGGTAGAGTATGTTGCCCGCATCCATCCTTTCGCTCATCCTTATGAGGGTTATGCCGGCCACTTTATCACCGTTAAGGAGCGCCCACTGCATGGGGGACGGCCCCCTGTATTTGGGAAGGAGCGACGGATGGACGTTGACGGGTCCAATTTTGGGAATCTCCAGGGCCCACCGGGGAATGATGAGGCCGAAGGATGCGACGACAAACAGGTCAGGAGCCAACACTTCTATCTCGTGTATTGCCTCGTCTTTGAAGGACTTTATCTCCAGGAGGGGGATATTGCATTCCCCTGCCGCCTTCTTGACCTCATTATCTTCGAGCAGATAGCCCCTGCCTTTCGGTTTGGCCAGTTTCGTGACAACGCAGACGGTCTTTGTGGCGAGGGACTTCAGTGCAGGCACGGAGAAGCCGGAGGAGCCGAAAAAGACTATTTTCATTGGCCCTGTTTGGGATACTTCTTCTTGAAGAGACCCTTCTTCACGGGGCTCAGGTGGTCTATGAAAAGAACGCCGTCCAGATGATCTATCTCGTGCTGAAAGGCCCTGGCCATGTGCCCTTCGCACTCCATCTCGAAGGCCTCGCCTTTGAGGGAGACCCCACGTACGAGAACTTTTTTCGCCCGCTTCACAAACTCGTAGAATT
>CAYOYU010000205.1:4028-9079 GCA_964408265.1 uncultured Syntrophorhabdaceae bacterium
GAAAAAAACGATTGACACCCCGATTATCTTGAGGCCGCCTTAGATAGGCGTTTTTTATAGAACTCTCTTTTTATTAGGCCCGCCCGGTCAAGGATGAGAGTGCCGTCAAGGTGGTCTATCTCGTGCTGAAGGGCGACGGCCAAAATCCCTTGCGCCTCGATTTTCAGGGGTTTTGCATTCCTATCAAGCCCCCTGACCGTAACCTTTTCCGCCCTTTTGACCTTTGTTACGAAATCCGGCAGGCTCAGGCATCCTTCCTCGGCAGTCTCCTCATCGGACTCCTCCACAATGACGGGATTTATGACGATGAGCGGCTTCGCGGTCTTCTTCTCCGACTCAGGCTCGAGGACTATGAGCCTCTTGGGGACGGCCACCTGAACAGCCGCCAGACCGGCACCCCTGGCAAGTTTCATAGTCTCCACCATATCCTCGGAGAGACAGATAATCTCGTCGTTGATATCCGTGAGCGCTTCGCAGGGCTTCCTCAGGATCGGATTCGGGTAGGTTATGATCTCCCTTATTGCCATCACATAAGTTTTAAATCAATTGTATCCCCGGAGTCAACTCCTTGTAGCGTCGGGATGAATTAATGATTCATTGACTAACCGGCGGGGATGATACTATACTATGCACAAGGATTGAACATGTTTGGCCTTGGATTTCCAGAACTCATCATTATCCTTGTTATTGTCATCATGGTCTTCGGGGCCGGAAAACTCCCGGAGATAGGCGGCGCCATCGGAAAAGGCATCAGGAGCTTCAAGAAGGCTACCAAGCCCGACGAACCGCCAGCCTCTTCCGGCCCTGCCAAAGATGACGGAAACAAGGAAAAACCTGCCTGACCATCATTTTGTCGTCAGATCAAAAGATATTTGTCGGAGTCGGTTCAAATATGGGCGACAGCCCTGACAACTGCATCGAGGCCATGAGACGGACTCTCGACGACCAGAGGGCACAGTTCATCGACGTCTCTGCTCTTTATACCACATCGCCGGTCTCACCTATAATCCAGCCGGAATTCGTAAACTCAGTTCTCTGCCTGGCCTGGACCGGCTCACCGGAAGAGTTGCTCCATCTGCTCGAAAGCATTGAACAGACCATGGGCAGAAAGCGGATCGTCCCTCAGGGACCCAGGGTCATAGACCTCGACATTCTCCTCTTCGGGGATGCCATAGTGAACCTTCCTGATCTCACCATACCCCACCCCGAGATGCACCGGAGGAAGTTCACCATAGTCCCTTGCCTCGAAATCGATCCCCAGATAGTGCATCCCCTTTATCGCAGGCCATTGAAGGACTTTCTGCCTGACATCGCGGAAGATCAGAGAATCGAGCCCATCATGGCACGAGAGCTGGTTCAGACGATGCTTTCTGCCGGCCGCCAGGAGGCTGCCCATGCGGCTCCTTGATGTTGATCTTGATTCAGGTACCTGCTCTCTTCGAGACATAGAGGAGGACCTGGTGCGCCACTATATCGGCGGCAGAGGACTGAACACAAAGCTCCTTTTTGACTCCGCTCCGGAAAGAACAGCCCCTCTCTCGGCCGCATACCCCATTGTCTTCGGTACAGGGCCCCTTACGGGCACACCCTTCCCCATGAGCGGCAGGTTCGAGGCAACGTCGAAATCACCCCTTACAGGTACCATATCCACTTCCTCCTGCGGAGGAAGACTCGGGGTCTACCTGAGAAAATGCGGCATTCACGTTCTCTCCATTAGAGGAGCTGCTCAGGCCCCGGCATACCTCTATGTCGATAAAGGGAAGGCAGAGATATTAGACGCCGGCGACCTCTGGTCCCGGGAAAAATCTCTGGTGAAAAGGATCCTGAAAGAGCGTCACGGCAATGACATATCCATCGCACTCATCGGCAAGGCCGGCGAAAAAGGAGTCCTTTTCGCGAACATAGAGAATGACGGCAGGTTTCTCGGCAGAGGCGGTCTGGGGGCAATCCTCGGCGCAAAACAGCTCAAGGCCATCGTGGTGAAAGGCAAAGGGAGGGTAGAGGTTCCCAACAAAGAAGAACTCTCTTTCCTGGCCTACGAATGCCGCAAATGGCTTTCCGCCAACCCTATTACCGCTAAAGGGCTGCCCGAGTTCGGAACAGGGATTCTGCTCAATTACATGCGCGAGGTAGGACTTCTCTCCTCCAGAAACTTCAGGGTCCCCGCGCCCTTCGAGTCCTCGGGGGTTTCCGGCGAAATGGTAACCTCCACCATTCTCAAGAAAAGGAGGGCATGCCCCTTCTGCCAGGTTGCGTGCGGGAGAGTCAACGCAGAAGGTGAAGGCCCCGAGTATGAGACGCTCTGGGCTCTCGGCGTCAACCTATCCATTTTCGATATCGGAAAAGTCCTTCGCCTCAATAACCTTTGCAACGAACTCGGCCTCGATACCATAAGCACGGGCTCCACCATCGGCATGGCCGCGGAGCTTTCCGAAACCGGGAAGCTTCCTTTTTCCGTAAACTACGGAGATTTCGAAGGGACGCTGGCACTCGTGGGTGCCATCGGTGAAAGGCAGGGGCCCGGAGAGATCCTTTCCCTTGGCGCAAAGCGACTCGGGGAGGCCTGTGATGCAGACGACCTTGCAGTGCACGTGAAAGGCCTCGAACTCCCTGCCTACGATCCGGCAGGAGCCTATGGCAACGCCCTCGGCTACGCTACATCGAACAGGGGCGGCTGCCACATGCAGGGCTATCTGGTTGGGGCCGAAATCCTCGGCATCCCAAAGATGATCGACAGATATGCAATTGAAGGCAAAGCAACAATCCTCTCTTTGTATCAAAATGTGGCTGCCTTCATGGACAGCCTGGTCATGTGCCGGTTCTCCTCACTCGCGGTGCCCCACGACTATTACGCCCGCATAGCAAGCGCGGCAACGGGCAGCAAAATGAGTTGGGAGGAAGCCATAAGGACGGGTGAGCGAATCTGGAACCTGGAGCGCCTTTTCAATCTGAGGGAAGGAGTCGAACCGGACAGGCTGCCGGAAAGGTTTTCCCAGGTCCCCTTAGGCCCCATGCTTCGGGAATATTTTCAGATACGGGGTTGGAATGAAGGGGGCAGACCGACCGATACTACTCTTCACAGGCTCGGTCTTTTGTGATAGAAATGAAGCTGACAGCAAATAAAGCCGTCAGAGGTCAGCAACCGCTTGAAGGTTCAAGTTGAGGGCTAAGAAATGATTGAAGAATCCACCTTCAAACAGTTCCGATCAATTGGGCGCGACATATTCATCAGGGGACTCATCAGTTCCCATGCAGGGAATATGAGCGTACGGGCGGGCGATACGATCCACATAACAAGGCGCGCTTCTATGCTCGGCAGGCTGAGACAGTCAGACATCGTCAGTCTTGGCATCGAACAGAACGACAGCCACATGTTGATGGCCTCCTCCGAACTGGTCGTCCACAAGGCAATCTATAAGAATACGAGCGCCCTAGCCGTGGTCCACACCCATCCACCATACGCAACGCTCATCTCCATGCTGGAAGATGAGCTTATACCTGCGGATTCAGAGGGTTCCTACCTTTTCAAGCGCGTTCCCGTGGTAAGTCCTGAAAAAACCATTGGTTCGGAGGAAGCTGCAGTCCTGGTGAGCGATCTTCTAAAGGATTACAAAATAGTTCTCATGAGGGGCCACGGCAGTTTCGCCAGGGGAGACATGCTGGAAGAAGCTTTCATGCTCACCACCAGCCTCGAAGCCTCGGCATTCCTGCTCTGGCACCTTAAAGGCAAAGGCAAGGAATACCGCAAGCACTCCGATAAGTATAAGAACTGGTAGATCCCGGCCGGAAAACCGGCTAATCCAGGTAGGAACAACAGTAGTCGGTAATCTCCTTGATCTTAAGGCCGAATTTCGACTGAGCAGGGACCTGGAAGGTATCGCCCCCCTTCACGGCAATCCATTCCGTTGTACCAGGCAAAAGGACATCCAGGCTTCCGGCCAGAATCTCCATTACTTCCTTCACCCCTGTACCGAATTCGTAATCTCCGGGGAGCATGATACCCAGGGTCTTCCTGGACCCATCGGGAAAGATAACGGTACGGCTCGTAACCTTTCCTTCGAAGTAGATGTTCGCCTCTCTCACGACAGTTACATTCTTGAACTCCGACATGCTCTTTACCTCCTTCTTGCGCTTCAATATGCTAAAGTCTCCACTCTATCCTTCTCCCCAGCAGGCTGTCAAGGAGTTCTTTACGCAAGGAGCACGGCCTTGTCTTGTCCATCCCGTCCATCAATCCTGCAGGAAAGGACTATATCCCTATTCTTCACAAGCTCCTCGCAGATCATGGCGGCAAACTAACCTTTATTTTCAATTACTTACCAATGACCATCGATTCGGCATTGCTTTTGCATTCACAAACCATAATGAAGCTTGGAATATCCTTCCTTAAGTCTATGAAGGGGGAGAATCTGAAAAAGATGAGAAGGAGGGCGACAGTGAATAGCTTAACTGCAGTGAAGGGGAGACACGATGACGGCCAGGAAGCTGAACTCCAGGGAGCGCGTATGCTCACCCATGCCATTATCGCCCAAGCCTACGCGGACGTGAAGAGATACTGGAAATATCTGCTCTCACAGTCCCATTTCGCCTGGAAGCCCTATCACCGTATCGTGCAGGAGAATTACCTGCGCAGAGAGTACGATAAATCCATCGACTTTTTCACCAAACCCTATGCCGGTCGGCGCAGTTACATGGAATACCTCCTTTCACTGTCAGGAGAAGAGGCAACCCCCTGTGCCGGAATGGTTGAAACCGTGCTTAGACTGAAGAATGAGATTGAACGGCTCTCATTGGGATCCTCTCAAACCATCCCCGAGGGGCCCCACTCAGAACTGCTCGCCGAAATAGCACACTCCGCCCCTTCCCGCGAGCAGTTGGCCCTGCGGTAACAGGCCAGGGCCTGAAGACCTGTGGCAACTTTTGTCTCTCCCCGGTAACTTTCGTGACAGAAACGAAACAGACGGGTCCGCGGTCCTAGTGGACAATGACGGGGAGTCTGGCACCTCGAAACCCTTACAGCATTATAGGAAACCGGGATGCAGCATCAGATG
>CAYOYU010000206.1:0-2270 GCA_964408265.1 uncultured Syntrophorhabdaceae bacterium
CTTTTTGAAGATGAGGCCCGATGCCGAGGCGCGGGCCTCTGCCTTCAGGAAATGCTCGGTGCCGCGGGTCTCGATAGAGTAAACCGTATGGGCCTTGATCTTGGGAAAGGTGAGGGGCCTCCAGTTGTCGAGGGTAGCAAAGTCTTCATGGAAGAAGACCCGTCGCTCCTCGGCCGCAACCATCCCCGCCGACAACGGCAGGAGCAGGGCAGGGAATATGATGAGAAGGAGTGAACGTGTGATAGAGGCTAAGAGAGTCGTCATGAAATCTCCTGTCCATGTTTTTGCACCAATATAATACACTTTCTCTTTTTTGTCGCCATCGTCATGGAGAATAGTGCATACAAATCAATTGACTGCATAGGACCGATCAGTAATAATTTATCCATTCAGTTCCAACCGGCACCATCTGTTCCACCGCAGTACTCGGTATAGCGGATAGCGTAGAGCGTTTAGCGTATAGGTAAAGAAACAGGGTGACCTATGATGGATTCCGTGGACACCAAAGTTGCGGTACAATAGAAAAACGGAGGTGTTCTCGTGGGAAAGATTCCAAAGGCGGTATACACAAAAGAGTTCAAGGAAGAGGCAGTGAAGCTCGTCGCAGAAAGTGGATTGAGTATCGAGGAAGTGGGGCGGAGACTGTCAGTGTCCAAATCAACACTCTGGTACTGGGTACAGCAGGCGAAAAGAGGCAGCCTTTCCGGCAGTCAGCGGAAGGAACCGGTTACCGCTGAAGAGATGGAGGTCGCCCGTCTCAGACGTGAGGTAGCGGAACTGAAGATGGAGCGTGAGATACTAAAAAAAGCAGCCGCGTACTTTGCCAAGGAGTCGCTGCCAGGTACGCGATCATGAGAACAATGCGACGTATGTATCCTCTGCCCCTTCTGTGCCGTGTGCTGGGAGTATCACGAAGCGGCTACTACGCATGGCTGAGCCGCCCTCCGTCACCACACGCCCGGGAGGAAGAAAGACTCGAAGCAGAGATACGGGCAGCACATAAAAGAACCCGCGAGGTCTGCGGTCCGGAAACTTTGCAGCGGGATCTTGCCGCCCATGGAGTGAAGGCAGGTATTTGCAGAATCAGACGGATCAGGAAGAATCTTGGCATACGGTGCAAGCAGGTGAAGAAGTTCAAGGCAACAACGGACTCACACCACACCTTCTCTGCGGCAGAGAACCTGCTCAATCAGCGGTTCGAAACAGACGGACCCAATCGGGTCTGGGTCAGTGATCTGACCTATATCCCCACACGGGAGGGATGGCTCTACTGCGCTGCCCACAAGGACCTCTTCAACGGAGAGATCGTCGGCTACGCCTTGGGATCAAGGATTACCATGGATCTTGTCAGACAGTCTCTTTTGAATGCGGTGAGAACCAAACGGCCGCCGAAAGGGCTGATCCATCACTCTGACCGTGGGATCCAGTACTGTGCACATCCCTATCAGACGCTCCTTACACAGCTCGGTATGGTCATTTCTATGAGCAGAAAAGGCAACTGCTACGACAATGCCCCCATGGAGAGCTTCTGGGGCACGCTCAAGACTGAACTTGTCCATCACCGGCGCTATGCAACACGAGAAGAGGCTATACGGGACATTACCGAATACATAGAAGTCTTCTACAACCGGGAGCGCAGGCAGAAACGGCTGGGCTATCTCTCTCCTGCCGCATATGAGAGGAAGTTCTATGCAGAGAGAGCTGCGGCATGAAAAGGATTGGTGTCCATTATTGACATCAGGGGTCAGGGTTCGTAGAGTTCCAACCGTTCGTGGAGTTCAAAGGGTCCAAGGAGTTTAAGGGTTGAACGGCTTGAACGGCTGAAGCGGCTTGAACGGCTTGAACCAATCTTTCGCGGAGGGAAGAATGACCGACACCCAGGAACAGTTCCAGTATATCCCCATCGAGAGCATCATCGTCCGCCAGCAGATCCGTTCCGCAATCGACGTAAACAGCGAATCGAACAAGGCCCTTCAGGCATCCATCAGTCTCTATGGTGTACAGCAGCCGATCCGGGTCATGAAGAACGAGGAGGACCCGAATACTTATGTCCTCATCTGCGGTGAAAGACGCCTCCTTGCTGCAAAGGCAGTAGGTCTCACTACCATCCCCGCCATCATCATGGATCCCGTAACCCAGAAGGCAGAGATAGACGCCCTCCAGCTTACGGAGAACATGCAGAGAGAGGATTTGAATGCCATCGATGAGGCCAACGGGATACTCGACTACATTCATGAAACCAAGGCCGATTCCCGGTATGGATTGGAGGG
>CAYOYU010000206.1:2280-5752 GCA_964408265.1 uncultured Syntrophorhabdaceae bacterium
TACATGCGCCGTCCCGAGGACGTTCCGCAGAATGTTGCATTCAGACTGAATGCAATTTCCCAAATCTCCGGAAAGTCAATGCCGACGCTGTATCGCAAATTGTCGACCTTAAAACTCGGGAAAGAGATTCAAGGGGCAATCAGCACCGGGAAACTCCTCCCTACCCATGCCTATGTCCTCGCCGCCAACCTGACTTCACCCGCCTTCAATAAGGCAGTTGCCCTCGCCCTCGCAGGCGAGACCACGATAAAGGAACTGGAGAAGCTCTTCGCCTCCGCCAGGGCGGCGAAGCCGCTGACAAAACCCCCTGCTGCCAACTTTACCCGCCAGTGCCAGACCCTCCAGAACTGGCGCACCATCATTGAGAAGGATGGGGGGAAATACGGGCAGGAGGAACTGCAGAGGCTACTGGAGGAGTTGGAGGCTGTCACGGAGTTGGTGAGGGGGAAGGTAGGGGGTAACTGAACGAGTGGAAGGCATAGATAATTATGAACCAATGGGCGTCCCCGTCAGGCACTGCTGGGCCACAAGGATGTATCAACTACGACGATCTGCACTCATGTGCTCAACAAGCCGGGAATGGCCGTCAAGAGCCCTTTGGGCGAGACTTTGTGACCCCGTGCAGTTTCTGGGGGATGGAATGGAATGGATATTGGGATAGGCGTAAGTTTTGAATGACTATTGGAATAGGCAGAAAGTTTTACTTATACTTAATTGTTAGGTCAAGATAAGGGGGCAGTATATTGAAGAACATATGTGGTGCCTTTGCGGTTGGCTGTGTGGCCCTATTTTTGGCACGTTGTGCCAACCCCTTGAATCCAGCAACATCGAATCGATATGGCGATTCCTGTGCTGAGGCTGAACGAAGTGGCCAACTAGAAGCGGCAGAGCAAGCATGTTACCGCGCACTAGTCAACGTCGATTGGGGAAATCTAGGACAAGAACAGAAGTCTCAAAGGCTCTATAACCTAGCCAGGATCAAGCGACAGTTATCTAAGTTTTCCGAGGCAGAAGATCTACTCAAACAATCTCTTGCCATCGAAGAGAAATTGACCCCTCCCTCTGAGATAAGGATTGGACGCCGACTCGTGGAGTTGTCGGTAAACTATGCGGCGCAAAACAGGTGGAACGAAGGCGTGCAGCCCCTAGATCGGGTTCTTCCTATGGCCAAACAGTTTTCCGGACAGGATCGCGCTTTTCTATCCCTGGTATTCTCCGAGTACGCGAAAGCCCTGAAGAAGGATAACCAGGTTGGGTTGGCTGAACGTTACGAGACAGCAGCAGTCGGTTTGAAATGATATGACCTAACAACGGCTTCCAGCAAATCGGCCATGAAGCGGCCTCTCGCTGAAGCCCACGTTAACTGAAAAGAGAATGAGACTGTGACTTCAGACCAAGTGTGCCAGTTATGCTGTGAGAAAAAGAAACTTCGTGAAAGCCATATTATCCCCAAGTTCGTCGCCGACTGGTTGAAGGAATCATCGGGGACGGGCTTTTTACGCTCTTCTGAGATGCCAAACAGACGAGTGCAAGACAGCATGAAAGAACGAATGCTTTGCGCGGATTGCGAAACCCTACTCAACCGATGGGAGACGCCGTTTGCTGCAAAAATATTCCATCCCCTCAATAGACGAGAAGCAATGCAGTTCAAGTACGCATCATGGCTGTTGAAGTTCGCAGTATCCGTTTCTTGGAGGGTTTTGGTGTCCAACGAGGCCGAGTTCGCATCTGGCATACCGGATCACGGAAGGGCTCTCATTGCCAAAACATTAAAAACCTGGAAAGAATTTCTTCTCGATTTGCGCCCGCATCCAGGAGCTTTTGAACAACACATGATATTCACGGATATGATCAAAATGACAGAAGGTATCGAAGGGCTCCCCCCAAACTGGAACAGATTCCTGACCCGAGGCAGCCATATTAACATGGCGCACTCGGCTGGACATCCCCTTTACGTCTACACCAAGATGGGTCGTGTCACGCTGTTGGGCTTTATAGGGATGAAGTATCCGCGACAGTGGGTTGGAACAAAGATACATGTTAGAGAAGGCATCATTGGCGGCAGCATAACGGTTCCGATTCAATTCTTGGATTACATGAAGGAGCGTGCGACTAAAGAGTTGAATGAGCAAGAGAAGCTTTCCGAGAGACAATTGGAGGTTATCGAGGCTGCTTACAGGAAAAACTCAGATAGAGCGGTAGCTTCTGAGACTTTATTGGCGCTTGATCAAGATGTTCGTCTTTTCGGTAAGGACAAAGTTTTTGGAAAGAACCACTTAGAGGAAAAGGATATCAGTTAACTAGCTAGTGCACCTGACGCGGAAAATTATCAGGCTAAATCCGAGAAGGTCTGAGGTGTCCGTTTTCCCGTCCGCCGCGAAGGTGACCAGCATGGTAGATGCATTCTTAAAAAGGAGAGCTTGTGCAGAGATTTAAGAAGTATTTCATGATTGTCTATTCTTTTGTTTTCGCCTGCTTTGATGTTTCTGCAAATATTGATAATTTTGAGATTGGCTATCACATTTCTATAATAGTATGGTGCATTTCTTTCGACACAGTTATTAATATAGGTAATTTCCTATATGCATTTAATTATTCTCATGAAGTATTACCGAAAATATGGCGTTTTGTATTTCCAATTTTAATCCTACATATTGCCGTCATGGGGTACCTCGATTCCACCGTCCCACAGGACGTCAAGCATGAAAGTACTGTCTTTACTATAGCTGCCTTTGTTTTATATGTTTTCTTTTTGCTGCCAACACTCTGGGCAAATTATAAGTTGGGTTATGGCAAACGGACAGCGTTCAAAAAAGCTTAATTACGTCTACCAAATCAATACAGCGGACTCGCTACGCTCCCCGCTGATTTCGTCGTTGGGCCTCAAACAGGACCCTGGCGAAGGAAACGGAATTGATGGTATATGATAGGAGGGAAACGTGAAGGTAGCTGAACTAATTAAGAAACTTCAACAAATGGACCCTAGCCTTGATATTTATTGCTATGAGGAGGGGGCTGTCCCCATGGCCGGCGGTGATCCTGGGCCATTTGATATTGTGGATGTGTCGCAAACCCATGTGACAGCTTCACGAAACTCGACGACAAACAAGGCTACTTTTGAGTTCGACGGGAACGAGAAAGGCGCAAGAATGGTAGTGATCATCGGCATTACGCCCGATTTCTAAGGGCCTGCGTGAACACGGTCAACAAGGGTCAGTTTGTTGAAAGGCCCAACAATTCAATACAGCTGACCCGGCGCAAGCGCCCCGCCGTTGATCAGCACGTTGGGCTTAACGCAATGAACGAAGCAGGGTTTTATGAAGAGTATACGTGATACGGCAGGCCAGGAACTGCGATGGATCAAACCGAGGGTATTAGGTGGGGAATACCAGCTCCAGGACGGTGATCACCTTCTTGCCTAGCTGGATTTGGAACCTATATCCACTACCTGGGATGCGATGGGTGAGACTGC
>CAYOYU010000206.1:5762-9068 GCA_964408265.1 uncultured Syntrophorhabdaceae bacterium
TGAGACTGCAGAAGGATGTTGGGCTTTTTCAAATAAAGTGAGTCCATTGACTGGCAAAGCTATTACCCTCATTTCCGATACAAGGCGGGATATTGCGGTGTTTAATAAGGATTGGTGGGGAAGACGGGGCACTGTTGAGCTACCTGAGGGTCGCCGATATTTGGTGAGATCTAGTTTGTTTGGTGAGGAGTTCAAGATCACCAATGAGCCCGGAGGGCTGCTTGTTCGGTACAGGATTCACGGCATGCTCCGCTTATCATCAACGGTCAATATTCAGCCAAGTGTTTTTTCGCTGGAAGAACTGCCCTGGCTCGTACTATTTGGCTGGTACATGGCAGTAGTTATGCAACCCAAGCGGTGAAGGATAGCGGCTCTTGACAAACAACAGTAAGAAGAATGAATGCTATCGCCCAACCCGACATTGCACCGAATCGGGGCCCTGCCGGGCCACTCCCGGTGAATTCTGCGTTGGGCAAGAGGAGGACCATGAAATCCATGAAGTTATTTTCACTCTTGGTCATTGGGCTTTTTCTATCTGCTTGGGTTCAAGCAGCTGAAGTAGATACTGCAAAAAACTATGAAGGACATTCCATAATCGGCACTTGGAGCTTCGATATGAATGGATGCATGGAGACCTACGAATTCCTGACCGACGGAACGAGGAACTCCACGAGTGCAGAGGAAGTCATTCAGGCGACATACACTATCTCCGCTAAACCATTGGATAGTGGATTCTACAAGTTGAACGATAAGGTCATAAAGCACAATGGGAAAAGAAACTGCCCTGGATCAACTAAAGACAGGTCTGGGGAGGTTTGGGACCTGTACGTGCGATTCAATGCCAAAATGGATCAAATCGTGTTCTGCCTGGACGAGAGCCTAAATAGATGCTTTGGCCCGTTTCGGAAGAAACAGTTAAGCTCAAATGTAGTTGCAGCAGATAGGAATCAGGCTAACAACGTCACGAGTTCTGCGAAGAAAGCCACAGGTGCTACAAATCTTAATCTGGTGAAGATATTCCACCAAACAGTCACATTTCGCCTTCCCAAGGAATGGGGTACTCCTCCTAAAGGGAACAGGAATCAAAAAGGCGGTCACTTTATGCTTGAACACATACCCGACAAGCAGGACTGGGGTGATTGGCAAGACCTTTTTTCTATTCAAGGATTAAGCGATCTTATAACGAGACAAGGCATCCCCATTGAGAAGATAATAAAGGTCGAGGAACAGACCGCCAAAGGTACACGGGCATATTATAAAGAACTATATCGTGGAGACATAAACGGGTATCAGGGGGCAATTATTCTAAGAACGGCCAATAGCAATACGGCGAAAATCCTAAGCAGGCCTTACACCAAAGGAGAGGTCGTACTGACACTTTACCTTGCGGGAGAAAACGATCTCTACATCGCTACCCGTTCTTGGAAAGCAGACATATCCCCCATGGATAATAGGCTTCCAATCAGTGGCGCGGAAATAGATATCTGGGTAGATTTATTCAGACAAGTAAAATTAACTCCCGCGAAAATGTGAGCGGGTTGTTCTTGAACACGTGTGGGACGCGAGTAGGGGGCATAGGTGACTGACCTGACAAATCAAGACTTCCCAACCATGGCGTGCACCGAATCCGCGACAAGCGCGTCTCGGTGACGCCCATGTTATCTGAAAGTGGCTTGACTGATATGCATTATAGTGTCATACTTATGCATATTATATGATGAGGTGACACTATGAGAACAACAATCAATATTGAAGACAATCTGATTGATCAGGCATCTAAAATGACAGGCATCAAGGAAAAAACCGCATTGGTAAGGCTTGGCCTTGAAGCACTTATAGCAAGAGAAAGTGGAAAGAGGCTGGCTAAGCTGGGAGGCACTGAAAAGCAACTGAAGTACGTACCAAGAAGGCGGAGTATATAAGTGGTTCTTGTCGACACATCCGTCTGGGTATCTCATTTCCGAGAAGCCCATGGTGGTTTGGTAGAGCTACTCAATGATGGAGAGGTCGTCTGCCATCCATTTGTGATTGGCGAGCTTGCATGTGGAAACCTGAAGAACAGAACAAGTATCATCTCGCTTTTAGAAGCTCTTCCAATGGCATCTGTAGTTGGGCATGAAGAAGTCCTTGCTTTCATTGAGAACCGGAGGGTTATGGGAAAAGGATTAGGGTACATAGACGTCCATCTTCTTGCGGGTGCACTGCTCACCGGAGTCTCCCTCTGGACACTCGACAAGAAACTGAATAAAACCGCCCAGGAGTTGAACTGCAGCTATACAAAATAAAGCCAGATAACAAGGCGCTGCGACAGGATTAGGCTAATCTCTGTACGTCGCTCCCGCAAGGAGGAGATTGAGATATATGAAAGCTGAAGAATTTGATGAGAAGTTTGACAAGGGCGAAGATGTCTCCCAGTACCTCGACGTTCCCAAAGCTAGGAGACCTTCACAGGAACAGAAAAGGGTCAATGTAGATTTCCCTCTATGGATGATCCAACTCCTGGATAAAGAAGCAAAACGCATAGGTGTGCCACGGCAGTCCATCATCAAACTCTGGGTAGCGGAACGTCTTAAGAAAGCATCATGAAATGTTCCAACCAGGCGTTGGAGAGCGCAATGAAAAGAAAACTACACCCATCTCACTACAGAGTTACCGTTATCGGGATGCTTGGATGTGGGATTCTGGGCATGGCCTTTGCGATATTTGGATGGTATGCCCAAGATAACCCCGAAGGCCATTATCCAACCATCATTGCCACAATCGGATTTTCCTTCTGCTTTCTTTTCTTTGTTGCTTGGGCCATCTTTCGTTATAACCTATGCAGATGCCCGGAGTGTAACAGGTTTATGTCCAACTGGAGGCATGAGGCAACGGGGAAAGGAAAATTATTTTACTGCGATCACTGTGATATAGAATGGAATTCAAAGCTGATTGATGACGGCACGGGATGAAAGGGGGATGAACGCAAGTAGTCCGCCAATCAGACAGGCATTGAAAAAAGTCTTCATTCTCCACCTCATTATTGGTTTTTCAGGTTCACCGGAAGCTGTTACGGCCCCGTAAAAAAATACGATTAGTTATGTAGCCAGGTCAATCCGTTTCTCAATGCTGTGGCAGTTGTTTGCTCTATTGTCAGTCATATAGGCGTGCGAGCCTTGCCGGATCGACCCCGCAGAGATAGAGGCATTGTATGAGCCAGTTTTTCAAAGTGTAACGGAGGATGCCCTGCTTCTCCCATCGCCGCGCTGATGCCCGTACGGTCTGACGGATTATTCGGATCCTGTCCCCACGCGCCTTTATCCGCCC
>CAYOYU010000207.1:0-9057 GCA_964408265.1 uncultured Syntrophorhabdaceae bacterium
CTGACCATCCCCATCGGGCAGACAAGGCAGGTACGCTTGATGTCCTGGGTACCTGCCACCAAGACACTGGCAGCCTTCACATACGATGTCACGTACAATGGCGGGCTTGTGCAGTATACGGCCTATTCGACAACTGCACTAAAGAATGACAATAACGGTGCATTTCTTAGCGTTCTTGTAAATCCGGCCCCTCCCAGTACAACAGGTACTATAGCCATTACGGGATTTGACACAACGGGTTTTTCCGGCGGTGCCAACGGTAGGATGACACCCCTTATAGACGTGACCTTGCAGGGCACCGTTGCTGGATCATTCAGCCTGAGGATGACAAATATTCAGGACTATACCGATGGAACCGGTTCACAATTCCCGCCTACCCCCACCGATCTTACTGTTACAGTAGGCGCAGTCCTCCAGTCCATAACCATCACCCCGACGCCAACCGCCACGCTGCAGGCGGGCGGAACGCTTCAGTTCGCTGCAACCGGTCATTATGACGACGGGACTACCCAGGACATCACCTCAACAGTTACCTGGAATTCCTCCGACACAGATAAGGCTTTCTTCGGCGGAACACCCAAAGGACTCCTTACGGGCCTTCATGCACCAGGAACGACAAATATCACCGCCACCTTGGGCGGTGTGACGAGCGCAACCCCGACCGTTGTCACCGTTACCCCCGGTGCGGGAGCAAGCATAGCCTACGCCACGGGTCAGGGTTCCACGTCAGGCGACGGGCAGACAGCCACTGTCGGCACGGCACTCCCCAACCCCTTCCGCGTTATAGTCAAAGATGTCAATATGAACCCTGTACCCAACGTCTCGGTAACCTTCACCGTCACCACGGCCGGAGGCCTTGGCGGCAAGTTCGGTGGTCAGAGTTCCGTTTCAGTCAATACGGGAGCCGACGGAATAGCATCGGCTACGCTCACATTACGGACAACGCCGGGAACGGATACGGCAACAGCCCAGGCAGCAGGAGGCACCGTCACCTTCACCTCGACGGCAACCGTGGGTGGCGCCGCGAGTATAACGATCGTCAGCGGGACGCCTCAGACAGGTACGGTGGGACAGGCATTGGCCAACCCCTTTGTGGTCCTCGTCAAAGACGCCCTCCAGAACCCCGTTCCCAACATTCCGGTGACCTTCGCGGTGGCGACGGGTGGCGGCAGCATTAATCCTCCAACGCCCATCAACACCGACAGCAACGGCCAGGCCCAGGTCACTCTCACCCTCGGTACAGCGGCCGGTACAAATAACAACACCGTTACCGCTACTGCCCAGGGCATCCAGGGGTCGGTCACCTTTACCGCCTCTGCCAACGCAGGAGTCCCGGTAAGTATGACCGCGGCGAGCGCGACGACAATCACGGGCACTGTGGGCCAGGTGGCTACGCCCGCACCCACCGTTCTCGTGAAAGACACCTACAATAACCCCGTTCCCAATGCCGCCGTAACCTTTGGGGTCACAGGGGGCGGGAGCACCCCGAGCACGGTGGTCCCCACAAACGCGACTACCGCGGCCAACGGCCAGGCGACGACGGTCCTGACGCTGGGCCAGACAGTTGGAGACACCACGGTAACGGCGACCCTGGCGGCTGTCTCAACCGAACAGGTTATATTCACCGCCACCGCCAACCCCGGTGCCGCGGCGACCATTACCGACGTTTCGGGCGGCGGTCAGACGGGTACGGTAGGCGCCAGCCTAACGGATCCTTTCGTCGTCCAGGTGACTGACCAGTACGGGAACGCAGTGGCTACCGGCACAACAGTCACCTTCGCTGCCACCGCAGGTGGGGGAACGTTTACAACAAATACTGCTACCACCAACGCCAGCGGGCAGGCGACCCTGGGGGCAGCCAACTATCACCTTGGCACCGTCTCCGGCTCCAACAACAACCAGGTGACGGCTTCGGTAGGCGCCGTGTCAGGCGCGCCCTTTGTCGAATCAGCCAACCCCGGTGCCCCTGCGGCAATCACCAAGACCAATGACGGCCAGGGCGGGACTGCAGGCCAGCCCCTTCCGCAGCCTTTTATCGCAACTGTCAGGGACCAGTACGGCAACGCGGTACTGTCCGGAATCACGGTAACGTTCACTATTACCTCAGGCACCGGCGCAGTGCTCCAGAATGGCCAGACGACCTTTGTGACCACAACCAATGGCAGTGGACAGGCCCAAACGGTCCTCACCCTCGGCCCCGGGCAGGGTTCATACACGGTCTCAGCCACGGTTACAGACGGCCCCACGACCACCTTCACAGGCTCCACTTTCTCCGTATTCAAACCTGCTATAAACATCCTTACCGGTGAAAGGTACAACTTCACCGCCATAGGCGGCACAAACAACACTGCCTGGGCTCTCACTCAGCCGGCAATAGGCAGTATTCCTGCAGGCACTGGTGTCAATAAGATGTACACGGCCGGCACCACCGCGGGGACAGACACGATAGGGATTACCGATGTGGGATTCCCGGGTCTCACTCCTACAGGGACAATCATCATCAAGAAACCTGTGACTGATACCATAACAACAGCTACAGGCGGTGCTCTTCCAGGGCCTGCCTACGGTGTTGCCCTCGGAACGGGGCTGAAGATGACGGCTGCCAACGGCGACGGCAACTATACTTACAGCAGCCTCAACACTGACATAGCCACAGTCGACGGCACTGGCGTCATATCTTCGGTTGCCCTCGGGACGGCAACCATAAAGGTGCAGGACGGGACGACTTACGACACCTACGACGGAACTCAGAACACTACCAAGACCAGCAGTTCCAGCGAGCAGGTCGAGGTCGTGGCCCCGCTCGTCATCAAGGTTGGCGAAACCCCAGTGACGGACATCTATCTTGACAGCTCGGTCAAAACAGCCCAACTCGTCGTCACCGGCGGCAAGGGCGGATACAAGTACTCATCCAGCAGTGCCACTATTGCCTCGGTAAGCAACACCGGTCTTATCACCGGCGCCGCCACCGGCAATGCAGTAATTACGGTTACTGACGGGACCTACAGCAACGTGACAAAGACAGTGAATGTCCACGTCATGGCGCCCCTCTCAGTCAATGACGCAACCGGCGCCCCCATCACCACACCGCAGCAGGTCGCCTCCGGTGCAGCAGCAGGATTTGGAGGGACGGGCGGTTCCGCAGATTTCCAGTGGCTCATCACGGGCCCGGGCGGAGCTCAGGTACCTCCGGGCACACTTGTAGTCAGCGCTGACGGGACGGCTGCCGTATTCAACGCACCCACGACAGGCGCCTTTGCAGGCTCCTACACGATCACGGTACACGACAACATCACACTGCGCGAAGCGGCAATTACCGTGGTGGTCTCCCCGGTCATCACCCCGAACGGCGGCAACCTGTTGGGCGCCTCCAATATACAGCCCGCCATAGCTGATCCCTGCCTGAACGGAAAACGCATCGTAGTGTCGGGAGCACCCTCAACCACCATCTTCACCTTCTCGGGGGTGGACGCTTCAAAGAACGCAATCCCGAGCTTCAACACCACCATTGGCACCCTGTCCGCCTTGTCCGGCCACGAGGTGTGCTTTACGCCTGTCCACGTGACCGCGACGCAGACCTTTCTCTTGAAGGTGGCTACAGATGACCAGAGTTTCCTCAATGCAGGCAATTCTTCTCCTTTCTACAGCCTGCCCTTCACGGTTATGCCCATGAGTGCCTACTCCGGGACCATAAAGCTCGAAGGCACGGCAGATCACAGCGGCACAATGATCATCCTTACCAGTCAGGTCGGTGCCGATGTCCAGGCAAACCTCTTCCCCACCTGCCCCAACGACGGAGCAATCTGTGACATCGCTACCCAGACCCTCACGACGGGCACCACGGGGGTATTCAGCTTCCAGCTTCCTTCCTCGGGCCTCTATACGCTCCAGATCATTCCGCCGGGCGCAAGAGGATCATGGCAGGGTCAGACCATAACCTCCACAACTATCGGCACGAGCGGCAACTACCAGTTGACATTGAAGGCTACTCCCAGTACGTCCTACACCATTCAGGGCAGGATCACGGATGGAGCCGGTGCCGGCATCACCGGGGTAACGGTTAACCTCCATGACCAGGGCCAGGGCAACAACAAAGGTTATTCGGACGATACACTGACAGGTCCGGACTTCACCTGCAACGGCAATGGCCTGTGCAACTACAGAATTATCCTTACAAACCTGGGTGCCCAGATCTGGGCTGACCCTTCGATCGCGCCCTACACGGATCCGGCATTTCCCCATGGACAGCGCTACAAGGTTATGGCTAAGAAAGATGGGTACAAGCCGAAGACGGTCTTCGACTGGATAACTACCGATACCACGCCATCTGACGCTGATACGAACGGGACGACCGTTGCCAACTCGAAAATAGCTACCATTGACTTCCAGATGATTAAGAGAACCAGCGTGTATAACACCTTCGATCTTATTACCGGCGGTGCAGGTGGCGTCCGGATGACGATCACCGCTGATCCGCCCTTCAACGGGACCGCGAAGGAACTGGTGGTTGTCAAGAATTCAGGCAGCGGAAACCTCTCGGCAGGCGCATGGGACGGAGCCAATCTGGCCTGGACCTATACCTATGACAAGTATGAAGATTTCCAGATAGGCGTCACTGCCAACACGAACACCCACGATACCAGTCTGCTTGGGGCTGACAATGCCACGTCAGTCTTCACATTCAAGGCTGACGAGAAGGTTATCAAGGCGCTCCTCTCCGACAAGCTTGACCAGGATGCCGGCTCCAAGGGCACACTGCAGACACGCGATGGCAAGACCCTCAACTACGAGGTGAGCGACAGCACCATAGACCAGAGCCAGGGAGGCGCGCCCGCAAACAGCTACTTCGAGATAAAGGAACTGGATGCACGCGGTTCGGGTTCGGACAAGGGCCATAACACCTCAAACTCCGGGGACTCTATGTATGAGTTGCGGATCATCGATGGTAATGGCGACAAAGTTGACAACAAATACATCAACACACAAATCAGACGTAACCCCATCATCATCACCTTACCCTTTGACACGGGCCGCATTAAACCAGGCGACCTCGAGAGCGGCAGGGTCCTCATCAGACACGCAGACACCGCCAGCAATCTTATAAACGGCAGGGGCACCATCTATGTGGTACAGCCGAGCGATATCATCTCTATCGACTACGCCGGCGGCTACGTGACCTTCGGGGTCAACAAGCTGTCAGTATTCGGCTTCGGTGGTGGTAGTGGCGGTGGCGGAGCCCTGGGCACGGGTGGCGGTGGTGGCGGCTGTTTCATCGCAACAGCAGCCTTCGGCAGCTACATGGCGCCGGATGTTATGGTGCTCAGAAACTTCAGAGACAGATTCCTCCTCACCAATGCTCTGGGCAGAGGCTTCGTAGACTTCTATTACACTGTCTCACCTCCAATCGCAGACTTCATCGCACGGCACGAGGGCCTGCGCACAGCGACCAGAATCGCACTGACCCCCGTGGTATACTCCGTTAAATACCCCACGGTTTTCGGCCTCTTCCTCCTTGGCGGCTGTCTCGTGGGAGTAATCTGCTTCAGAAGAAGAAAAGGTTAATCACGACTACGTACTACAGCAGTGCAGGAAGGCCCTTTCGGGGCCTTCCTGCACAGAACCGCAACTGCGCTTGAACTGAGAATCATTGAATTGGAATCGATACCGACAGGAGGGTTCATGATGAAGAATCTTTGCGTAACTGTAGCAGTGATCGCCATATTTGTACTGACTGCAAGCGCCCAAGCCGGGAACTTCGGTCCGCCCGAGCCCGAGGCCCAGGCGGGGAACGTATCCCTGGGGGTGGGATACTTCTACAGTTCCGACAGCCTGAAACCATCGGACGATTCTTTTGTTGACCAGCCCAACTTCTGGCAGAAGACGACTTTTGTCCAGAACCAGGCTTACCTCCAGGCAAATTACGGCTTCTTCAAGGACTGGGAGGTCTACGGCAGACTCGGTGGAGCAGACCTCAGATCGAAGGAGATTTTCTACTACACCAATTCCAGGTAGGATTTCAGCGATACCTACCAGGTCTTCGGAACCCTTGGTTTGAGGGGAGTTCTTTACAGGTCCGGTATCTTCGCCATAGGTCCCTTCATTCAGGCAAGTTACATCTTTTCCGACTATAGGGATTCTTCCAGCGGCGTCATCAACGGCGTTAACGTATTTCAGAGCTACACTACCAAGAATATGTGGGACGTGAACGTGGGTATAAGCGCTCAGGCAAAATACATGGGCGCAACTTTCTACGTGGGCCCCTTCTTCTACATGAAACGGGCCGATACGGAACTTCAGTTCAGGTCCGCCACAAGCTTTTTTAGCGACTCCGTGACATATAAAGAGGATACCAACTTCGGCGGATTCGCCGGGGTCAGGGTGCCGGTAACCAAGAACATAGCCCTCGGGCTGGAAGGGCAGTATACCAATAAGGTTTCCGGCGGTGCATCGGTGGTTTACAGTTTCTGATTCCTTGCTCTTTGCTCCGTGACTTTTATGGGCCCGCCTCCATTGGGGGCTCTTTTTACAGATAACGGTTATGACCCTGCTCATCCCGGGAGTTCTTCACAGGCATAAGGATTTCAGGGACCAAAAGGTAAAGGTATGTTTTCCGGTACCAAAACAAGGAAAGCTGCGCTCCTGCTCCTGACCTCCACCGGATTGGTGGCTCTGTTGGTAGCCGCTGCTTTCTGTTTCCTCTACTACCATTCAAAATACGAATCCAAGAGAGTCAACAGGCAGCTTCCGGCCGATGTGGAGGCGGTGGTCAAGGAATTCAGGTACGACCAGGACCTGACGGGGGGCCGTTTGAAGCTGGAAGGCACCCGCGTAGTCAGAAGAGGGCAAAAGTTTCTTAATGTCCGCTCCACCATCGCGAAGAAGACATATTTCGACGATTTTGCGGGTCTCTATGAGAAGGGCAACAATCGGCTCAGGTTCGCCGCACAGGAAGGGGAATGGGATTTTCAGACAAGTACCCCTCTGGTGCTCAAGAATGTCCGTTTTCTCGAGATCAACGACAGCACCCTGAAGAACCTGGTGGTGGCGCGCATCTATATGGACCGGGATGTTGTCGTGGCTTCCGGAAAGACCAGGGGAGTCTATCGTTTAGACAAATAATGCAGGAGGCATCATGAAGAAAAGGGTCTTTTACTCCATCTTATCCTTTGTTCTTGTCGTCACACTCACGTCATACGCAGCCATGAGCAATAGAATTACCTGGGGGAGTGATCCCTTTTCGTCGAAATACCCGGGGTCTGTAGGCTCACACAACCTGGTAACACAGGGTAAACAGGCTCTTTATAACCATAATATCCTAGAGGCCCGGGATTTGTTCCTGCAGGCCGCAAACGCCGACTCCACCGATCAGGAGGCCCAATTTTATTATGCCATTACCAGAGTTATGGCAGTCTACGAGGAAGGGAAGAACCTGAATACCCCTGCACTTGACAGCATAAAGGAGATCCTAGAGAAGTCGGGCGTCACCTTCATAACCTTCGGGCTCTATAATACCGATGCCCTCACTCCCGACCCCCTGCCTGGGACGACGCCATCCACGGGCGCGGTCCAGGAGTTTCTGAAGACCAGACTCCTGCCGGAAATCGATGGCGCCTTCGCCAACTTTGCAGTGGTCAATGCATCCTTCCCTTCTTCCACGCTTGCCCCTGCTGGCCTTGGCCAGACCACTGGATCCAACCTCGTCATTGACTACGCCGATGTACTCATCCTGAAAGCAGGGCTTTACGCGGCGAAGTGTTCCCTTGAGTACCTTCTGGCCTACAACCTCAATGCAGATCCGCCGGCAATCATGAATGGAGACGCCCATGAGTTCATAAGGATCAGGAGGCTCTTTCAGGGAAACGCGAATTTTGCAACGCCTCAGGAGCCTGCCCGGCTTGTTGCTTCCCGGTCGGCCCTCATCAGCTTTATCGATACCTTCAACGACGCAGTGAACCGGGTGAAAGCGCGACTCACAACAGACAGGGCGCACCACCTCTTCGTACTTGATGTGCCCCTTGTCGACGAGACAAATGAGTTGGTCAACCAGACCACCGCCCATGCAACTGACTTTCAGACCGGCCTGGCACAGTTGAGGGCAGCCCTCGACGGTCCGACGGTCCTTTCCTCATTTATGCCCGATGAAACGGACGCACACAGGACCTTCGATGCCCGCCCACTCTTTAACTCGGCATCGCCGTACAACTTCAGGGAGAGATTCGCTGACTTCAACGGCGATCTCCACATTCCCGATGTGACGTTCGGGGGTGTGGCTCCCTACGGCATCAGAGGATATGAACGGATTCTCCGTTTAAGCCCGGGATGGAACCTCTTTGCCCTTCCTGTCATCCCCCTGGATCTCAACATCACGTCGGTCCTAAGTTCCATCACGGGAAAATATATGGCTGTCTGGGAGTATGACGCCGTGGAGGGTTGGAAATTCTTTATCCCCGGCAACAGCAACAGCACCCTCACCACCTTCACCCCGGGAAAGGCTTACTGGATCTACGTTACCGAACGGCTCGCAATCACCCTGAGCGGTGCCAATCCGCCCCGCCGTATCCAATTAAGACAGGGGTGGAACATGGTGGGCTACTCCGATTTCGTGGAATACAACCGGACAGTCGAAAAGGCCTTTTCCGGCATTGGAAGCGTGAAAGCGGTCTGGCGTTACGGCGGAGACGCCCTCTGGAGGTTCTATTCACCCCTTTTCAACCTCCCGTTATACACAAGACTCGACAGGCTGGTAGAAGCCCGCGGCTACTGGATAAAGACGGGCCGCGACGAACTCTTTGCCCCCCCTCCCTTTGATCCAACGGAAACGGACGGATACGAGGTCTGGGCAGGCAGCAACTATGATGTCACCGCCCTTCAAGACATCGTCGAAAATCCTGCAAACTGGGGCTACACGCTCCTGGGGAGCATGCGCGTCTCCGACCCAAGCTATCTCCAGAAAAGCTTTGCCTTGAGCAGCCAGCCCTATGTTGTCATCAAGACCGCCAACCCGGTAGGGACAAACGTGAAGATCGATGCGGTGAAAGACAACAACAGCACTTGTAT
>CAYOYU010000208.1:0-2599 GCA_964408265.1 uncultured Syntrophorhabdaceae bacterium
CCTTGAGCAGCTTCTCCCGGAATTCCATGGGTACTTCGTGAAGCGCCTCACCGGCGAGTTCCTCATCCACCGAACTCAAAAGAGCCGTCCCTTCTTCCGGGGCTATCTCGCTTAGGATCTCGGCCAGTTCCGAGGGGTGGAGTTCGCTCAACTGCTTCATGGCTACATTGAGGGTCAGATTCCTCAGGTTGGGATGGATGGTCTGGAGGTAGGTCCAGGCGATGAGGTTTTCCTTGATGGGCCTGCCCAGAAGCCCCATTGCCTTCTGCAGTATGTGGCCTCCATCGATCCTTCTCAGGATGCCGTTGAACCCCACGTCTATCCCGAAAACCGAGATGAGACCGTCGGCCTCTCCCAGCTTCAGGTCGTTCACCCGCTCGTCTTTGGCGCCGTTGATGTCGAGGATCTGTTTGTCCAGGATGTGTTTTCTCACCAGGATATCCTCATCCCTGGCTTCGTACTTCTCCAGCCCCTTGTCGACGAGGTTGGCGGTTATGACATACTTGTTGAAGAGTTGGAGGCTCTCGAAGGGAAGCTCAAAAAGACCGCCCTTGTTTTTCACCAGCAGCTTTGTCACGCTGGGAAACCTGGCGCCCGGTATTATCACCAGGTCCCACAGTTTGCCTATTTTTCTCCCGTACTGATCGATGACATCCTTATGGGTGATGTCGCTGAGATGCACGTCCGTGATGAAGGGCATAGGCTAATTCTAGCACCATGTCTCGGGTATAACAATCATTTTGAGGCGCCACGCGGCCTGGGAGCAGCAGGTCCGGCCCGTCAACGGGGGACTAAAGGAGGCCCAGAATTCTTGATGCCATCGCTTCCGGGTTGATCACGTCGTTGCCTTCCCGCAGGGCTATACCGTATCCCCTGGGCTGCCAGACGAGAGGGTCGAACTCGTGGAAGATGGTGATGGTAAAGAGGCCGCAGGCCCCTGCAAGGTGTGCCATGCCGGAATCGTTGGAGACAAATATGCCGCCCCCGGCGAAATAGTCGCGGACTTCCGTAAGCTCCTGGAAAGATACCTTATGGGCAGAGTCTATGTTGAAGCCCAACGGTTCCAGTATAAGAACGTCAACCCCCTTCTCCTTCAGCAGGCGGTAGAGGTCGATGAAATTCCCGTGGTGCCATTTCCGTTTTGCTATGTCCGGCTCCGGGTAGAGAATCACCCTGGGTGACTGGTTCAGGAGGATCTCCTTCTTCCGGGGAGTAAGGCCCTGGCCGGGAAGCTGGAGCAGCTGGAAATCCTCCACGTGCATATGGCCGCCGGAAGCCTGGGCGGTAAGGTCCGGTCGAGCTCCGGATGTCTCGCCGGGATACATCTCCACAAAGAGAAGGGGTTTTATCGACAGGGCGCTCCAGCGCTTCCTCAAATGGCCTTCGCGGTCCTTTCCGATGAATGCGATTCTGTTCCACCTGGGAGAGGAGGCAGTCTCGGAAAAGAGATGGAGCCATCGCGCAGACTCGATCCTCTCTATTCTCTTGAAGTATGGGGCAAAAAGGTTGAGGAACCGCGTGTACCCGAGGCCTACGAGATTGCCGTCGGCGTGACTGGACAGCGAGAGGAGGGTGGACTCGGAAAGGCACATGTCGCCCAGTCCGCCCAAATGGATGAGTAATGTCTCTTCATCAGCCATGCTGGTAACGCCGGGGGCAATCGGCGCGGATCATGCGCCACCCTTGGGGAGCGCCTGAGAGGGCAATTGGATGGCCGCCCTGGTGAATCGGTCATGGAGAGCTTTCAATATTTCATGCCTCACGAGATACTGGTCCACAAAAGAGGTCACCTTTATGCTCACCGAAAGGTTGATGCCCAGTTCCCCGAAACCCGTAAACCGTATTGTGGGCTCCTGTCCCCGGACCGCGCCCTGAACTTCCCTCAATACCTCCGTCGTGGCGTCGAAAGCGATTTTTTCCACCAGGGCGAGGTCGCTTCCGTATGAAACGATGACGGCGACGCTGATGAAGGTCTCATCTTCGGGCAGGTTATAGTTCGTGATGATGGAAGAGGCGAACTTCGCATTGGGGATGATAATCATCGTATTCGATTGGGTCCTGATGGTGGTGTTCCTCCAGGTTATGTCCGTTACAAATCCCTCCTCACCTGTGTTGAGCTTCACGTAATTACCGGGTTTTATCTGTCCTGCCGCGATGACATGGAGGCCGGAAAAGAGATTCGAAAGCGTATCCTGGAGCGCGAGCGCCACCGCAAGGCCGCCCACACCGAGGGCCGTGAGGAGCGGTGTTATGGAGATGCCCAGCATGCTCAGGATGATGAGGATGCCGATCATCAAAATGGAGCCCTTCAACACGCCGAAGACGATGCCCGTGGTGGGAAGGGGTATGCTGGTCTTCCTGACATAATTGCTGAATATTTCGGCAAAGAGATTTGCAGTGGCAACGGTGACGGAAAAGACGAAGATCACGTATATGGCCCTGCTCAGGTAGGTCGTATAGGCGTCGGGGAGCCCCGAGGCGGCAACACCCGCATAGAGGCTCGCGGCAACACACCAGTAAATGGACGGGGTCTTAAAGGTTACGATGATTATGTCGCCGGCTTTTGTGGACGTCTTCTCCGCCCACCGGTGAAGGGACC
>CAYOYU010000208.1:2609-8538 GCA_964408265.1 uncultured Syntrophorhabdaceae bacterium
CCGGAAGGTGATGGAACGGATGGCCAAAAGAAGGAGCGTCGAGAGGACCACGACCGCAACAGGTATGAGGTATGTCTGCATGGTATAGTAGGTGGTCAAGATTCCTCCTCCCTTTTGCCGGTTACCGGACATGGTATGCCATAAAAGCCCCTTTGTCAACGGCCCTTGAGAGGCTCAGGAAGGCCGGTAAGGAGGGGTACAATTGGGCGGTCCGTTGATTTTCGGTGGACTTCCGGGGGAAAATCCTGTAATATTTACCACATCGGGGCGTAGCGCAGCATGGTTTAGCGCACCTGCTTGGGGTGCAGGAGGTCGCAGGTTCAAATCCCGTCGCCCCGATTTATTTTTTTCCAGCTATCGGTATGGGGCTGCAGGCCGCCAACGGCGCCCGAACATAGCCTGAAGGCAGTCAGCCGGGCAGCTTCCCCGGCGAAAGCCGAAGGTTATGAGCCGATAGCTCGGTCCGGGTGGTGTCTTGTTATTCCTCCTAACCAATGATGATGGCATAGACTCCGAGGGACTTCTGGCATTAAGAAGGCTGCTCTCGGAAAGACATGAGGTCTGCGTCGTTGCTCCCGAACGGGAGAGGACCTGTGTGGGCCATGCCATTACCCTTCACAAGCCGCTTCGTTTGAAGGAACACGGCGAGGGCTTGTTCTCCACCAACGGGACCCCGGTGGATGCCGTCTACCTGGGCATGAAGGTACTCCTCTCAAGAAGGCCGGACTTTGTCGTTTCCGGGATAAACAGGGGCCCCAACTTGGGGCAGGATGTGACCTATTCGGGCACTGTGGCTGCAGCCAAAGAGGGGGCTTTCTTAGGGATTCCCTCCATGGCCGTTTCTCTGGCCGCCCGCAAAGATTTTCTGTTCGACGACGGCGCCAGGATTGTGGCGGAGATTGTCGAGGTCCTCGCAGGCGAGAAACCTCCCCGAGGCACCTTCCTGAATATCAACATCCCCAACCTTCCACGGGAAGAGATTAAGGGGTTCAGCGTGACCAGGCTCGGGAAACGGATCTACGACGAAAAGGTAATCAGCCGGGTTGACCCGAGGGGCGAGAAGTATTACTGGATAGGCGGCGACGGTCAGAGTTGTGAACTTACCGAAGGGACGGACTTTTACGCAGTCGACCGGCAGTACGTATCGATCACTCCCCTGGGACTCGACCCGACGAACGTCGCAGCCATCGGGGATTATTCGAGACGGTTCGGAAAGCAGGGCAGCAGGAGCATAGGGGACGCGTGAAGACTGCAGGAAAGTTTCATATAGAGAATTTCGGATGCCAGATGAACGAGCATGACATGGACAAGATGGCCGGCCTGCTTCAGGAGAGCGGTCTGGAGCGGGCAGAGGGGGTCCAGGATGCGGACGTGGTCATCGTCAATACCTGCTGCGTGAGGGAGAAGGCGGAGCAGAAGTTCTTCAGTTTCATGGGCAGACTCAGGACGGTAAAGAAGCGAAAGGGCATACTTCTCGGGGTGACGGGCTGCATAGCCCAGATGGAGAAGGAGGGGATCATGGAAAGGCTCCCCTTTATCGACTTCTCCCTCGGCCCCTCCAATATACACAGGATCAAGGAGGCCATAGACGGGGCATCCGGAAAGGTTGCATTTCTCGCATTCGCCGAGAACGGCAGCCGGGAGAGCCTCATTGTCCGGCCGGGAAACAAAGAGAGGCGAATCAAGACAAACGTTACCATAATGAAGGGATGCAACAACTTCTGCACCTACTGTATCGTGCCCTATGTGCGTGGACGCGAGGCAAGCCGGATGAGTAAAGATGTCCTGGAAGAGGTGGAACAGCTTGCCGGTACGGGGGTAAAGGAGCTGACCCTTCTCGGCCAGAACGTGAACTCATACAACAAGGGAAGCGAGGACATCTCTTTCCCGGAGCTTCTCGAAGCCATCAACGCCATCGCCGGCATTGAAAGAATCAGGTTCGTCACATCCCATCCCAAAGATCTGTCGGACGAGCTCATAGGCTGTTTCGGCAGGCTGGAAAAGCTTTGCGAAAGTATCCATCTCCCCTTCCAGGCAGGCTCCGACAGGGTGCTGAGCCTTATGAACCGGGGGTATTCCATTGCCGATTACAGGCAGAAAGTGAAGCGCCTGCGGGAGCAGTGCCCGGGTATTGCCATTACGGCGGACTGCATCGTGGGCTTCCCCGGCGAGACAGAGGAGGATTTCCTTAAGACCATGGACCTTGTGGAGACCCTGCGGTTCGACGGGATATTTTCCTTCGCCTATTCTCCGAGGAAGTATACGGCAGCAGCGACGCTGCCCGATGCAGTTCCCCGGGACCAGGCCATGGAGCGACTGAGGCGGTTGCAGGCCATCCAGAAAATGATTACAGTTGAGAAGAATCGAGAGTTGGAAGGAACCTGGGTTGAAGTGCTCGTGGAAGGGATCAGCAAGAACAGCGGAGAGGACCTGACAGGGAGAACGAGAACGAACAAGATCGTCAATTTCAAGGGCGGTGTCGAACTGGTCGGGCAGACTGTTGAACTTCTGGTCGTAAAAGGCTATGCTAATTCTCTAAGAGGCGTAACCAGAGACCAAGGAGGTACGCAATGTTTATAGAGATGAAGGTTGCGGGGATAACCGTCGACCCCTTTACCAATACGCCCATCGTGATCCTGAAGGATATGGACGAGAAGGAGGTTCTCCCCATATGGATCGGTCTTCTCGAAGCATCGAGCATTGCGACGGCGCTGGAGAACATCGCCACACCACGGCCCATGACGCATGATCTCTTCAAGAACGTGCTGGAAAAGCTTGCCGTGAAGGTAGTAAAGATCGAGGTGAATGACCTGAGGGATAACACCTACTATGCCGTTATCCACATGGATGTAGATAATAGAAGGATTGTGGTTGATTCACGGCCCAGCGACGCCATCGCCATCGCCATCAGGACAGGGGCTGCAATTTTTGTTGAGGAGAGCGTAATACGGAAATCGACGAAGATCGACCTCTCGCAGAAAGGCGATAAGGTTGTAACCGAAACGGGCGAATGGGAGGAGATTCTCGAAAACCTGTCGCCCGATGATTTCGGCAAGTATAAGATGTAGCCCTCACAATCCCTGATCGTGCCTTGCCGGTTGCCTGCGGCCACGGCCCTCAAAGGCTGCGCAGGTCCGGCAAAGATGCCGGCGGAGATGAGCCGCGGGCCGCTTATGGTTATGGCCTTCACTAATTACGCGGCGAGGGCCGGACCAATGGCAGATCAGACGATGACGAATTATCCCAAATTGGATTTGAAGATAGACGGAGCGGCTTCAGTCGTCCATTGACGACCGGCCGTGCCATTCCCTTGAATGGACCGTTTCATTGACCGGCAGATTGCTTGGGCGGGAGAAGCGATTCCCCCATTTCAAGCCTGTCGAGGAAGAGGGGAGAAAGAGAATCCCCTAAAGAGGTGCGAAGATGATAGATTTGCATACCCATACAATAATGAGCGATGGTGAACTTCTGCCCTCCGAGCTGGTGCGCAGGGCTAAAGTGAAAGGCTACACGGCCATCGGGATCTCCGACCACGTGGATTCGACGAACATGGAGGGTGTCATTGCGGCAATGCGGAAGCTCGCAGAGAAGGCATCCGCCTACGAGGGGATCACGGTAATTGCCGGCGTGGAACTGACCCACGTGCCGCCGGTGCTGATCGGGGAACTGATCGCCGCCGCCCGGAAACTCGGCGCCCTCTACGTGGTGGTCCACGGGGAGACGATCGTGGAGCCCGTGCAGAGGGGAACCAACCGGGCAGCCATAGAGGGAGGAGCCGACATCCTGGCGCATCCCGGTCTTATTACGGAAGAGGAAGTGCGATTGGCCAAAGAGAAGGGAGTCTTTCTGGAGATTACCACGAGAAGGGGCCACTCCCTCACCACCGCGCACGTGGCCCGCCTCGCAGAGACGCCCCCACCGCCCCTCAGTCTTAACACCCAGACGCACGACCCCGGTGACCCCGCGGCCAGGGAAGAAGCTAAACGAATCGTCCTCGGGGCAGGCCTGACTGCTCTGGCCTTTGATGGGATGCGCGAGAATTCGAGGAAATTGGTGAAACGAATCATGAAAGGAAACCGATGAAGCTTACTGTTGATGATACCGTGCAGAAGATACCCTACTATCCAAAAGCAATGATGTACGGTCTCGGCGAAGGATGGGTCCGCCTTTCCTCCAACGAGAATGCCTTTCCGCCCTCCCCCGCGGTACTCACCGCCGTGCTGGATGCGGTGACATTCATGAACCGGTATCCCGGAGGCGAGCTGGAGCTGAAGAGTACCATCGCCGCCAAATACGGGCTCAAGAGCGACGAGGTCCTCGTGGGGAACGGATCGAACGAATTGATAGAGACGTCCTTAAAGGCCATGAAGCGGCCGGGAAGGAACAAAGTAATCATCTCGGAGCCCTCTTTTGCCTTTTACAACATCGCAGCGGCAATCTATGGCTACGATGTCATCAAGGTCCCCCTCAAAAAGATGAAGGCGAACCTTGAAAGCATCACCGCCGCCATAGACAGCGAGACGCGGGTGATCTTTCTGAACAACCCGAACACTCCTGCAGGGACCATCTTCGAGGCAGATCCTTTTGAGCAGTTTCTCACCCGGCTCCCGCCTGAGATTCTTGTCGTCGTTGACGAGGCCTACGCCGAATTCGTAGAGAGCAAGAAGTTTCCCAATTCCATCAAATACCTGGATGACTTCCCGGTGGTCGTCCTCAGGACCTTTTCCAAGGCCTATGGCCTTGCAGGTCTGCGGGTAGGATACGGCCTCGGCGCGGCAGTCCTCATGTCCTACCTGGAGCGCACCAAACAGCCATTCAGCGTTAACATGGTGGTCCTGGTGGCGGCTCAGGCTGCGCTCAAGGACGAGGCCTACCTGAAGATGGTGCTCTCCAACAATAAGAAGGAAAAGAACTTCTTCTACGATGGCCTTAAGAAACTCTCCGTGGAGTATGTCCCCACTGAGGGCAACTTCATACTGATGCGGCTTGGCCCCGGGTCAGAGTCAATTTCGAAGCGGCTCTTCGAGGAAAAGATCCTGGTGAGATGGATGAGCGCCTATGGGCTGCCCGATTATGTGAGGGTAACCATCGGCAGGCCGGAGGAGAACATGCGTTTCATCGAGACCTTATCGCGTCTCCTGAGGTAGAGGTGGCTGTACAACAAAAGCTGATCATCACCATCGACGGTCCAAGCGGCGCCGGAAAGAGCACGGTGGCACGGATGCTCGCCAAGGCCCTGGGATACGCCTACATCGACACCGGTGCCATGTACAGAGGCATCGCCTACACCTTCTTGGATCGGGGAAAGAGCGAGGAAGAGATGGCTGCCTTTCTCGAAACCCTCTCCATCTCCTTTGAGTTCAAAGGGCAGACAAGGGTCTGCGTTGAGGGGGAGGACATTTCGGAAAAGATCAGGGAACCCGGGACCGCACTGGCAGCGTCCCGGCTTTCGCAGAATCCCCTCGTGAGGGCATACCTCACAGAGAAGCAGAGGGAGATAGGCAAAGAGGGCGGGGTCGTGGTGGAGGGGAGAGATGCCGGCAGCGTGGTCTTTCCTAATGCCGACAGAAAGTTTTATCTTGACGCATCCCCGGAGGAAAGGGCATCGAGGAGGCACCGCGAACTCCTGTCAAAAGGAATGGATTCGGATGTCGCCACGGTAAAGAATGAGATGGAGAAACGAGACAGGGATGATTCACAGCGGTCCATAGCACCCCTCGTCATACCCTCCGGTTCTATAGTTGTCGATACGACAGGCACGGACGCCAAAGGGGCTGTGGAAAAACTCCTCCGGATCATCTCGGGGGCAGGTGCCTGATGGAAATCATACGTGCCCGGAACAACGGTTTCTGCTTTGGGGTGAAGAGGGCTATCGATATGGTCCTGGCAGAGAGGGAAAGGATAACAGGGAAGATCTACACCCTCGGAA
>CAYOYU010000208.1:8548-8898 GCA_964408265.1 uncultured Syntrophorhabdaceae bacterium
GATTCTCTCCGTAGACCGGATCACGGATATAGAAGAAGGAACGGTGGTCCTGAGGACTCACGGGGTAATGAAGGAAGAGGAAGAGTACATCAGGTCCAAGGGACTTCGCGTTATCGATGCCACCTGTCCCTTCGTTAAGCGAGTGAGAAAGCGGGCCATGGACCTCCGTGGAAAGGGGTCTACTGTTGTGGTTGTTGGTGATTCAAGCCATCCCGAGGTGAAAAGTGTGTTGAGTTATTTGGATGATGATGGTATTGTATTACAAAATCAGCCTTCCCTATCGGCGAAAAAGGTCGGCGTTGTCTGCCAGACCACCTTGGATATAGAGACTCTGGCGCGGGTAGTGCAGG
>CAYOYU010000209.1:0-315 GCA_964408265.1 uncultured Syntrophorhabdaceae bacterium
GCTTTGCCACGGGTTGTCCATGGGGCCATGGAAACTCCACCTTACGAGGAAATTCCTCAGTGACCGGGGCCTTTGCGAAACCGATTTTCTCGGCAGGCTCCCGGCAGACGGACCGAAATACCTTCATCAACTCCTTTCTCCTGATCTCTTTATACGGGAGAAAGGCCAAACCTGTATCTACTACCCGCAAAGGGGAACGACCGTCATAAACCCCGGCCTCCTGAAGACATTGCCGAAGGGACGGGTTTATAACAGCCTCTTGTGGATCGATGAGCATGCACAGCCCTGCGCCTTTCTCGAGCATGGATCCTGTAT
>CAYOYU010000209.1:325-8894 GCA_964408265.1 uncultured Syntrophorhabdaceae bacterium
CGCTGTCGTGATTCTGGTCATACTCGCCGGCAATCCCGAGCAGAGGGAATAAAGGCTCCGGGAAGTCCTCTCGGACAATTCGGTGACCCGTAAGGAGATGGAAGATGCCTAAGCAGAGTGCCGGGCTCCTGATGTTCAGGATCCAGGAAGGGCAGGTCCAGGTCTTCCTCGTACACCCCGGCGGACCTTTTTGGGCAAAGAAGGACGAGCAGGCCTGGTCCATCCCCAAAGGAGAGTACGGGGCCGAGGAGGATCCCCTCTCGGCAGCCTGCCGGGAGTTTCATGAGGAGACGGGAGGCATAGCCGATGGAGACTTCATAACCCTCACCCCCATCCGGCAGCCGAGCAGGAAACTGATTCGTGCCTGGGCCTTCAAGGGAAACATGGACCCTGCCTTCCTGAAGAGCAACACCTTCTCCATGGAATGGCCCCCGCATTCGGGCCTGCAGCAGGAGTTTCCGGAAGTGGACCGGGCAGGATGGTTCGACGTGAACATGGCCAGGGTCAAGATCATCAGGGGCCAGGTGGGGTTCATCGATGAGCTGGAAGATTACCTTGCAACAAACCCCGGGGTGGGGAGCACCGCCAAAGACTAGTCTCCGCCTCTTATATTGCCACGCGAACCAGGGTAGGCTTGAGAACCCGGGCCACCTCTTTCGGATCTATTCCTATGAGGTAACCCCGCTTACCCCCATTGATAAAAATAAGGGGCAGAGCAAGGATGGTCTCCTCCATGTAGACGGGCATCTTCTTTCGTGTGCCGAAGGGTGAGGTCCCGCCCACGAGGTATCCCGAATTCTTCTGGGCTGTTTCGGGGGCACATGGCTCCACCTTCTTGACCCCCATTATGCGGGCCAGTTCCTTCGTAGAAACCTGCCTGTCCCCATGCATGAGCACAATGAGAGGTCTTTTCGCCTCGTCTTCCATGATGAGAGTCTTCACCACCCTATGTTCATCTACATGGAACTCCCTGGCAAAGGAACTCGTACCGCCATGTTCCACATACTTGTAAGGATGTTCGCTGAAATCTACCTTCTGCTCCCGCAGCACCCTGACCGCCGGCGTGACAGGGTTCTTCTCTTTGCTCATACCGATCCTCCGGAACCCAATATATCTCCGAAAGTATACAAGGTGGGGGAATCAGGTTCAAGAGGCACGGCTCCCTTGAATACATGACCATCGGGCACTATAATCAACTCTACATCATGCTCGCCTGGCTCGGAAGAATCCTAAGGAACAGAAACGTCATCATGTCCATCGGACTCGCGGCGGGCCTCATCTGGGGAGACGGTGCACAGTGGCTCAAAGACCTTACTCTCCCCACGCTGGCCATCACCATGACACTCTCCACCATGGCCGTAACAACAGAAGGTTTCCGCACCCTACGAAGTCTCCTTGTGCCGGCACTGGCAGGTACAGCCCTGACCTACGCATTTCACGGAACGGGCCTGCTGGTGATGAACCATTTCTTTGTGGCTGACAGGGACCTTTGGGAGGGGTTTGTCCTCCTCGCGGCCGTGCCTCCCGCTGTTGCCGTGATCCCCTTCGCCTTTTTCCTTGAGGGAGATGGAGAGACTGCTCTTGCCGGCACTATCGGAGCCTATCTGGCTGCCCTTGTCATAACCCCGGCGATTGCGCTGATCTTTCTCGGATCCGGTTTCATCAACCCCTACAAGGTCTTTTTGACGCTGGTGGAACTCATCATTATCCCCCTTGTCCTCTCGCGCCTGCTCCTCAACACGGCCGCGGGCAGATTGATAGAGCCCATCAGGGGCCAACTGATCAACTGGACATTCTTCCTCGTCATATACATCATGGTGGGTCTCAACAGGGACGTCTTCCTGCACCAGCCCGGAGTCCTGCTCCTCGTCACCGCCATAACGGGTGTAAGTACCTTCGGCTTCGGTTGGATAGTACATCTGGTGGGACGAAAAACAGCCCTTCAGGAGAAGAAACTCACAAGTCTCATGTTGCTGGCCACCTACAAGAATTACGGTCTCGCCGGCGGGATCGCGCTCACCTTCTTCAGCCCCGAAGCGGCTGTCCCCGCTACTGTTGGTTCGGTTGTAGGCATCCTGTACATCATCTACCTGGGGTGGAGACATAAGCCGGCAAGATAGACAAGTATATCCGGCAACCCGTTGAAGAGAGGATGATCAAGCTTCTCGTTCCATGGATACCTGAGCCTCACTCTCAGGATACCGGCTTCCCTGGCCTTTTCGAGGACCGCAGGACTGTCATCCACAAGAGCCCAGCTCCCGGGAAACAGGACAGACTTGTCGTAGCTGAGATGGACCTCGTCAAAGGGCAGGTCATTTTTGTTCAGCCAGCGCACGGTGGGGCCAAGGGCGCTGTTATGCCGGTGGCTTGCGATAATGACGTAGAGTCCCCATTCTTTCAGGGTGGCGAGGAACGTCCGGGATTCAGCGAAAGGTTCGTACCTGTCCTGCCGGAGGTGTATCTGTTCCAATGCTCCGTAAAAGACCTTGTCCGGGACATAGCCGCGCCAGAAGTCCCACCGGCTCCACTCTTCCAGGGGCGGAATGGAAGGGTTGAATGTCAGGAGATGTTTCCGCAGTACAGGAGCAAGATCCCATAAGGTGTTGTCAATATCGACGATGATCCTTTTCATGACTCCTAATTATACATCAGGCTCAGCTCTTGCAAAACCCATGCTCTCATACTATCATTGTGGCGTGAAGATCATCTCGGGTGGGCAAAGCGGGGTGGATCGGGCAGCACTCGATGCGGCCATCCTGCTGGGCATCGATTACGGCGGCTCTATTCCTCAGGGAAGAAGGGCCGAGGACGGCCCCATCGACGGGAAATACAGCAACCTTGTTGAGCTCGAATCAGAGGATTACAGGTCGCGCACGGAAAAGAATGTCGCCGACGCTGATGCCACCCTCGTGATCACCATTGGAAAACCGACCGAAGGTACCGCTTACACACTGCAATGCGCCAGAAAACATCATAAACAGTCACTCACGATAGACTTGGGAAAGGGTGAAGAGGCCACGGATCCGGCTGATGTCATCCGGGCATGGATCTTGAAGAACCGCCCGTCAATTCTGAATGTGGCAGGTCCCAGGGAATCCAAGGTTCCCGGGATCTACAGGAAGTCTCTTGGGCTTCTCCTCCAGATATTTCGAGAATTCCCGGGGATGCCTGGCTAGTTAACGTTCCGGCGACTGCTGCAGTCCACAGAAAAAACCTGTTCCAGCGTATCCGCAAGCCCGCTCAGTTCGTAAGGTTTGGTAATGACACCTGCAAATCCGTACTCCTCAAAATCAGTCACCGCTGAATCCCCCACGTAGCCCGTAGATAGAATAGCCCTCACCCCGGGATCGATGGCAGATAGTTCAACCATCGTTTCGATCCCGCCCATGCCGTCTTTCAAGGCAAGATCCAGGATAACGAGGTCAAAAGAATCCTCCCTGTAGAGACTCAGGGCAAGGTTCCCGCTGTCCGCGCATACCACCTCGTATCCCAGAAAATCGAGCAGGTCCGTGGTTGTCTCAAGAATCATTTCCTCGTCATCAACGAGAAGGACCCTCCGCCGGCCTTTCCCCGGAGTGTCTCTGCCTGCGGGTGCTGCTTGCCCAGTCTCTTCGTCGGTCTCGCCAGGTTCTATCCGGGGCTTCCTTGTCTTCTCCATTCTTTTCGCCTCTTTCAGGTCTCCACCATCACGCAGACAGTTCTGAGGAACTTTGCTGACTCGATGGCTGCGACTAATTGTCTACAGGCTTTGAGGGTTGGCTGTTCTTTGAAGTAAAATACCATTCCAGCATTGACGCCAACCTATCAATCTGCTCGGCTTCAAGTATTCCGTCAAACCTCGCCTTGGCCGCCCCCAAAAGCATGGCGTTGGCATTGTCGCAACTGCCCCGGGATATGAGGACGACAGGCATGTTCAGACAGTGGGCATAGCCCGCTTCAAAGGCAACCCCCGTATCATCGAAATCTACAAGCGCGAGTAGAACATCACATTCTTCCAGCAGTCGCAGACAGGTTGTCTTGACGCTTTTGCTGAGCTTCAGCTTCGTTTCCCGATTACCTTCAATGTTTGGGGTATAGAGGAAAGGGTCCTCTATGAGAATGGCTGCTTCCAGCCCGGTTGCCCGGAGCCGCGAAAACATCTTCTCTTTGAAGTCACGCTTGAAAGCTTCCTGCTCCACTGTAAATGCAGGATGTGCGAAATAGGTTCTTAACATCGACATTTCACTTTCTACCGCAGCACGCCTTCCAGGATCATCAAGCCTTGGACACAGGCTTCAGATACTTGATTCCCCCTTAGGGTACCTGAATCCCTGATGCCCTGTCAATCTTCCTTTTTCGGCAGTACAGCGGCTATATGAGATATTGGGCCCCGTGAACGAGGCACTCTCCCTGCCCTTACGTGCTATTTCCTTCCAACCCTTACATCCGGCGCCTGCTCCGACTCAAAGTTTTCCCGTAGTCCATATTTCTTCAGCATAAATTGCCAGTCCGGTTTTTCCATCAGATTGAGAATTGCAAAGTCAATCTTCTTGCGGATCGGGCTCTCCTTAGGCAGGCCAAAACCAAAGGCGTATCGTTTTGAAGCCGTGGGGTAGACCGAAATCCGGTCCCTGTAGCTGTTGTACTGGTAATAGCGTAAGGTGATTTCGTCATAGAAGAACCCGTCAACCTTCCTTTTCATAACTGCATCCAGCGCACTGGCCTCATCCTCGTACTGTTTGGGCTTTCCGCCCAGATGCTTCAGGGCCTGGGATTCGGCGCTTCCCTTTATGCATGCAAGATGCATATGCTGAAGTTCCTCATTGCTCACAAGCTGACCCTGAGACCGATAGGCGGTAAGTGACGCGGTAAGTGACGCGATCATCGCGCTCAGCGCCAGGGCGCAGGTGAGCATCCAGATCAACCCGAGAATCCTGGCCGGAAGAGATTTGAGGGCAATGCCGAAGCAGACACCGGATGCAAGCGTTGAACCTACCCAGTAAATCCCTGACCCAACACCCTCGACGAACCGTCCGCCAAAGTGATCGGGGTTGGTCTTTCGTTCAATCAGCCAGAATATAAGACCCAACACCACAAGAACCGAACATAACCCTATTATTATTTTGAGCATCCCCCAGGAGAAGAAGATCTTGATTGCCGTGAGCCAGGGATGGGACATCTTCTCCGGGACCGTGGCCACTGCCAATCGCGTGGTCCCGAAGGGATAGGAGTAGTCCATAAACTTCTGCCTCTCTGCCAGGACGAAAAATGCCTCAATGGACAGATCTATTTCCGACTTCTTCAGGGCTTCGAGGAGTCCCTGGAATTTCATCTCCCGGAATTCGTATTGAAGGAGCAGATCCTGGCTTATCGCCTTCCAGATGTCGACATTCAAGCCGCTCCACTGTCCATCAGGCTCCTTGAAGACGTATGGCGGATCATTGGTCACACCAACTATAAGTTTCTTCCCCGGTATTGCCTCTTTAAAGTCTTTGTCCTGAAGTGCTGACCCAGGTCCCCCTGAGAGCAGCAAGAAGAGAAGGACCATGGCAAATACCTTTGCGGGTGTAATCAATGAATATCCCTCCTTGACTGGAAATCGTATCTATTTTTCCACAGAAAGATGTCCGATGCAACGACGAAGAAGGAACAAGGAGAAATTACCGGATCAACCAGAAGATCCCGCCCCATGCAGAGCCCCCGCCAAAGTGGGTTGCCTATAGTGGGGTGCCGCTCTGTTTTCAGGCAGATCCGCGCCGGTTGGCCGGCATGGTCTGGTAGAATCCGTTAATATGGACCACTTCTACGGGAATGTCGAAAAGACGGCTCAGGCTGTCGCCTGTGAGCATTTTTGGCTTTACACCGTCCGACAGAACCCGGCCCGCTTTGAGCAGCACCACCCGTTCCACTTCCGGGGGTATTTCATGAACGTGATGGGTAACGAGTACAATCGTCGTCCCTTCCTTCATAAGAGCTGCAATGATTTCCAGATACTGGAAGCAGGCCCCAACGTCGAGACCGCTGGTCGGCTCGTCGAGGACGAGCACATCGGGCCTGTGTATCAATGCCCGGCCAAGGAGAAACCTTCGCTGCTCACCAGTGGACATTTCGGAATATCTTTTCTCCCTGCAGTGGGATATTCCCAGAATCTCGAGCAGTTCCTCTGCCCTCGACCTTTCCCGTGCGGTAAATGCCTGGTGCGACCAGATATCGATGCTTGAGTAGAGCCCCGAAAGAAGGACGTTGATGCCCTTGGCGCCACCGAGATACTGTTGTTGGAGGTCCTGGGAAACAATGCCCAGATGACTGCGCAAGTCCCAGACATTCCATAGTTCCTCCCCCATGACCCGCACGTAACTGCCCTCCCGGAGCACAGGGTATATCTCCCGGGTCAGCAATTTCAGAAGAGTCGACTTTCCTGCGCCGTTGGGGCCCACGATTGCCAGGCTTTCGCCTTTTGCGGCTTCCAGAGACAACCCATGGAACACTCGAGTCCTGCCCCTGTAAGCGGTAACATTCTTCATCTCAAAAATTTTGTCCATTGGAATCTCTCAATGATCGCTCAATCTTGTTTTGGCTGCTTACCATACCGTCGAAGAGAATAACCCTTCACTTTTTGCAAGTCAACAGATAGACCCGACTCCTTCTGGGGTCATGTGACATATATCATTTACTTCGCTCTTTTTTTGTGATATTTGTCAACAAATCCGGGAACTATCGTTAAAAGACTCTCCGTCCAGACACGATAGTAGATTTTAACTCCTTAGAGCCGCAGGCCTTCCGGAAAGCGCTATTTTACTGTTACAAATCACCGTAGTGAGGAGGAGACTTGAAAAAGTCAACGGCACCAAAATCTTCCCTTTTTCTCCTTGCCCTCTTCTTAATTCTCATTCCTTTCATTTCAGCCCTCTCTGCCGGAGCTACCACCACGATCAACAGCTCCATCACGGTCGACACCACATGGACCAGCGCTGCAAGCCCATACTATGTGGCTGTAAACGTGAGCATCGAACCCGGCGTCACCCTCACCATCCAGCCCGGCACGGTGATCAAGTTCGCCCAGAACGTGGGCCTCTATGTCTCCGGCACCCTCACTGCGGTGGGTACCGCAGGTGCGGGGCAGATATACTTCACCGACTACAGGGACGACAGCGCCGGAGGGGATACAAACGGGGACGAGGAAGGCAGCCTCCCGGGTCCCGGCTGGTGGGCCGGTATTGCCGTCCGAGATAACGGCGTCGCAACCTTAGACTACTGCACGGTGAGGTACGGTGGAGCCTGGTTCGGAAATCCTTACAACTACCGATGGATAGGCAACATCTATAAGACAGGAGCAGCAAGCCTTACACTGAGTCATTCCATCGTTTCCCACAGCGCCGGATACGGTATACGGCTCATCGATACGACAGGTATCCACATCATCAGGAACACAACGGTATCCAACAACGGACTTGCCGAGTCCTACCCAGGCATCCTGCTCGAAAATACCGGGGCCGGGGTCACAATAGCCGACAGCATCATCGATGGCAACGGGAATTCAGGTATATATGTGCGAAACAGCAACCCCACGATCTCAGGCAACGTTCTAAACGACAATCGGAACTACGGCATCTACTTCGAGAGCATAAGCGGCCCTGCGATCATCACCTCAAACACCATTTTCCGCAATACCGTTGCCCCCATCGGCATGACGCTTGCCACGTCAAGCCAGACAATAGCCGACAACAACACCTTCACCGGTCCTCTCGTCATCGAGGGGGGGACCTTGAGCGCCGATACCCTATGGAGCAACCACCGTGTCTACTACGTGACGGACACGGTCACGGTCCCTGCCGGCATCACCCTCACCATCCAGGCCGGTACGGTGGTCAAGTTCAATTCAGGAGGCCGCTACGGACCCTATCCGGGTATCCGCGTGGACGGCACACTCATCGCCCAGGGCAATGCATCGGCCAAGATCATCTTCACCGACTACCGTGATGATACGGCAGGAGGGGATACGAACGGGGATGGGAGCATCAGCGCCCCGTCTCCCGGCTGGTGGAGCGGCATCAGGATTTATGACGGGGGAGTTGCCACCCTCAAATTCTGCGAGATCCGCTATGCAGGCAACCACTTCTACCGTGACCAGCTTACCGGCGGCATCTGGAAGACCGGGGCCGGTATCCTCACCCTCGAAGACTCCGTCGTCAGGTATACGGGCAATGTCCAGGGCGTGAACATCAACAGCACGAGCGCCGCCCACTCCATCCTCCGGAACACCCTCCAGGACAACGCTACCCACGGCCTCGTGCTCGACTCTGCGGGGAACAACGTGACCGTCCAGGGGAATATGATACGGGGGAATGACTCCTACGGGGTCTATATCGCCAACAGTAACCCCATATTCGACAACAACACCATAAGCGGGAGCGGAAGCTACGGGCTTTACCTGGTCGGCGCCACCCTTTCAAGCCAGATCACCAATAATACAATTACCAACAATGCCTCCGGTCCCATCGGCACCCAGACCGTCTCATCGGGAACGGTAATCAACGACAACAACACCTTCACCGGTCCTCTCGTCATCGAGGGGGGGACCTTGAGCGCC
>CAYOYU010000210.1:0-8862 GCA_964408265.1 uncultured Syntrophorhabdaceae bacterium
GACGAAAAGACAAAGTAAAGAAGAAACAAAATCCTTTGCCGAAACCGAACCAAGGAGGATCAGATGGAGCTAAAATCAATAAGAGTTGACATCCCGGAAGGCCTCAACATCGTAATCGGCCAGTCCCATTTTGTGAAGACAGCGGAGGACATGTACGAGATCCTCATCGGCTCTTCGCCGCACCTCAAGTTCGGCATCGCCTTCTCCGAGGCAAGCGGCCCCTGCCTCGTGCGCTTCGAAGGAAACGATGAAGAGATGATGAAGCTCGCCAGCGAGACCTCATTCTCCCTTTCCTGCGGCCACACCTTCGTCATCTTCCTGAAAGACGGCTTTCCCATCAATGTGCTCAACGCAATAAAGACCTGCCAGGAGGTCTGCCACGTGATCTGCGCCACAGCAAATCAGCTGGAAGTGATCATTGCCGAGACCGAGCAGGGCCGGGGCATTGTGGGCGTCGTGGACGGCTCGAAACCAAAAGGGATAGAGGGGGATGCGGATAAGAAGGCAAGGCGGGAGCTTCTGAGGAAATTCGGATACAAGCTTTAAGAAGCGCTCGGCAGAGGAAGCGGACAGCTGTCAGTCGGGACGGGCAGGAACAATTTGATCCTCCTGAAAGCTGACAGCTGTCCGCCGGTTCTTACACCAGAATCACCCGGTCCGGGTCAGGCAGCTCCAGTACGAACTCCTTTACCTGTTCGAATTCGGCTTCCTGTATATCCTTGCCCCGCTCGAAGCGTATGAAGTTCTCCCCGCCATGTATCTCGATGAGGGCAAAATCGATGTAGTCGCCATGGACCCTGATAAATGTAACGTTCTGGAGATTGATGACATACTCTTTGATTCGTACATATGGCGTCATTTCTTACCCTCCCGTGAAATAGCTGCACTATTCGTCAATTCGCACAAACTTAAAGATCAACGGTATAACGAGCAGGATAATGCCGGTACCGATGAGCATCCCGCCCACGACGACGATGGCAAGGGGCTTTTGAACCTGACTTCCCACGCCGTGTGACAGGGCGGCGGGCAGGAGCCCCAAGGAAGCAACAAGACCGACCATAAGGATGGAACGGAACTTCGCCTTCAGCGTTATGAGGGTCGCCTTCTCTTTGTTCTTTATCTCCTTGTACACTTCAATATAATGATTGATTACGATACAGGTGTCAAAGATGGATATGCCGATAACTGACACGAACCCCACAATGGCCGAGATACTGAGGGACTGCCCCGTGGCAAGAAGGCTGACAAGCCCTCCGAATACGGTGCAGACGGGTGCAATGGTGGTGAGGGCAACATTCCGCATGTTCCCGTAGAATATGTAGAGGAGTATGAGGATGAGGAATATGGCCAGCGGGATGGAGATGTAAAAGCGCCGGAAGGCCTCCTTCATCTCGTTGAATATACCGCTCCACCGCATGTAGTACCCTTCCGGTATCTTGACCGTACCGGCCTCTTCCTGAGCCTTGTGCACTGTCCCGCCCAGGTCCTTCGATTTCACACTGAACTTGATAGGGATATAACGCTTGAAATTCTCTCTGAATATGGATGAAGCGCCGGTGTCATAACGGATTGCGGCCACCCTGGACAAGGGGATGGTACCGCCGCTGGGCAACAGGATGGGTATGGTGGCTATTCTCGCGGGTTCACTCCTGAACTCGGCAGGGAAGCTTACCTGGAGTGCAAAATTCTTGTCGCCCTCGATGACTTGGCTGACCACCTTGCCTCCCAGCGCCGCAGAGACCATGTCGAGGACCTCTTCAACGCTGAGCCCCACGGCCGCCGCATTGGCCCGGTCTATATCTATGAGAAGGTTTGGCTGCCCCAGTTCCCGATAGATGCCCACATCCTGGATGCCTGCCACCTTTTCCATCTTTCCCTTTACATCGCGGGCAACGCGCTCCAGCTCATGGAGGTCCTCTCCGAAAATCTTCAAGGCGTTTTCTCCGCCTTTTACACCGGAGGTCTCTTCTTCAAGGTTATCCTGCATATACTGGGAAACATTGATGGTCGCATTCGTCACCAGCCTCCCCAGCTTCCCCCGTACCTCATCTTCCAGCTCCTCCTTGGTAATCCCTCTCTTCCAGGTGTCATAGGGCTTGAGGGAGACGTAATACTCGCTGTTGTAAGGTCCCGTTGCCTCTGTCCCGTCCTCGGGCCGTCCGACCCGTACCGCCACCGATTTCGCCTCAGGCAGGGCCGCCAGCACGTCCCTCACTTTCTTTGCATTTTCGTGGGTCTTGCTCAGGGATATGGAATAGGGAAAAGTGATGCGGATATACAGGTTCCCCTCATCCATCTTGGGAAGAAACTGGGTGCCGATCACATTGAAGCCCACGATGAATCCCCCCAGAACCACGATGGATACGACAATGAAGACTTTTCTGGAGTGCTCCAGCAGAGGCTGGACAATGCTTACGTACTTCTGCCCCATCACTTCCACGAAGCGGAAGTCCTTTCCTTCGTGTCCCGCGAGAAATGTGTGGATCGACGCGGTCAGATAGGTAAAGGTAAGGATCAGGGTAAAGAAGAGCGCATAGGAGTATGTTTTCGCCATAGGTGAAAATATCTGTTTCTCCGCGCCCTTCATGGTGAAAATAGGGATAAAGGCTATCATGATGATCGCCACGAGGAGGATGATTGACGGCCCCACCTCACCTGTGGCCCGGACGAGGCTCCGGTCGCTGGGGCCGTACTTGGGCCCGTGTTTTCGGGAGACACGGACATAATTCTCCGTGAGCACAAGGGCGATGTCGGCAATAATGCCGAAATCGATGGCACCTATGGAGAGAAGGTTGGCCGAATCGCCCGTAACAGCCATGACAGCCAGCGTAATGGCAAGGGATATGGGAATGACAAGGGCGGTTATGATTGCTGCCCTTATGTTTCCCAGGAAGACGAAAAGGGCGATGGCCACGAGCAGTATTCCCGACATAGCCGTTTCCACCACTTTCTTGATGACCGTCTTGATGAGGTCCCACCGCTCATAGTAGGGAACAACTTTGATCCCCTTGGGCAGCATACCGCTGTTCAGTTCCTTTACCTTTTCGTTTATTGACTTGATGGAGGGGATACTCTTTTCGCCCCTTCGGAGGATTACATTCCCCATAACCACATCATCGTTATTGTTATGGATAATGATGCCTGTCCGGGGCATGTTCCCGAGGCTCACCCTGGCAATGTTCTTGATCAGGATGGCTTTGCCGCCCTTATAGGAGACCACGCTGTTCTCTATGTCCTCGAGGCTTTTGATAAGACCAAGTCCGCGCACCATGTAATACTGGTCCCCAAGTTCGAGCGTCCGGCCGCCAACGTTGATGTTCGACTTTGAAAGAGCTTCCATGACCTGGGAAAGGGTGATCCCGTATTTGACGAGATCGCCGGGGATTACGGTCACCACATAGGCTTTGATGAAGCCGCCGTAGCTCGCCACGTCCTCAACCCCGCGGGCCGTCTTCATGTACCTGCCCACGGTCCAGTCCTGCAGTGTGCGCAGCTCCATAAGGTTGTTGGACCCGTAGAGTACGTACTGCATGACCTCCCCCATATCCCCCGCTATGATGTTTGGCTGCACCCCGTCAGGAAGGGTTATATCTGTAAGACGGTTGATGACCTCCTGTTTTGCCTCGCGGTAAGAAATGTCGTAAGAGAACTTGCACTTGATGTCGGACAACCCGTATATGGAGACGGAACTGAGCCTTTCCATCCCCCTCATGCCCGCGAGCCCAACCTCCATAGGCACCGTTATCCTTCTTTCAACCTCCTCTGCCGATTTGCCTTCATAGATTCCCACGATCTCCACGGTAGGGGCCGACGGATCGGGGAAAGCCTCCACGTTCAGGTCCCTTACCACAAAGAGGGCCATGAGAAAGAGGGTAATGCTGAGGACAAGGAGGAGGACGCTGTGGGTGGTTACAAAGACCGTCAGTTTTCTCATGGCCTTTCCAGTTCAATGGCGCTGAGAACTATCTCGTCCCCTGCGTTAAGCCCTTCCACAGCCATCGATTTTTCCGGAACCTCCCGGACCGGCCGTATTGCTCTCAACTCCCGCTTGCCCGTAGCACGATCAGGGAAGTAGACGAAAAACTTGCCGTCCTTGTAGACCATCGCCGACTGGGGAATTACAGGCAATACTTTCTTCTCCCCTTCTATCTTCAGCCTCAGGAACATGTTCTGCTTGAAGAGGTCCTTCCTGTCGGCAATTCGGACAAAGGTCTTCACCGTCTTGGAATCGGGGTCGGAGACATCGCTTATGTAACTGATAACGCCCTTGAAGGAGATCGATGGAAAGGCATCGACGGTGAAGGTCACGTTGCTGCCCTTCTTGATCTTCGGGACATCTGTGTCATAGATATTGGCCACGAGTACCACGTTGCCGGGATCGGCCACCGTCATAAGGGTGGATGTCGCATCAACCCGGTCCCCCACATGAGCCTGCACGTCAGCAACAAAACCGTTTATGGGGGACTTGATCACCGTCTGATCATTACGGCCCGCATGCTTCTTCATGGACTCCTCATCAGAGGAAATCCCGTAGATGGAGAGCTTGTTCTTCAAACCTGCCACAACTGCGCTTGACTGGTTGTAGTTGGCCTCGCTTATGAGGAGGTCATTCTTGGTTATGGCGCCCACGTCGAAAAGCTGCTTGTTCAGATTATAGATGCGTTCCGCCTGTTTCGCCTGACTCGTTGCCGATAGGTAAGCGGAGTAAGCGTCGGTCATGTCGGGACTGGTGATGGAGACGAGGGGGTGCTCCCTGTTCACCCTCTCACCGATCCGTACGAAGATCTTGTTCACCGTGCCGGGAAGGGGAGAGACTATCTTTGCGGTCCCCTCAAGGTCTGCCTGGATGTTCCCCGTGGCTTCTATATACGTCTGGACATCGGTCGTGGAAACTTTGAAGGTCTTTACCTCCTGTTTCTCCTCTTTCATTGCCTCGCTTGCCTTGTTGCACCCGGTGGCCATGGAGCACAGCACGGCAAGCACCAGGACCGACGGGATCAGGTGTCTTATCATCGTATTTCCCCCGTATATACTTTTAAGAGCTCTCTGATCAGCTCGGATTGTGTAAATGCCTGATTGTATTTCGTGATGAACTCTCTGTACGTCTTATGCGTGTCCAGAAGATCGAGAACCGTTATGCCGCCCAGGGAGAAGGCCTTTTCGCTTCTGCCCAGGAGATCATCCATTTCACTCTTCCGCGTCTTGAAAGAATCGAAGACTTTGAGGCCCGACGTGTAGTTGTTGAGGCCCTGCCGTACGTCCACCTCTATCTGCTTCCGTGTTCGGGCGATCTGCACCTTGGTCTGACTGTATTCCGCCGTTCTCTTCAGGATCTCGCCCTGGTTCCTGTAGAAAAGAGGAATGTTGATGCCCACCCCTCAACCGATGCCCTGTTCCGTGTCGCCGCCGAACCGGCCGTATTCGGCGCCCAGGGTGACATCAGGGATACGCTGGGCTTTTGCCAGATTCTGGTTCGCCTCGACGGACTTGAGCTGCCGCTCCAGGGCCAGCAGGTCGAACCGGTTCGCATAAGCCTTCTCCAGGAGCCCCTCCTCTGTATAGGAGGGGAAGTCTCCATGCACCGCCGGTCTTGACGGCTTGCAGGCATCTGAACCGCCAAGGAGCAGCCTGAAGGCTTCTATGTCGTTCCTGTACTGGGTATTGATGACGGTCAGGCTGTTCTCCAGGTCCAGCCTCGCAAGCTTGAGCTTGGTGAAATCGATGATAGACAGGAAGCCGGCCGAGTGTCTCCGCCCGGCAATGTCGAGAATCCGGTCGAACCGCTTCAGTTCATCTGCGGCGTATTCCAGGTTCAGATCGCCGAGCACGAGGTTGAAGTATGCCGAATAGAAACCGGCGAGGAGGGCCCGTACGACATCCTGATGGCCGAGCCTGACCGCCTCCAGGCCCTCGGAGGCGGACTTTATCCTGTATCCCCTCTTGCCGCCGAGCTCGATAAGCTGATCCAGACGGTATATGAGCTGCGTGTTATCCATCTTGGAAAAACCGGGGCCCAACCCCGTGTAGTTGACAGAGAAGCTCGGGTTGGGGACTATCTTCGCCGCCACGTAATCGCCGTATGATTTGTCTATCTCATACTTGTGTATGATGACGTCATAGTTGTGAGCGTAGAAGGTCTTTAAGGCCTCATCCAGACTCACCACGGAGATACCCTCCGCCTGCAGGGGGTGAAGAAAAGAGGCCAGCAACGAGGATACAAGGACAGCCACTAACACAGTTCGTTTCATGAGCACTTCCTGGGTTGATCCTTATCTGACAACCGGAGTCCTGTCCGCTTCGTTCAGTTTGGGCTCCGTTGTACCAAGCTAAAATGAATCTGATTCCGTGGAACCTGAGCGCAATCTGGTCTGACGACTCTTATGGCCGCCGTCAGATAGTCTGGGTTGTGAGCGGGGGTCCTCTGTAGATGTGGGGAGAGATGTTGCAGGCACTGACGTAGATGGTGCGACCGCAGGGCAGAGCGAGGAAATCCGTTGCCGTGACACCTTCGATCTCTATGTGGCAACCGCCCCCTATTGCAAGTTCCAGGGTGGTCTCAATGAGCCGTGGACATTTTGCGGAGAAATTACCGTTCTCGCTTGCGCCTGATTCGACGGTCAGGACGCTGATAAGAAAGATAATTCCGGCTATTACGGAAAGGATTTTTATGGACCGGTGTAAGGCTAAGTGTGTCCTGCGTCGCATGTAGTTCTCTAAGTCGGCAAAAGTATACACGCAGCGATGTAAGCCGTCAATCGTTTTAGCGAGTTTCATTCCCCTCATCCCATCGGGCGATGTTCTTCCCCTCCTTGAAAACCAGTAGCACGAATATTATAATAGTGATACATTATGGTTGAACCGGCGGGGATGGTTCGCACATAACAGAGGAGCGTTATGAACAAAGGGGTTCTGCTTTCAGGGACAGTATTCTGCGCCGCGATCTTCTTTTGGGGCATGTGCCTTCGTCCGGCTTTCGCGGTACGCCCCTTTGTCACCGATGATGCCAGGGTACTCGATGAACATACCATGCAGCTCGAAACATCGGTCCGCTATGACAAGGATACCTTCACAGACCTGAACCTCCTGGCGCTCAGTCCAAAGGCGCGATGGGAATTCACCATAGGTTTCGTCAACGGTTTCGCCCTGGACGTGGAGTCGAACAGGAGCTTCTCCCTCGCAGGCCCCCTCCTGCAGGTGAAGTATCTCTTCTGGGAATCCAAGCCGAACGCGTACCCGGGTCTGGCCATGGCCGCAGGCGCCTCGCCCCCCTGGGGACGAAGCGATTTCAAACCGGAAAAGTGGAGTGAATTCGTCTATCTGGCAGCAACACAGTCGCTCTTCGACAGAGACCGCCTCCTGATTCACGCCAATCTCGGCATTTCCACCACCAATCCCGCCGCCGTGGCAACCTGGGGCCTCGGGACGCAGACGCGCATAAAGGGCGGGCTCAATGGCGTCCTGGAGATCTTTTACAATGACCCCTATTCCGGGAAGACCGGCGGCGCCTACCAGGCCGGCTTCCGCTACATCTTTAATGACGACGTGCAGGCAGATGTGACCTTCGGGTCAGGGCTCTTCGGAAGCGAGCAGATTAACACCTTTGTAGGCATGGGACTGAGGCTCGTGAGCGACCGGCTCTGGTAGGAAAGCCGGGGGGTTTTAGATATTGATTGTTGCCCCCTTATGTGGTAATTTTCAACTAAATGGAAGAATTTTACAGGATTTCACGCCTGCCGCCATATGCTTTCGGCATTGTGAGGGACCTCCTCATAGAAGCACGGAGAGAGGGCGAGGACATCATCGATATGGGCATGGGAAACCCCGATATTCCCACCCCCAAGCACATCGTATCCAAGCTCGTAGAAGCTGCAAGAAACCCCAGAAACCATCGCTATTCAGTGACCAGAGGCATTACGAAACTCCGCGTTGCCTTAGCCGACTGGTACAAGAAAAGGTACGGGATCGAGGTGGATCCGGATTCCGAGGTAGTGGTGACCATGGGCGCCAAGGAGGGCATAGGGCACCTCGTCCTTGCCACCATCAGCCAGGGGGAGGTGGTCTTCGTCCCCGGGCCGGCGTACCCCATACACACCTACTCCGTGGTGATTGCGGGCGGTGACCTCAGGTCCATACCTCTTTTGCCCAAAGAGGAATTTTTCCAGAGGCTCAGCCTCGCGGTAAAGACTACCTGGCCCCAGCCCAAGATGCTTATCATCAGCTTCCCCAATAACCCCACCACCGAGGTGGTGGACCTTGCCTTCTTTGAAAAGATAGTGGCCTTTGCGAAGGAATACAGGATGATGGTTGTCCATGACCTTGCCTACGCGGACCTGGTCTTTGACGGGTACAAGGCGCCCAGTTTCCTGGAGGCAAAGGGAGCAAAGGAGATCGGCTGCGAGTTCTTCTCCCTGTCCAAAAGCTACAGCATGCCGGGCTGGAGAGTCGGATTCGCCGTGGGCAACCGGGCCATGCTCACCGCCCTGACCAGGATAAAGAGTTACTTTGATTACGGCGTCTTCCAGCCCATCCAGATTGCCTCCATTATCGCCCTCAACGAAGGGGAATCGGACGTGGCTGATATAGTAGAAAAATACAGGAAAAGAAGGGATGTCCTTTGCGAAGGACTGACCAGATACGGCTGGGAAGTTGAGAAACCCAAGGCCACCATGTTTGTATGGGCCAGGATACCTGAGCCCTTCATTCAAATGGGGTCGGTGGAGTTCTCAAAACTCCTTCTGAAAGAGGCTAAAGTGGCAACATCACCGGGAATAGGCTTTGGAGAGTATGGCGAAGGTTACGTACGGTTCGCCCTCATTGAGAATGAGCATAGAATCAAGCAGGCAGTAAAGGGCATCAGGAACT
>CAYOYU010000211.1:0-8813 GCA_964408265.1 uncultured Syntrophorhabdaceae bacterium
AGAACGGAAAGGCGAAGACCTGCGCTATAATCTTGAGCTTGAGTTTGAAGAAGCCGTTTTCGGTGCGGAGAAGGATATAGAAATTCCCCGGGAGGAAAAGTGCCCGTCATGTAACGGGTCCCGGATAGAGTCAGGCTTTCAGCCCGTGGTCTGCAGGTACTGCGGGGGAAGGGGCCAGGTGAGACAGAGTCACGGGTTCTTTACCATCAACAGAACCTGCGAGTACTGCAACGGCGATGGTTATGTCATTAAGAACCCCTGCAAGCACTGTCGCGGGAGGGGTGCCGTCCAGACCATGAAGCAACTGAAGATCAAGGTCCCGCCCGGCGTAGACAACGGTACGCGCCTGAAGATGCGTGGAGAGGGCCTTTTTAACCTGGGAGCTACAACGCCCGGAGATCTTTATATTGTGCTTGCCGTAAAGGAACATGCCATATTTGAGAGGAACGGTGACGATATCCTCACGCGGATGGACGTCACATTCCCCCTCCTCTGCCTGGGGGGCGAGATTAACGTTCCTACTGTGGAGGGTATCAGGAAACTGGTAATCCCGCCGGGTACCCAGGTTGGCAAGGTTTTCAGGATGAAAGGGCTGGGCGTAACGAAATCAAACGGTTATGGCCGTGGCGATGAACTGGTCCATCTCAACATCAGGATACCAACTGAAATCAGTGAACGGCAACGGGCATTGCTGGATCAGCTTTCCCTGGAATTCGGGACCGAAGGAAACCCTGCCGGCAAAGGGTTCAAAGAAAAATTCAAAGACTTCTTTGACTTCAAAGAGTAGTCAACAGGCCTTTCGGGGCTCCGCCCTTAAGTAACGAAATAATTTCTTAGAGCAAGACAGAGATCCTCGGGCATCACAAGGCTCACGGGTTCACCAAGCATGGCCTGAAAAAAATTGAAATCGCTTGCATAGTCCCGAAGATTGAGAAAAGTCCTCGGCACGATCCTGAAATGAGAGGAAAAGTGGTTCTGATCTTCCGGTCCGAAGAAGAGAGAGGCATTGAAGCTCCCGATGCCTGCAGAGATGAAATAGGCAAAGACCTTTCCCAGCCCCTTGACGAGTTCCGAGATATGTGATTCCCTGAAGTCCCTTATGCACGTTACGTCCGGGAAAATGGCCACGATATCACCGAGAAGCCCTAACGAGACAAATGGGGTCAGCCAGTGCGCGCGGCCCGTTCTGCCAAGATAGCGTTCACCTGTCACCTCCTCTTCCTTCACAAGTTCAGACCAGAAGTTTACCCCGTGAAGGCCGAAGAACCTCTCAGACCCTACAAGTTCATCCATAAACTGATTGCCCGGAAAATCAGTTGCAAAATATTGCTGGTGAGGATGAACCAGCCCCCCTCCGGAGGGAGGCATATAGTTCCAGGTCATGACGTGGTAGGCGGGGGAAGGCTCCACTGAGGTGGTCCTGCGCAGGAATTCCATGCCCAGGGAAAAGGCATCGTAGAGCCTTCCTTCCGAGAAACCGGCAAGGGGAACGACATGGTCATCAGTCATTACGAGTACGCTCCCATGAACATCATAAGGAAAGAGGTTTGGAATGAGAAATGCCTCGTTCCGCGTAAGCTGGCCTTCGGGCACCACCGCAGCCAAAAATCTGGGTGTATACTTCTCTCGGTTTTGCGTGCAGAAGGGGCAAAATCCCATTACCTGAGGTTGCCTGTAACTGTCGAGGTCGAGATTCTGAGCCCGAACAGCGCCAAAATGAGAAAAGTGACCCGTCCTGCCCGTGAGTGGATCCGTGCGTACCTCGAAGATCTCGACGGTTGGTGCGAAGTTCTTTCTGGGATCGAGAAAGGAACTTTCGCAGCGTACCGTCTCAAACCTGATCCTGGATCCCATCTTTTCTTCCTCCTTATGTGGATGCAATCTCTGAAGACTATAGCAGAATTGACCTATATCATCACCAGATAATGCATAAATAGAATTGTGCCTATACTGTCGCTGGATTATAATTCTCCTTAAGGTGTTTGATGGGAGGAGGGGTTCGTGCAGATATACCTCGTGAGACACGGCGAAACAGAATGGAACAGGGAAGAGGTATTCAGGGGGCAAAGAGACATACCTCTTAGTGAGACAGGCAGGCTTCAGGCGGAGAAGACGGGTCGTTATTTTGCCGGCAAGAAAATCGCTGCGATCTTGTCTAGTCCTTTGAAGAGGGCGCTTCAAACGGCTGCCGAGATCGCCCGAACCACCGGTGTTTCTGTTGAAGAATCGGCCGGGCTCACTGACATGTACTTCGGCCCGTGGGAAGGGCTCTCACTGAAAGAAGTAAGGCTTCGCTACCCTGAGGATCTGGAAGTCTGGCAGAGAAGTCCTCAGAAACTGAGGCTTAATCAAGGGGAGCGGCTCGGATCGGTGAGAAGACGGGCGGCCGCGGTGCTCGGGAGGCCTCATAAAAGCATGGACAGCGAAGGCGCTATAGTTGTGGTGACCCACAGGGTAATCTGCAAGCTCCTTGTGCTCCATCTCCTTTCCATTCCGTCCGCCCATTTCTGGGATATGAAATTTGATCCCTCTTCGGTGACCCTGATTGAAAAAAGGGCATCCGGCGCGACGCTCCTTTCTATGAACGACACCTGCCATCTAAGCGATACCACTCCGGTCCGGTACCGCGACTTCTGAACTTCACCCCCCGGCGCGGGCTCGGCCAAAAGGAAAAATGCAGGGTCGAACGACCCCGGCGATACAAAGAAAAATTTGACATGACCTCCAGGTTTATATTATATAAAAGGACCATAGGGCGGGAATAACTCAGCGGTAGAGTGCAACCTTGCCAAGGTTGAAGTCGCGGGTTCAAATCCCGTTTCCCGCTCCATAATACAGAGCAGGTTGAATCGTTACCCGCTCCAAATAATACCGGACCGGGCGAATCGTCCCTGCTTCCGGATAAGACGCAAAAGACAGATGCGTCTCAGCCCCGTGGGAACATCAGCCGTCAGGCATCAGCAGCCAGTCCCCCAAGGTAAACAACAGCAAGCTGAATACTGACTGCGATGTGCTTGTAATTGATTTTCCGGCGGCATAGCCAAGTGGTAAGGCAGCGGTCTGCAAAACCGTTATTCTCCGGTTCAAATCCGGATGCCGCCTCCAATTAAATCCAACATTTAGTCAATCTTCCTACCTTAGAGGCCTTCCAAATTCATTGACTCCTACCGGCAAGATCTGCATTAATGAAGGCACTTTGCAGCAAGGCAATCATCGTGCGGAGGCATGAAAATGAAAAGAGTCGTTATGATAACCCTAGTATTGGGTGTGGCACTATTCCTGGCCGGACTGGCCGCCGCCGTTTCTCCGCCAGATCCCTGTTCCACAAGTTTCCCCACCCCGACGATTGCCCTCAAGGGTGTCTCCGGCAATACCGTTTATATCGGCGTCACCAATTGGCAGGAGTATTCTAACGACCGGTTTGTCGCCCCTCTCGGAGTGTCTATGAATAACCGCACGAGCCCCTCCATTTACGAAGCCGTCACAGACAAATACATCTACGGATTTGCCGATTTCACTTCGAATCAAGACCTTAAACAGTTCTGGTTCGGCGCGAGCGGCGCCTCCGGGAAGGTGTATGTTGTTATCTACGACAGGTATTGCGAAACAAGGGTCAAATCAAACACGATTAATTGGTCGAAGTAGAATCGGCATGGTTTAACTACCAATCCCTCCAGCAAGTCAAGGGGCTTGGGGCGAGCATGAGAGGGTCCTATCCCTGGTGCATGAAAAAAGCCCCGCAGGACATCCGGGGCCATTTTCATGCTGCTGCCTAAAGGGCTAATAATTCTCCGCCAGTAGTTCGTGGTACGCCAGTTCATGGTCGCAGGCGGGGCACTTCTGGGGCGGTTCCGTACCTTCACTGATGTAGCCACAATTCCTGCATCTCCATTTTGCGGGCACCTCTTTCTTGAACACTTTGCCTGCTTTTACGTTGGCAAGGAGTTTCCGGTAACGGTCTTCATGGCCTGTTTCGGCCTTCGCTATTTCCCTCCAGACTCTGGCGACCTCCGTAAACCCCTCCTCATCGGCTACCTTTGCGAACTCGGGATATAGGGTCGTCCATTCGAGGTTCTCTCCGTCGGCAGCCTCCGCAAGGTTGTCTGCAGTGGCACCGATGACACCCGCCGGGTAGGAGGCGGTGAATTCCACGGTTCCACCCTCGAGGAACTTAAAGAATCTCTTTGCATGCTCCTTTTCATTGTCTGCCGTGTCTGCAAAGATCGCAGAAATCTGCTCATACCCTTCCTTCTTGGCCTGTGAAGAGAAATAGTTGTAACGGTTTCTTGCCTGTGATTCTCCCGCGAATGACGCCAGGAGGTTCTGTTCCGTTCTTGTTCCTTTTAATGTCGCCATGGAATAAGCCCCCTCTATGCCTTCCACAAACCGTGGAGATTACAGTATTCCCTGGCGGTTAGGTTTCCCCCTGTTATTTCGAAAAACGCTTCCGGGGCCTGACCGGGGGACAGGTACTGGCGATAGAGCCTGCCATCGACGATGAGCTCGATGAACTGGATCCAGTGTTTCTCTTCCATGGGATGGGGTATGCTGCCTACCTTAACCTTGATGCCCTTGTCGGTCTTTTCTATGACAGGCACATGCTTTTCCGTTGATGCATCGACGCTGTTCTCTTTAACCAACCTCATGGGCTCGTTACAACAAACGAGCTGTCCGCCGCCGCCGTGTACCACCTCAACAATGTTTCCACAGATGTCGCATTTGTAAACTTCCATTCTCTCTGCCATGTGAAATCCTCCTTTTCGTTTTTATACTGGACCGGTGCGCCGCCACTTTCCCTTTTTGCAGGCATCCCGTCTCATTGCTTCTTCTGCCGGTACTCCCGGGTGAAGCGTTCTTTCCTTTCGCTGCAGATGGGGCAGCGCCAGCTATCCGGCAGTTCATCAAAAGGCGCCTTGCCGTATTTATCTTCATACTTGAAGCCACACACGGGGCACACGTGGTACATGCCGTCCTCCTCGCCTATGGGGTTTCTTGGTCCTACCCCTTCTTCTCCATGTGACACTGAGGGCAGAGACCATAAAAATCGACATGGTTGCCGGTAATCTCGAAACCCTGCTGTTCTTCTTCCGGGATGCCCACTTCGAAACGGGAGAATATATCCACAATTTTCCCGCACTCCGTACAGATAAGGTGGTGGTGAGGGGCGGTGTCCGGGTCGTATCTTTTCTTCTCGGGATCAATGGAGAGTTCGAGGAGCTTCTCCTTATCCCTGAGAATTCTGAGCGTGTTGTAGACGGTGGCGAAAGACATGGTCGGGAATTTCACTCCAACTGCCTCATAGATGGCCGCCGCCGAAGGGTGCTCCTTATTGCCTTCAAGGAATTCCAGAATGGCAAGTCGCTGTGGTGTCAGTTTCAATCCTAGATGCTTGTACTCTTTCATTCTCTTCCCATATTAAAACAATTATTAGTTAATAGACATTATAATCTAGTACATCCTGGGGCTTGATGTCAAGAAGGGGCCAACCCCCAAAGATCTCTTTTTTTGGGCCAACCCATAAAACCAGAAGATAATGGTGGGTTTATCAGGTGCAACCTCCATAAGCGGTGCCCATAGTGAGCAGTACAAATGAACCGGACCGGTTCAAGCTATGGATAGGGGTAATTCCCGTTGCAAAAGGGGCAGGAGTAAAGTAGAAATGAGCAAGGCGGGTCCGCGTGCGGATTGCTCGAGAAGGAACAAATATACCGGTTCACGTGTCTAATGATATGGGTTGAGGCGCCTAAGTGCTGATCGATGATGACGCAGATCTCCTGTCCCGATGCCGGAAGAAGGATATGGATGCCTTCGGTATCCTGGTCAGGAAATACGAGAAGAAGATGCTCAATGTCGCCTACAGGATGACCGATGACTATGACGACGCCTGCGAAATCGTCCAGGAAGCCTTTCTTTCAGCTTACAGGGCCATAGGAAACTTCCGTGGCGAAGCGCGGTTTTCTACCTGGCTCACGAGCATCACCATGAACCATGCGAAGAATCATTTGAGGCAATCTCGTTCCCGCAGCCGCCACGAGGTGATCTCCCTGGATGACCCGACAGTGACGGCTTCGGGACAATCCCCCCGTTACCCTGCTTCGAGTTCGGGGTCTGCCGGCGAGGACGTTGAGCGCAGAGAGATTCAGTTCCATGTGCGAGAATGCGTCGGACTCCTTGAAGAAGAGTATAAGGAGGTCCTGGTGCTCAGAGACATGGAGGGTTTCTCCTACGGTGAAATCGGCCATATGCTGAAGATACCGGAGGGCACCGTTAAGTCGCGCCTTTTCAGAGCCAGGTTTGGCGTCAAGGAATGCTTGAAAAAGGTCATGGGTGTTTTATGAATGATTGTGACAGGATAGAGGAAGAGCTGCCGGCATATCTCGAAGGGCTGACCTCTGCTGTGGAAAGGAGGAGAATAGAGGAGCATCTTTCCCTGTGCGACTCCTGCAGCAGGAGCCTCAAGGAGTTGGAAAGAACCCGGGACCTGGTGCGAAGCCTCCCCGAGGTGGAGCCGCCGCCCTGGCTTGCTTCGAGGATTATGGCCCACCTGGAGGAAGAGTCCCAGAAGGAAAAGGACATCTTCCGGCGCCTTTTCTATCCTTTCAGGGTAAAGATACCTTTGGAAGTGCTTGCTACCTGCATGGCAGCAGTGCTGGTCTTCTATGTCTACAAATCCATGGGACCGGAATTGAGGCCGCAGGGAGAGCCGCAGACAACGTTCTCTCGGGAGTCCCCTTTAGAGCACCCGGAAAGAGACCAGGCTAAAGCGGGAGTGGTTACCCCGGGGCAAGCCTCATCAGAAGCGAAAGGTGGCTTACGGCGCCAAGAACCCCTCCCCCCCGCAGAGTCGAAAGAACAGCCTGCAGCGGGTGGTGCTTCACAACCTTCAACCAAGGGGATGGCCGGCGAAGAGAAGGCAGTTGCTTCACCTTCCCCGGCCCCATCCATGCCGCCCCCCTCCGTAAAGATGGAGATGGCTCCACCGCAAGCTCCTGCTCCGGCAGTAGCGAGAGAGGCGGCAAAAAAGGACACACAGGCCTACAAAGAAGGGATCGGCGCCGCTCTTCCGGAGGATTTCGTAAGCCTGAGGCTGCGCACCCGCGATTCAGAGGCTGCTTCGGAGTCTGTAGAGAAAGAGCTAAGCCGACTGGATGCAAGGAAGATAACGAAAGAGCCTTATGGGCAAGGGGAAATCATGACCGCCGAAATGACCGCGGAAAACCTGAATGCTCTGGTCAGGGCCCTTAAAGCCATAGGCAACCTGGAAGGGCCGGCGGGCTCGGATAAGCTCTCCGGCAGGCGTATCAGGATCCGGATAGAGATTGTGGCAAACCCTTAACCTCCCTGCCAACCTGCCTAAATATCCTGACCTCCGCTCTCCCATGAGGGGAACTTTTTTGACCTCTCAGTTGTCAAAAGAAGAGTGATCAAAAAAATCAGGAGGTCGGGTTATGAAGAGTAGATTTCTCATAGCAGTTATTCTACTGGCACTGCTTCTTCCTGTGGCTGCCTACAGCCACACTTCAAGGGGCGGCATCGTGGACGTAAGGGTCCTTTCCGACGGCAAGGGCGAACTCGCCCAGTACCGGACCTACCCCCGGGGCTGCGGGGACGGCAGGTATTTCTACATGGAAGCGACAAGAGGTGACCGATATTCCATTAACGTGGCAAACAGATCGGACAGTCAGATTGGCGTGGTCATTGCCGTTGATGGAAGAAACATCATCAGCGGAATGAAATCCGACCTGAAACCTCATGAGCGCATGTACATCATAGCGCCCCACGCAACGCACACCTTTGAAGGCTGGCGTACAGGCATGGACCGGACAAATAGGTTCTATTTCACCGAGCAATCCGATTCCTATGCGGAGAGGGTATTTTCCGACGCCTCGGCAATGGGGACCATTGCCGTCGCCGTATACAGGGAGCGGTTCCGGGAGAGGGTGTATCATTCCCCGGAGCCCACGGGAATGAAGAAGGATCAGGCAGGGTCGGCGGTTCCCTCCCCTGCGGTCCCCGCGCCTGCCGCGCGTGCTCCCATGGAGAGTCGTGCCGCTGATCGGCTGGAAGAGAAGGTGAAGGAACAGGCCGGCACGGGTTTCGGAGAGACAACCTATTCCCCCTCCCGCATCGTCAGTTTCGAGCCGGAAAGGGTGGTAGCCGACAGAATAGTGCTGAAGTACGAATGGCGCTCGGAGTTGTGCAAAAAGGGGATTATCTCTTGTGAACCGAAAAACAGGCTCTGGCCGGGCGGAGGATTCGCCCCTGTCCCTCACGATTTCAAGGGGTGAGACTGCCGCCGGATGGGGCACGGGTCCCGTCGCGACCCGTGCCCCATCCGGAACGAGCTGCCCTTTACCGTGCCGACCATGCCTTCTTCAGCAGGTCCGCCCCGATGATGGCCTTCTCCACTTCCTTGGAGCCTTCATAGATCTCCACGATCTTGGCATCCCGGTAGAACCGCTGGATGTCATATTCCGCGATGTATCCATAGCCCCCGTGGAGCTGGAGTGCCTGGTTGGCCACATAGACTGCAGTATCCCCCGCATTCCACTTTGCCATGGAGATGAGTGCCGGATCGGGTTTCCCTTTATCCACCGAATAGGCTGCTCTCCAGTAGAGGCTTCTGGCTGCCTCAATGCGGGTTGCCATCTCGGCAAGGATGAACTGGACACCCTGGAGCTTCGAGAGGGTACCGCCGAATGCTTTTCTCTTCTTCACATGGGATATGGCCATCTCCAGTGCACCCTGGGCAAGACCTACCCCTTGGGCTGCTACGTGGTTTCTGGTCTTGTTGAAGAAGTCCATGAGCTGGT
>CAYOYU010000212.1:0-5119 GCA_964408265.1 uncultured Syntrophorhabdaceae bacterium
CTCCTTGACCGTTTTGTCAAAGATATAGGAGGCAATCCTGGCAGGAGCGGCCATACTCTGTCCCTCGAGGCGGCACGGATAGTGTTTGAAACCCGTGAGCAGTTGACAACCTTCATCGGGGGCGAGAATTCGGAACAACTCATCTTTACCCAGAACGGCACCGAATCCCTTAATCTGGCCATACTGGGCCTTCTCAGGGAAAAAGAGCATGTCATAACCACATCCATGGAACACAACTCGGTTATGCGCCCTCTCACCTACCTTCAGAAAGAACGCTCCGTGGAGGTATCCATTGTCGAGGCTTCAGGGGAAGGTGTGGTGGATGCCCAGGATTTCCGGAAGCTCCTCAGGAAGGAGACGCGGGCAGTCATAGTTAACCACGGCTCCAATGTGACAGGGACGGTTCAGCCTCTCAGGGAAATAAGGAGGGCCGTCCCCGGGGCGATTTTTATTGTGGATGCCTGTCAGACAATGGGAACCGTGCCTATAGACATCAACGAGACGGGTATAGACATTCTCTGCTTCTCCGGCCATAAATCCCTTCTCGGCATCCAGGGGACCGGCGCCCTTTACATCCGCCCCGGGATAGACCTGAATCCTCTTAAGTTCGGCGGCACAGGCAGCAAATCCGAATCCATCGAACCCCCCATGATGCTCCCTGACAAATATGAATGCGGGACACCCAATACGCCGGGCATCGCCGCTCTGCTGGGAGGCCTCAACTTCATTGCGGAGAGAGGGATCGAAACCATTGCACAGAGAAAGAGAGAACTGAAGGAGCTGATACTTCGGGGGCTTACCGGCATCAGAGGGGTACAAGTCTACGGCAATCCCCTTCAGCCGGAATCCCTCGCCGTAATCTCCTTCAACGTGAAAGGCAAGCTTCCTTCCGATGTGGGCTACGCACTTAACAAGGAAGAGATATTCCTCAGGGTGGGACTCCATTGTTCCCCCATTGCCCACAGGACCATCGGAACATTCCCAGGGGGAACGGTGAGGGTTTCGCCGGGCTACTTTACAAGAGATGAAGAGATCTATAGATTTCTGGAGGCGGTTGAAAGAATTGCAGGATAAGGAAGCTTATTTCCTACTCTTCCCCACGATCCACGACGTGCTCAAGGCCGAAAAGCTTCTCAAGCAAAAAGGTCTCTCATTTGAGCTCGTTCCGGTACCGAGAAACCTGAGTTCCGACTGCGGTATGTGCGTGAAACTCGAGGGGGACGTTGACGAAATCATCCTCTATTTGGGCTCTTTGAATCTCTCCAGATGCTTCTACTTTGACGGGAACACCTATACTGCCAGAGAGGATCTCCTCTGTTCGGCAGTCTCATAATCACAAAACCTCAGGCGGGCGGCCCGTCGAACCGGTGAGGATGATGAAAATCGAGGTGCGCCTCTTTGCGAGCTTCAGATCCTTCCTGCCGGCCGGCAATACCGGTTTCTCCATTGTCATGGAAGTGGAGGAGGGAACTGCCGTTGCCGGCCTCATCACCCGGTTGGGCCTGCCTGAAGACATTCCCAAGGTCACCATAATCAAAGGCAACCAGGTACGGGGGGATTATGAGATCCAGGAGGGAGACACGGTGAGCATTTTTCCTCCCATCGCCGGTGGATGAGGTAGAAGTCTTTTATACGACCACGGCCCCTTCAGGGCACATTTCCTGACAGCAGTAACACCGTATGCATTTCTGATAGTCAAATATCGGTCCCTGCTCTTTCATCTGAAGTGCTTCAGAAGGACAGACGCGCACACAGACACCGCAGAGACGGCACTTTGGCTGATCGAGGCGTGGTTTCTTCACGAAAACAGCTTTCAGCGCGCCTTTCAGGAAAAGGGGGAGATTCCAGTCCGTTGCAACCACACTCTTGGGCAGCAGGAAATGATCTACCGCAGGCGCCCCAAGGTCGACCACCCGGGACTCCTTCATCAGTCCTGCTGCCTCCGCCGCTGCGCTCACGGGGAGTAATGCCGGCAACCGCAGAGTCTTCTCCATGGCCCGGTCAAGGACGAGTGCATCCTTTGAGAAGGCCACAATGCCGAATGGCCGCGGTCTTCCGCGGGAGGGTCGCTCCCCGTCCAGGCCCAGGACCCCGTCGAGGATAGTAATGGCTGGATGCGCGATAGCGTGTATAGCGATGAGGAGTGCCGCAAAGAGCCTCCTGTCTGTTCCGGCTCTCAGGTGCCAGCGCGCTTTTTCGAAAGCCTGGATAAAACCGAAGGTGTTCTTTACCCCCAGGGTTAATCCCATCATGCCGTGTGTCTTTAACTTGGGAACATTTATGACCAAGTCGTACTCATCGGGGTCTTCCCCGAAGGTAAACATGGTATAGGGTGAAAGCCCTTTGCGCTTCTTGACGATCTTCTTTCGGAAGGAGGCTATGGTGAGGTCCAGTTCCTCCACGACCTCCATGAGACCCGAGGCCTTGAGCACCCTCTCCACGCCCTCATACCCGGGGCTGTCGCCGATGTGAACCTGGCAGGACGAATCAAGGAGAATTTCGGCTAGTGCTTTGAGAAACAACGGATGGGTAGTAACGGCCTTTTCCGGCGCTTTTGCGGCGAGCAGGTTCGGCTTCAGGAGGACCTTGCAGTTTCGCGGCCTAAAGCCGGTCTCCTCAAACCCTCTGGTGAACAACTCTTTGAGCGGCCCGAGCTCATAGCTCGCACATCCGCCCAGGACAACCTTTTCCAACTCCTTCACTCTTTCCGGAATTTTGCTTCAAGGAAGCGGATGCAGATGGTGCCGTCGTCGCTGCGCCAGCAAATCCTGTTCTGGCCGTCATTCAGGCTGTATGCCACCTTGTAGGTGCCCCGGTCGAGAGGGACCCCGGAGGCACCAGCAGGATTTTCCAACCCCCTCATTGCAATGTCGTCCATGAGGTCACTGAGCCTTATACCCAGCCTCCTCTCGAACGTCCCTTGGTCCGTGAGACGTTCGTCGCCGGTGACAAGGAGAAAACTGCCCCTCTCCTTCCTGATATAGAGTCCTGTCTCACCGAAGGGACCATAGACTTCCAGATTGAACTTGTCAGGATAATCAAGGGTAAGGGACATGGTCCCCGAGTATTTCAGATCCTTCCAGCGTATGTCCACTTCGCCCAAGGCCTGGAGGTACTCCACTTTTTCGGGCCAGTCGATGATGGCAGCCCTTCTCGGAAAGAGTGCGCAGCCAGATGAAAATAGGAGCATCGCGGCGAATAGGCAGAGACTGCTCTTCCTGAGGAGACTAAGCCTGGTTTGGACGTTCACTTTTTCTTTTCTTCGATGGATCTGATCTTCTGTTCGATCAGCTTCTTCTTGTCTGGCAGTTTTTCGAACTTCACGGACTTCTCATAGAAGCTGAGGGCTTTGTCGTATTCTTTGAGGCTCAGGTACACGTCGCCCACATGCTCTGCGATTACGGGATCTTCAGGGATCATATCGTGGGCCTTGAGGATTTCTTTAAGAGCTTTCTGATACTCCCCTTTCTTGTAGTAGACCCAGCCGATGCTGTCCAGAAAATAGCCGTCGTCCGGTTTCCGCGCCAGAGCCCTTCTGATCATTTCCTCTGCCTTCTCGAGGTTAATGCCCTTCTCCGCCCAGGTATAACCGATGAAGTTGAGCGCGTTGGGATTGTCGGGCTCCATCTTAAGGACCTCTTCCATTGACTGCAAGGCCTTGTCGGTCTTCCCCGCCTTCTCATAGATAACGCCGATCTGGTAGAGGAGTTCCACATCTTTGGGGTCAATTTTGCGGGCTTCCCCCAGAACGTTGACACTCGACATATAATCGGCCTTTTCGTCATAGAGCATGGATAACATGACCAAAAGTTCAACGTTTTCGGGGCGGTCCTGCTGGTATCCCTTGATGCGGGCTATTCCCTCATCGATCCTGCCCGTCTTGATGTAGAGCAGGGTAAGGTTCTTGACTGCGTTCACAAACTCCTGGGATTTCGGGTCCACCTTGGACAGCTCCTCTATGGCCTTGTCCGTATCCCCTTTTTCCTTCAAGGCAAGCCCCAGATAGAGCCTCAGGGTGTTGTTGTTCGGCGCCGCGGCCAAAAGGAAGTTGAATTCCGTTATAGCTTCGTCGTATCGCCCCTGCTCCACGTAGAGCAGGCCGATCTTGGTTCTCACGCTCAGGTCTCCCCGGTCCAGGTCGGACAGTTTCTTCAGTTCGTCCAGTGCCTTGTCGTATTCCTTGTTCTTGATCAGCATGGAACCGAGGCGGGACCGTACCTTCTTGTTGGACGGATTCGATTCGACGGCTTTCCGGTAGTAGTCTATCGATTTCTCGATCTGGCCTGCAGCCTCGTAAATAGCCGCCAAATCGAGCAGCGCCGGTTCGAAATCAGGTTTTACTTTGAGCAGCCTGTCGTAGTAGATAATGGCCTTCTCATTCTGCCTCAGTTCGGCATTGAGGCGCCCGAGGTAGTAGAGGGTGAGCACGTTGTCATCATCGTAGGAAAGAATCTTTTCGTAGATAGCAAGGGCTTCGTCATACTTCTTCTGCGCAATGTAGATGGAACTGATGTAGAGATATGCCTCCGTATCCTCGGGATTCAGCTTGGTGCACCGTTCATACATCTCCAGAGCCTTGTCGGCCGACCCTTTTGCGGTGTATATACCCGCCAGCAGGATCAGTGCGGCCCGGTTCTTCTCATTCATGGTGACGGCGCTCTTCAGCAGTTCCTCTGCCTTGTCAAATTCCTTCTTCTTCGTATACAGGAAGGCCAGTTCCGTCCGTATGGCCGAGGAACCGGGACTCAGGCGAAGCGCCTCCTCGTACTGGCTTATAGCCTCGTCGTAGCCTCCCTGCAGTTCATTTGAATACCCCTTCAGAAAGGCAAGGAGTGAATCGGAATATTCGCCTGCCGGCGCAAGGAGGGGGAAAAGACAGAACAGCAGAATCAATAGGATAATCTTTCTCATAGGCAGTAATGATACCATAAACCCCCCGCGAAAACCATTGCCGTCGAAGTAACAGTCCTTATCTTATGAGGCTGCCTATCCTTGTCCACCTCACGTAGCCGAGAGGGTCCTGAGCTTTGCCGTCCCAGGAAAAATAGAGGATAAGAGCCCTTCCAACAAGATCATCCTTTTTCACGAAACCCCAGAACCTGCTGTCCAGGCTTCGGTC
>CAYOYU010000212.1:5129-8313 GCA_964408265.1 uncultured Syntrophorhabdaceae bacterium
GCCCCAGAAGCGGCTGTCGTAACTCTGGTCCCGGTTGTCTCCCATAACAAAATAGGAATCCGGGGGCACCTCGAAAGGGCCGAGGTTGTCTTTCGGTGAAAAGTTTCCCGGTACAGGCATCTGGTCGACAAAATGAGCATGGGAATCAGGTATCTTCTGCCCATTAATATAAATCACCTTGTCCTTGATCTCCACTTTGTCTCCGGGCAGTCCGATGACCCGTTTGATGAAATCCTTGGTCCTGTCCTGAGGATACCGGAATACGATCACATCACCTCTTTTGGGATCTCCCAGGGAAAAAAGCACTACATCAGTAAAGGGAACCTTCACCACGTAACTGAGTCTGTTCACGAGAAGGTGGTCGCCCACAAGGAGGGTGGGTTCCATAGAACTTGAAGGTATCTTAAAAGCCTGTATAAAGAAACTTCGTACGAAAAATGCTATCAGTGCCGCAATAAGCAGCGACTCGATGTATTCCCTTGTTTTGCTCTTCGTCTTCTCCATCTAATCTCCTGCGCTTACAAAGTCATCTATTATATCACAAGAATGGGGGAAAATCGCGGCCCACCCGTCCCTTTACGGGGATGCCATATGACCCGAATGAGCACGGCTGACTATCGTTACAATTATTTGATAATCCATTACATCATCTATGTCTTATAACTTACTGATATATCACATTCTATCAGGTGCAGATACACCGAGAATGGCAAGGCCTTCACGTATTACGGCGCGGACCATATAGAGCAGGAGGAGCCTTGCCAGGGTCAGGTCGCTCTCGTTGCCAAGGATTCGGGCCTTGTTGTAATAGCTGTGGAACCTCGCCACCAGATCGAGGAGGTAGAAAGTTATTCTGTGGGCTTCAAGACTCCTCGCGCTCCCTTCGACAACGTCAGCGAAATGAAGGAGTCCCTTGATCATCTGGATCTCCTCTTTCAATTCCAAAAGAGACACGTCCGCCGTGCCGAGGCTGTCCAGGGAAATCCCCTCCTCCGCTGCATTCCTGAAGATGCTCTCGATCCGAGCATGGGCATACTGGACATAGTAGACAGGATTCTCATTGGTGCTCTTCTTGGCAAGATCGAGGTCGAATTCAAGGTGGGCATCACTTTTCCGCATGAGGAAGAAGAAACGCGCCGCATCCTTCCCTACTTCCTTCACAACCTCCTGGAGCGTGGTAAACTGCCCCGACCTCGTAGACATACCCACCGGTTTCCCCTCTTTCAGGAGCGTCACGAACTGGATAAGGATCACCTTCAGGTCTCCGGGGTCCTTGCCCAGGGCCTTTATGGAAGCCCGCAGACGGGGGATGTAGCCATGGTGGTCGGAGCCCCACAGATCGAGAAGAAGGCCAAAGCCCCTGTCGAACTTATGCCTGTGGTAGGCAATATCAGAGGCAAAATAGGTCTTTTCGCCGTCCGATTTCACCAGCACCCTGTCTTCATCATTTTCGAAACTGCTCGTCCTGAACCAGAGGGCACCCTCCTGTTCGTAGACAAAACCTTTTTCCCGTAGTTCCTCTATGGTTGCATCTACGATTCCTTTTCGATACAACTCCGACTCCTTGAAGAAGGTGTCAAAGTGCACCCCGAACTCCTCAAGGTCCTCTATGATGCCCTGCATGACCGTTCCGCCCGAGAACGCGGCCATCATTTTCACCGCCTGCTCCCTCTCGTCGGGTATAGGGTCCCCCTTGGCCTCCAGCATGGCCGCCAGGTCTTTCACATAGTCTCCCTGGTAAAGGTTCTTCGGGTATTCCACGGTCTCGCCTTTCATTTCGCGCCAGCGCAGATAGGTCGATTCCCCGAGGGTCTGTATCTGCTTCCCCGCGTCGTTCACATAATATTCCCGCTCCACCCGGTAGCCTGCCCGGCTCAGGATATTGGCAAGGACATCGCCCACTGCAGCACCCCGGCCGTGGCCTATATGGAGCGGACCGGTAGGGTTGGCACTGACGAATTCTATGAGAACGCCCTTTCCTTCACCTACGTCGGGCACGGATGCCGCAACACCGGTCTGGTGGAGTTCCTTCAGGGCAGCCCTCCAATTTTCATCCTTCACGTGGAAATTAATGAACCCTTTTCCCGCAGGTTCCACTTTAGTGCAGAGCTTCCCATATACCATATTATCGATGAGAATCCGTGCTATCTCCTGAGGGCTTTTCCTGACTTTCGGCGCCAGGAGAAAGGCTATGTTTGTGGAGAAATCACCATGTTCCTCCTCTCTCGGCGTCTCAATGATGGGGTTGACGACGGTGTCAATGGCAAGGATGCCCTTCGCCCTGCAGGCCTCACAGGCATCCGTTATAATCTGTTGTACCTCTTTGCGTATCATCACGTCTCTCCATTTAATGGGGCTCACGTCGCCCCCTCTGCAAGCAAAGCTCGCAGAGCCTCCCCCGTCTCGCGACAGAAGTCGCTAAGGGGCTCAACTTTTTACCTTCTCACCCTAGCGGGCGCAGGCAACTTCTTGCCTTCTGCCCTTCAGGGGCTCTCGTCGCCCTCCCTCCGGGAGGACAGGCCCCCTCCGTCAGCGAAGCTGTCGGAAACCTCCCACACCCGCTAAAGCGGGTACCCGGCGACAGAAGTCGCTGCCAGAGGCTCATCAACAAGGGCACTATGTGCAGCGACGGGACAATTGAAGGCTAGTCAGCGCACATAGGCTTGCAGAATTTCTCCGTACTCTTCGGGTCTTCTCTCTTTCATCAGGGGCCATTCCCTGCGCACATGGTTCATATACTCGAAATCCACCTCGGCCAGGAGCACACTGTCAGCCGAACCCGTGGGGCCCCCTGTCAATTCCCCCTCAGGATTGACGCAGAAACTCATCCCATAAAAGTCCTGTGACTCTTCGCTCCCCACCCTGTTTACCCGCATAATGCATACACCGTTCGTCATGCTGTTGGCAGATATGACCGTCTGCCAGATGTGCTGGGACTTGAAAGCACATGCAGTGGGGGCAAAAATGATGTCTGCACCTTTCAGTGCAAGAATCCTGCTTCCCTCGGGATAAAGATTGTCCCAGGAAATCTGCACACCGATTGCACCGTGCCTGGTGTTGAAGACGGGAAATCCCCGGTCGCCTTTTGAGAAATAGAACTGTTCCTCCCACAACGGTATCTCGGGCACATGGACCTTCCTGTAGACCCCGGCCGTCTCGCCGCTGTCGATGACGAGGCAACTGT
>CAYOYU010000212.1:8382-8775 GCA_964408265.1 uncultured Syntrophorhabdaceae bacterium
AAGACGGGGAGGAGGACCACTGCTTCAGCCGCCTTTGCTCTCTCCCTGAAGGCAGCGTATGATCCGTCGTGCAACTCTTCGGCCAGGGCAAAGGCGGTCTCGTCTCTGTTTCTCGGGAACCATTGAAGGTCGAAGAGTTCCTGAAAACAGACGATTTTCGCCCCTTGCTCCAGAGCCACATCCAGCACTTTACAAGCCTTTTCCAGATTGCCTGCCCTGTCTTCGGTACAGGCGAATTGAATACCCGCAATTTTCATAGATCTATTTCCTGCTCGTGGTATTGACTATGAGCCAGAGGTCCAGGCGTCCCTTCCTCGTCACTCCGCCTATGCGAAGGCCGCAATGGTTGGAGAGGAGGTTTAGGGTAGGCCCCGCCGTCCAGCCCAGTTTTTG
>CAYOYU010000213.1:0-462 GCA_964408265.1 uncultured Syntrophorhabdaceae bacterium
ATGCCGCATCGGGCCAGGATAATAACCGGCTCGACAACAATTCTGTGGCAGGTTTTCACTGCACCCTTCCTAACCATCAGTCAGGGAAGTGCCTGTCATGGGTTCAGTGAGCCCGCAGGATAGGAGGATTCCATGCGTAAGGGATATGCAACGGAATGGATAAGATGCCTCGGTTTTGGCGGACGTGCCCTGGCACTTCTACTGGTTATGACAGGCTGTTTCCTCGGCGGGTGCTCCGGCAGCGGCAGCGCTGGAATTGACCCTTCGTTTGTGTCATCCAGGCAGGAATGTACGGGGGTTAAGAACTGCGTGTCAGTGGAAACGGAAGTAAAGGCCCTGAGAGGAACGACGTCTGTCCTGAACTATGTCTGCCCGGCGGAGGCGCAGTACGTATGGAACTGGGACGCTGAACGCCATCGCGATGTCAGTATTACCCTGATCGAGGATACACCGAAATCGGTA
>CAYOYU010000213.1:472-4797 GCA_964408265.1 uncultured Syntrophorhabdaceae bacterium
AAGACGTGCGCACATTCAAGATATTTCTGGGTTGTTCGCCGAACGACACCTCGGAGCGGACCATCAGGTTCACCGGCGTCTCATCGGGAGACCTTTATTGAGAAACTCTGAGGAGAAGGAGAGAGTGATGGGACATCTTATCCCGGCAAGAAGAACGCATATGGCGTGGCAAAATTGTCTGTTCATATGCACGGTTGCAGTCTTGATCATTGCAGCCGCTCATGGCGTTCAGGCAGATCCTCCAAATCCCTGTCCGGTCAATGTGGCGAATTGCGTGCCTCAGACAACGGGTACCCTTACAATCGAAGGATATCATACCAGGCACTTTGACGTAATCTGTCCTGCTGACAGACCCTATTATCAGGGGAAATGGTCAAAAGAAATTGACAGCCTCTGGGTCGGCGTCAGTGAATGGGGCTGGACAAAGCTGACAGCCCACGATAGGGATGCCTTCAGCGTGACTAATTGGGTTTCTGCCTCACACACCTATAATGTCTCCGTAGCCTGTGCCTCCTCACCACAGACGGGCGTCTGCGTAAAAGACCCAGGTTGTCCGCAAGATTCCGACAGTCGCCAGGAAGAAGGTGAGAACTACAGCCGCTGGAGCGCTTGGAATGAGACATGTGCCGATGGTACAACCTGCAGTTGTACGACAGCCACGCTTCTGGTTTGCTGCAATTGCAGCAAGAAATAGCCTTACCGGCGATTGGACAGGGCAGAACGGCCATCCGGTATAGATATCGCCAGGCTGCCAAGAGGAGGATAAATATGAGGAAGCTTGTAGTCATTTCAGGAAGATTGTTGGTAGCGGTTCTCGTGCTCTTCGCACTTTGTGACTCTGCATTTGCTGCAGAGAAACTGACGAAGATAGCCGAGGATGTGTACGCATATGTGGACACAAAGAACAGTTCCAAGAATAATAGCTTCGGGGCGAATGCGGGCGTCATTATCGGCAAGGATGGTATCGTGGTCGTGGATACGCTCATTTCCGCCAAAGAGGCAAAGCGTTTTATCCGGGACATCCGGAGCATCTCCCGTAAGCCTATCAAGTATGTGGTGAATACGCACTATCACCTTGACCATGCCTTCGGCAATTCTGAATTCGTCAAACTCGGCGCGGTGGTTATCGCCCAGGAAAACGACAAGAAGGCCATGGAGGCCAGTGGCAGTGAGGCCCTTAAGAATGCGGGAGAATACGGCCTCACGCCGGAAGATATGAAGGGAACGACGCTGGCCTATCCTGTTCTGGCCTACGGCGATAGAATGTCAATCGATATGAGCGGCCAGCGGATCGAACTCATTCATGCCCGTCACTCCCACAGCACAGGCGACACGCTGGTCTATCTGCCCGGCAGGAAGATCCTCTTCACCGGCGATATACTTTCGACGAATTACCATCCCTTCCTCGGCGAGGGGAACATTGAGGAATGGGCTAAGCAACTGGATGAGATCAAAGCAATGGATACAGATAAGATCATCCCCGGCCATGGCCCGCTTTCGGGGAAGAAGGACCTGGATGATATGAAAGCCTACATTCTCATATTCGATCAAAAGGCAAAAGAGCTTGCGTCGCAAACGGATGACGTCCAGAAGATCGCTGCTGCAATCAAGGACGCCCTGCCTCAGCGGGCTGAGGCCGCATTTCTCATTGTGCCCAATATCCAGGTGAAGTATCTGAAGAAGCGATAGAGGGTGAGGCTGACCTTCTGCTTCCAGCCTCGTTGTCCAAATTCCCCATGACAGCGCCGACCTTGCCTTGCTGAACGACTCTTGCAAGGTGGAGGTTGATGCATACAATAAGTATAACGTCGATGCCAACGACGATGACCGGGGCAAAAGGCCCAGTGATCACAAACCGGTATCGGCCGTGCTCACATGGTGATGGGCAAAGGAAGGAGATGAGAATGATCAAACAGAGGATCGTCCCCCATCTGTGGTTCGACAGGGAGGCCAAAGAAGCAGCCCGGTTTTACACGTCTATCTTCAAGGACTCGGAAATCAAGAACGTTACTACCATTCACGATACCCCGTCGGGATCGGTGGACGTGGTGACCTTCGAACTTGGCGGGCAGGAGTTCAAGGCAATCAGCGCCGGGCCGCTTTTCAAGTTTAACGAGTCCATATCGTTCATAGTCAGATGCGACAGCCAGGAAGAAATTGATTATTACTGGGAGAAACTTGCCTCTGAAGGTGGGGAAGAAGGCGTGTGCGGCTGGCTTAAGGATAAGTACGGCCTCTCATGGCAGATTGTCCCCGCTGTTATGGACGAAATGATGGAGTCGAAGGACCCCGAGAGCCTGGCACGCGTCACCCAGGCCTTTCTGAAGATGAAGAAGTTCGATATCGCAGCGCTGAAGAGGGCGTACAGCGAAAAGTAAGGGCTCATCGACCTCGTGATGCTTATGGAGGGAGCGGGGCCATCCTCTTGACAGCTTGTTTCTCATAATATACTATCAAGGTATATTATGAGAAACGATGATGCCAGGACAAAGCGAATCCTCAAGCTTGTGGCTGCTCTGCCTTTTTTCGGAGCATCCGATCTTTCCCCGATTGCTGAAAAACCGGAGTATCTCAATATCACCCTCTCGCGCCAGGTAAAGAGAGGGACAATGGTTCGTCTCAGGAAAAATATCTACGTATCGAGGAACTATCTGGATACAGCAGAACGGAGGGGCGTTATTTCCGATTACGTGGAGCTTGTTGCGAACAAGCTCTATCCGCCTTCCTATCTCAGCCTTGATTACATTCTGCATGAGCACAACATGCTCACCGAACTACCCCGAAACATAACATCCGTGGGGCTGAGGAAGACCGAAGACTTCTCTAACGACCTGGGAAATTTCATTTACCACAAGATAAAGGAAGAGTTGTATGGGGGATTCAAAATAGTGAAAAAAGGAGATCTCTCCGTCCTTAAAGCGACAAAGGCGAAGGCCCTCTTCGATTTTCTTTATTTTCGGAAAAGGCTCCTGGTGGACAGAGAAGCGGTTGAGGAACTGCGGCTCAACCTTGGGGAACTTTCCGAGAGCGATTTCACTGAACTTAAAGGATACATTGACCTGGAACGCTCTTCACGGATGAAGGAGATTTTTGATTGGCTAAAATGACCACCATTATGGAAACTATCAAACCGATACTTGCAAACATCATCAGTGAGTCACCATCCGGGAATAACCTTCTGAAGCGAAATCTTCTCAAGGAGTACCTTCAGATAGTGGTTCTTGATTTCATCTATTCCCATCCGGTCTACAGCCAACTTCTTTTTTACGGAGGTTCTGCGCTTGCACACTGTTTCGACCTCCAGAGGCTTTCTGAAGACCTCGATTTCATCGATGAATCGAAGAAGGTGAGTGTTGCCAAGCTCGCTAAGGACCTTGAAGACTACTTTTCCAAGCGTACTGACCTTGCGGTGAATACAACCGTCCAAAGATTTCGGATCTACCTTAAGTTCCCAATCCTGCGCGATCTTGGGATTTCCACCAGGGAAGAAACGGATGTCCTCTTTCTCAAGGTAGAGGTTTATTCTGAGTTTGACTTCTGCGGGAAGTACACGACAGACATCCGCCCGATCTTCAAGCATAACCGTTCCGTTCTTATCAAAACGCTCGACGCGCCTACCCTGATGGCAACAAAGATTAGAGCCATACTTTTCCGCAAATGGGAGAAGACGGACAAAGAAGGAAAGACGACAGTGAAGGTAAAGGGCCGGGACTATTTCGATCTTCTCTGGTATTTGCAGAAGGGGATTAAACCCAACCTTTCCTGTATCGAAGGCTTTGACAACATGGAAGATCTGAAGAGAAAACTTCTTGAGATGGTCGCCCAAATAGATGGCCGGAGCATCCAGCTTGATCTCGAAGTGCTGATTGACAACTCCACCTTCGTCAAGAATATGGCCCGGAATATGAAAGCCATCCTGGAACGGGAGATTTCGGAGAAACTGTAATTGAAATAGAAGAAGGGAGGGACAGGTGTCGGACGACAGCGGTTTTGGAAAATATAAGAGAGTCTATCAGAAATCTGAAATTATCTTCGAGGAGGGAAGCAGGGGGACTGAGATGTACATAATCAGCTCGGGCGCAGTCAGGCTCGTGGTGAAGAGAAAGGAACGGGAGATTCTCCTTGCCACCCTCGGCCCTGGTCAGTTCTTCGGGGAGATGGCCATTGTCGACTTCAGCCCCCGGAGCGCCTCGGCCATAGCGGAGAGCGACGATACATGCGTGCTTGCGCTGAACCAGGAGAAATTCCTCTATCTGGCACGTCACCAACCGGCATTCACCCTGACAATCATGTATGAACTCTGCCAGCGCATCCGGTCGCTCAAC
>CAYOYU010000213.1:4807-8765 GCA_964408265.1 uncultured Syntrophorhabdaceae bacterium
GGCGGAGCATATCCATCTGGTGATCCTGACCCATGAGCATGTTGACCATATCGGGGCCGGCTATTTCTTTACGGACACCGCCCTCATAGCCGCCCACCGGTTCACCGCCAACAAGCTCAAGGTCCACGACGACTTTGTCATCATGGGCAAATACCACGATCCCCATGCCAGGCCGTTCAGGGCAGACCTGCATCTGGATCAGGGTATGGTCATTGATCTGGGCAACTACGAATTGCACGTGCTCCATACTCCGGGGCACACCTCAGGCTGCATCTGCCTTTATGAGCCGACCTGCAGGTTTGCCTTTACGGGGGATACGGTGCTGGCCGGCGGCACGCTGTCAGGCATATCCGGATCGGGCAATATCAGCGATTACCTCATGTCCCTGGGGCAGCTGCACCGGCTGAGGATCGATGAGCTCTATCCCGGACACGGCAAGGCATCGAAGTCGGCGAGCGAGGATATTGAAAAGGCATTGACCGAGGCACGAAGACTGCTTGATGATTCACGCCTCTTCTTCGAGGCGCTCGACACGACGGGCACCTTCAGGCGCCTCTTTCTTTCGGTGCGGGGGTTTTCCCGGCCTGAAGGCGATGATCAGGGGGAGTAGCACGGTGTCCCTTAAGCCTGCCGGTTCTGATCCCGAAGGAATGACGACACCCGATGAGGCCTGGTCGGTCTGGCGGCAGGATGACATTGGCAACACTTTTCTGGTGAGAACGGGGCTTACGGAGCCTGAAGCCCTCAGCCTCGTGGGGCAATTGGAAGAAGAAGGCCACAAGCAGACTTACTGGGCAGCAGCTACCCCTATTTCGCCGGAGCCGGCGGGGCGCTCTTGTTGATCTCCTTTCTCGCTTCTTCAAAGACCCGGTTCCGTATCTCAGTGGAGCCAAACCACAATTCCCCGATTCCGGAGGCGGGGTTGTAAACCATGTCCATCTCTGAGGTCTGGCCCACCCATATGTAATATTCGAGTTCGTTCATAAGTTGCTCCGGATGCATCCCCTCTGAGGACTGCAGTTTGACTTTGCCGTACCTGTCGAAGACCGCTTCCTTGAGGGTGCCCCAATTATTCGACCCCCGGATGACCATGGTAACCTCGCAGAGCTTCCCGCCGCAGAATCCGTATTGTATGGACCTTACTGGCGTCCCGGCGAAGTTCAGCTTGTCTCCTGTTCTCTTGTAGATCTTTATTACGCCCAGGGCATCCTCGCCGGCCTGACCGGCCAGGTCCTCGGGGCATGACCCGCCTATGGGGGCATCTTTGCTGTATTCCATTCCTGCGATCTTCGACGCTTCGGTGCCCCAGGTAAGGTCGCCGAACCCTTTCGGTTCCGAACCCGGTTTAAAGGACTGGGCGAAAAGCGGTCTGCCCATGACGAGCAGCAATAAGAGGCAGGCTAATATGGAAAAAACTGTCTTCTTCAAGATCCCTCCGGATTGCGGCAACTGTGAGCCGCAACCCCATTTCGAATTAGTCACAGGGTGACTTTAGGCCAATATTCTGACAGGTTGTCGGGAGAAAAGCAAGTTGGGGGGAGGGGCCGTAGTCATTTCTGATCCACAAGCCCCTCCCAATGGGGGGAATTAGGGGGATTTATATTGAGCAGCCCGTTGTGCCCGGGCCGATGGTCATACGTACTTGCCGCTGATGTAGTTGTCCAGGTGTTCTATAATGATCCGCTGCTCCCTCACCAGGGCTTTGACCGCATCGCCTATGGATACGAGGCCGACCAGCTTCCCCTGATCCAGCACCGGGAGATGTCTGACGCGGTTCTTCAGCATGATGGAGATGCATTCTTCCGCAGTTGCGGAGGGCGCCACGCTGTAAAGCTCCTTCGTCATGATGTCCGCTGTTGCTGTTTCCCTGGAGGAGCGGCCTTCCAGTATCACCTTTCTGGCGTAATCCCTCTCAGAGACAATTCCTTCCAGATTGCCGGACTCCCCGATGACGAGGACCGCGCCGATCTCTTTTTCCTGCATCAACTGAAGAGCCCTGAAGATCAGGGTGTCAGGAGAGACTGACCATACCTTGTTGCCTTTTCGCTTTAGAATCTGGCCCACTGTCGCTTTCATTCTGTCTTGCCCCCTCATGATGTAATTACAGTTCATTATAGAGAACACATGATGAACAACATGTAATAAGTTAGCAGGATGAACTATTATCTGTCAAGCCTTTTGTTACAGCATTATAGTGGTATAGAAAATAGGTTATTAGACTGAACAAGTAATGCAATAATGATACTGGTTCACGTTAGTGAACACAAGAATACCGGTATGAGTCCGGGACCCGATGCGAACCCGGTCCTGTTGACGATTCCCCTTTTTTGAACTAGAGTTGCATTAAAGACAAGGATATCAACCATAAGGAGGGCAGGCCATGATCAAGAAAATCCTGGTTGCAACGGATGGGTCTCAAACGGCAAGGAAAGCGGCAGAATATGCATTTTCACTTGCCGCCATGATCAAAGCCGAAGTGGTAATTTTGAGCGTCATAGACGGGAGCCCTTTCATAGGCAAGCCCTTCGTGCCGGTTTCTTCAGGAGACTTGGGCTTCAGGGAGTCTGTGGAAGACTTCCTCCAAACAGATGCGGAAAGGAACGTAGCCGATGCTGCTGAATTGGCGAAGAAGCACCATATAAGCGCCACGACGAAGGTCAGGCAGGGGCATGCCGTCGAGAAGATTGTGGAAGAGGCCGAAAAATCGGGCGTCGACCTCATCGTCATGGGTTCGCACGGGAAGAGCGCCTTAGGGGCTGCCCTGATGGGCAGCAAATCCTTCGGTGTCCTTCACCGGGATACGAAGATACCGGTCCTCCTCGTGAGAAGGTAGCAGTCCTGCGGAAAAAAGGGGAAGAGTGTAGCCAATCCGCCCGTCTAAGTGGTACAATGGCTTGATTCTGGATGGTGATGGCATCGGCCCTCATTGCAGGGGGCGACGAACAACAGGAGAGGAGGAAAGAGAAATGAGTATAAATCTGAATGATCCTCAGCAAATGCAGATCAACACGCAGGACGACCTATCGCGGGGCAGATACAGCAACATGATGCTCGTGGCCCACGGACTGGAGGAGTTCATCATCGACTGGGTGCTTCACTCGCCGAACGGCGGCCACCTCGTCTCCCGGATCATCGTTACGCCGGGCCACATGAAGCGTATCGTGAAGGCGTTACAGGAAAACCTGGAAAAATACGAGGAGAATTACGGAGAGATTAACCTCGTGGAGCCGCCGAGGACGCTGGTCCAGTAGGCGGGGAGGGACCGGGAGGCGGCGCCATTGACTCATCTGTTCGGTGGAGGTGGATGGTGACTCCATTTACGGATGAGGGGCCTTGCCGCGGGTTAGTCTATTTCAGGAACAAGGGGCAGGAAGCATTTTGAGCCGCCCAAATAGAGCCGGAGGGAGGAGACTGATGGAAAGGAAGCGGAACAGGGGTGGTCTGATACTTGTGGTCTTGTGCGCTGCAGCGCTGTTGGCCGGATGTTCCTCTGTTTCCACCGGCAAATACGACGTCTTCAGAACGACCGGCGAATCGGTGCTGGCCAATACCGGTGATACGTACAGCCGGGTGGAAAGGCTGCAGAGACTCTTCACCGTGGTAACGGCTCCGGACACACCCATGGAGATGGATACCTTCAAGCCTCAATTCGAGGGCAAGAGCTTTGACCTCGTACCGGATATGAGGTTCAGCGAGGCTGCACTGGAGGTCATGGTCCGATACCTTTCCCTGCTCTATGTGATGTCGACCGATAATTACCAGCCCTCCTACGACGTGGCGAGCCTGGAACTTGCCGGCAGCCTGAAGAACCTCGCCGAAACGGCGGCCATTTTTGAGAAGAAGAACAAGGCGCAGGCGATGCAGATTGTTGCCGATTTCTCAGGGGCAATGAATAAGGAAAAGACCGGGGAGCAGCAGATAGAGGCACTGAAGGGGGTCATGGATTTTGCCCAGGACC
>CAYOYU010000214.1:0-1110 GCA_964408265.1 uncultured Syntrophorhabdaceae bacterium
GAGCCTTGCTCAGGTCTTGACCCGATTTCAACGGCAAAGATCGAAGAGGCCCTTAACGAACTGAAAAAGGAATATACCATTATTCTCGTTTCCAACAACACCAAACAGATTGCCCGCATCACCGACTATGCGGCCTTTTTCTACCTTGGCGAGCTCATCGAATATGGTCCTACGGAGAAGATCTTTACAAACCCGTCACTGCAGCAGACGGAAGATTACATACAGGGCAAATTTGGATAAAGACAGGTCAACTGAAGCATGAATAAAGAGCCCGTTCTCGTTACGAAGGCGCTGAACCTCTACTATGGTAAATTCCACGCGTTGAAGAGCGTAGACTTTGAGGTCTACAAAAACTCCATCACCTCCCTCATAGGCCCTTCAGGGTGTGGAAAGTCGACTCTTCTGCGGTGTTTTAACAGGATGAACGACATTGTGGATGACGTGGCGATTGACGGTGATATTTTTGTCAACAATAAGAGGATAGACGAAGTTGATATTATTGAGTTGAGGCAGAAGGTGGGCATGGTCTTTCAGAGGCCCAACCCCTTTCCCTTCTCCATTTTTGAAAACATGATATACGGTCTCAAAGTACACGGTTTGAGCAGGAAGAAGAGGAATCAGGAGGTTGTGGAGCGCTGCCTCAGGGCGGTGGGGCTCTGGGATGAACTGAAGGACAAACTCTCCATGGCTGCCCTCAGCCTTTCGGAAGAACAGAAGCAGAGACTCTGCATAGCACGGCTTCTCACCGTGGAACCTGAGATAATCCTCCTTGACGAGCCCTGCTCGGCCCTTGACCCGATTGCGACGATGCGGGTTGAGGAACTGATGATCGACCTTAAAGCAGACTACACCATCCTCATTGTTACCCATAATATGCAGCAGGCAGCGCGCGTCTCCGACTGGACGGGATTCATGCTTCTCGGAGAACTGGTGGAGTTCGGAGAAACCTCGCAAATCTTTACTTCTCCGAGGAATGAAAAGACGGAAGGGTACATTACGGGCAGGTTTGGATAGAAGAGGATACGTTGAGCGAGCTGGTCAGGATTCCCGGCCCAGCGACTCCTGTCGCGAGACGGGGAAGGCTCCGACAGCTTTGCTGGTGGAGGGGGC
>CAYOYU010000214.1:1210-8664 GCA_964408265.1 uncultured Syntrophorhabdaceae bacterium
GGGGGCGACGATAGCCCCGGTAATGGCAAAGACGGAAGGGTACATTACGGGCAGGTTTGGATAATTAGCAGTTCTTTCAGGTGAAGAGATGGAGTTCCTTAAAGCTGTTGTTGCCTCAGAAGCCCTTGAAATAATAGCGGCATTTCCTGTAACCATGGAAAAAGAAGAGAGTGCCTTGGAAGATGCGCTCGGACGCGTTCTCGGCGAGGATTTGACAGCAGGAGAAGACATCCCGCCTTTCCCCCGGTCTCTCGTTGACGGGTATGCGGTGAAGGTAAAGGATATCCAGGGGGCCAGGGAAACGAGCCCTGCTTTCCTCAACGTTGTTGGAAGAATCGGGGTAGGGGAGGATTCCCGGCTCACACTGGGTGAAGGCCAGGCCATTGAGATCAGTACGGGAGCTATGATACCCGACGGCGCCGATGGTTCAGTGATGGAAGAGTATGTGAGGCGGCTACCGGGAGCTATAGAGGTGACGAGACAGGGCTTCAGGGGAGAGAATATCTGTTTCCAGGGCGAGGACATGAAGAAGGGTGAGGCGATCCTTCGTGCCGGCAAGGCCTTGTCTGCTTTTGACATGGGTGTGCTCGCGGCCTTGGGAGCGACCGCGGTCCCTGTCTGGCGGCTGCCGAAGGTGGCAATCGTATCATCCGGTGACGAAATAGTGCCCGTCGACGAGACCCCTGCACCCGGGAGGATACGCGACATCAACAGGTACACCTTGTCGGGCCTTGTGAGCCAGCATGGGGGGGTTCCTTGTTTTCTCGGAATTGTCCGGGACAGGAAGGAGGATGTGATCGGGATACTCCGCGAAGCTGCGGCATATGACATGATACTTATTTCAGGTGGAAGCTCGAAAGGGGACCGTGACTTTGTGGCCGATTCCATCATCGAACTGGGAGGCTCCGTTCTGTTTCACGGAATCAATGTGAAACCAGGCAAGCCCACCATTTTCGGGAGTCTCTTGGGCAAGCCTGTTTTTGGACTTCCCGGCCATCCGGCATCCTGCACGATGGTGGCAATCAGGTTCGTCCTACCTCTGCTGCGCCGGCTGAGGGGTGAGAGTGAGGCCCGCGAGAGGACACTCATGGGAACATTGAAAGCCAACGTCCCGTCGTCTTACGGGATAGAAGAATACGTAAGGGTCACCGTGGAGGAGACGGAGGAAAGCGTCCAGGTGACACCAATATTCGCGAAGTCATCGGTAATTTCCTCACTTTCCCGGGCCATTGGGTTTCTGGTCGTGCCCCAGGGCATCGAAGGCTACGAGGCCGGAGAGGAGGTCGAGGTACATCTCTTTTGAATAGTCCGAAAAGATGTTTTTTTATCGGGCGCTGGAGCCATTCATGACCCGAAGATACCTGAGAACTTTACCGCCTGCCGAGGCAGTGCGGAAGATGCTCGAGTTTATCAAACCCATTGAAGACGAGGAGATCTTCCCCGTGTACGAGTGCAAAGACCGGATAACGACGAGACCGGTCTATGCGCGGTTCTCCAACCCCCGGTTTATCTGTTCCGCCATGGATGGATTCGCAGTGGCCCATGAACTGACCAGCGGGGCTGATGTGACGACGCCCCTCGACCTGGCCAGAGATGCTGAGGCTATCCCCGTAAATACGGGTGACCCCCTCCCGCAGGGTACCGATGCGGTGATTATGCGCGAGGATGTTGAGGAATCAGCCGGTTTCATCACTATCAGGAAGGCTGCCTACTTATGGCAGAATGTCCGGATGGTCGGCGAGGACGTCATAGAAGGCGATATGCTGGTGCCTTCCAACCACAAAGTGAGTGTTCTGGACATCGGCATTCTCATCTCAGGGGGAATCACTGAAATTCATGTAAGGCGTCTCCCCAGGATTCTCATTATCCCCACGGGCAAGGAACTGATAGACATATTTAACTATGATCCTGATGATAAGATGCCCGGTAACGGCCTCGTCGATTTCAACTCCTACACGCTGTCAAAAATGGCGGAAGGGATAGGCTATACAGCGGTACGACATACTATAACAAGCAATTATAGTGAGTTAAGAGAGCTTATTGAGAAATCGGTAGATGAATTCGACGTGATTGCCGTAAACGCAGGCACTAGTGCAGGGACGGAAGATTATACGGAGTCCATCATTAACGAGCTGGGATCCCTTGTTTTTCATGGAATCTCTATGATGCCGGGCAAACCCACCATGCTTGGCATGATCCGCGGTAAGCCCATCATTGGTGTTCCCGGGTATCCGGTTTCAGCGGTGGTCAGCTTCAGCACTTTCCTTGAACCTCTCTTCGAGAGACTCAGTTGCAGCCGCCGGTTTGAGCGGAGCATCCCCTGTGTCCTGGCGTACCGGATTCCCTCGCGTATCGGTGTGGAAGAGATACTGCGGGTAAACCTGACTGAAAAAGAGGGCATCTATTACGCCTTTCCGCTGCCCCGCGGGGCGAGCGTCTTTTCTTCCATGGTAAAAGCGGATGCGCTTATCAGGATCCCCGAGAAGATCGAAGGGCTTGCGGAACGGGAAGAGGTGCGCTGCACGCTCCTGCGCGACGAAGAGGAGATAAAAGGAAGGATGCACATCGTGGGGAGCCACGACCTTTCGCTGGATATCCTGAGAGATATGATGATGCGTAAACACCCCCCCTGGGACATCATCTCAACGCATCTGGGAAGCCTGAGCGGCATAGTGGCCTTCCAGAAAGGGATTTCTCAACTCTGCACAACCCACATCCTCGATGAGGAGGAAGGTCTTTACAATATTCCGGTGCTGAAACGATACCTGCCTGACAGGAGGTGGGCCCTTATTCATATTGCGAAGAGGCAGCAGGGATTGCTGGTGGCTAAGAACAATCCCAGGGGAATCAGGGGGGTCGAGGACCTTGTCCGGCACGAGGTGAGGTTTGTCAACCGGCAGGTAGGTTCAGGGACGCGGATACTCCTGGATTCGATGCTGAGACGACAAGGTATTGAAAAAAAAGAGATAAACGGTTATGATAAAGAAGAATCTTCTCACACTGCAGTGGGTGTACTCGTTAAAGAGTCCATAGCGGACGTGGGCGTTGGTATATACGCTGTTGCACGGATGTTTTCACTCGGCTTTATCCCTCTGGCAGAAGAAGAGTATGATTTGCTCGTGGCGCGCGAGTTTATGGGTGACAAGAGATTCGAGCTCCTGGCGGAACTGCTTGCCTCGGTTGAGTTTCGAGACAGGCTTGAGGCGGACGGCGGTTACGATGCAAAGGATCGTGGGAAGATAAAGTTACTAAATGATTAAGGAATTCGGCTGCCACATGGTTGTTCCGGCGGCCGCTGTTCAGACCGGAGTGCTGAAATGTTAATGGATACGTTCAACAGAGTCATTGATTACATCAGGATATCTGTTACTGATCGCTGCAATCTCCACTGTAGATACTGTGTGGACAGTTCTGCGTCCTTTATCCCTCACGGCGAGATACTCAGGTACGAGGAGATGTTGCGGCTTGTCAGGATTGCGGCGGAACTTGGTGTAAGCAAGGTGCGGCTGACAGGGGGGGAACCCCTGGTGAGAAAAGGCATACCTTTTCTCCTTTCGGAGATTTCAAAGATTGAGAGTATCAAAGACATAAGCCTTACTACGAACGGTTTCTTTCTGGGTCAGAAGGTGCTCGAGCTAAAGGAGGCCGGACTGGCCAGAGTCAATATAAGTTTGGACTCCCTTAAGCGGGAAAGGTTCGCTTACATCACCGGGGTGGATGCCTTCGACGAAGTGCTGATGAGTATTGAAAAGGCCATCTACGCCGGTTTGCAGCCCATAAAGATCAACACTGTAGTGATTAAGGCGTTCAATGACGACGAGATCCTCGATTTTGCCAAGTTTGCCGTTACCTGGGGGGTGGAGGTCCGGTTCATCGAGTTTATGCCATTCGGTGAATCGACGTTGTGGGACAGCTCGAAAATCATCCCTTCCTCGGCGATCGAAGAGACTATCAGGAGCGTCTATTCGCTCCAGCCTTTCGTCAGCAAGAGCAGAGGGCCGGCGAAGATGTTCAGCTTCAGCGAGGGAAGGGGAAAGATCGGCTTCATAAGTCCCGTGTCATCCCATATCTGTGCCGAGTGCAACAGGATACGGCTTACATCCCATGGCATGATCAGACCCTGTCTCTTTTCCGACACCGAATATGACGTGAAAGCCCTGCTTCGGGGGGGTGCAGATGACAGCGAGATCGCTGCCTTCGTGAGCCGCATTGTGGAAGCCAAGCCTGAAAGAAAACATGAGATCGGCCAGGTCAGGAAGTGTCAACGGAATCTCAGGGGCATAGGGGGTTGATGTGGAACTTACCCATCTGGACAAGGAAGGCAAGGCCCGTATGGTCGACGTGTCGGGCAAGAAAGAGACGGAGCGGGAGGCACGGGCGTACGGCCGGGTCAAGATGGCCCGTGAGACCTACGAGACCGTAAAGACCGGCCAGGGACCCAAAGGTGATATATTCACCGTGGCGAAAATAGCAGGTATTATGGCTGCAAAGAAGACGTCGGAGATGATACCGCTTTGCCATCCCCTGGCGCTTACCCACATAGACGTGGCCTTTTCTTTTAACGATAAGGAGGCGGTCTGCGAAATCGAGTCGACGGTGAAGACGAGGGGTCAGACAGGGGTAGAAATGGAAGCCCTCACCTGCGCAACCGTGGTTGCTCTCACCGTATACGACATGTGTAAGGCAATTGATAAGGGGATGGAGTTGGGGCCTTTCTACCTGCTGGAGAAAAGCGGCGGGAAGAGCGGCAGGTATGAGAGGCAGAAGTCCTAAATACGGAAGTATCTGATCTCTAAAAGAGGGAGCCCTGGTCCGCCACCCTGTTTGGGTTTGCTTCCTTTAGGATTTAATGTTTAGAATTTGGAAAATTTTGTGAGGGGCATTAGATGAAAGGCAAAGTGTTATCAGTAAATATCAGCGATGAGAAGGGTGAAAAAAAGCATAATGTCGGCAAGTGCAGGCTACTCAAGGACTTAGGCCTCGAGAGTGATGCCCATGCAGGCTTCATGCACAGGCAGGTGAGTCTTCTTGCAAAAGAGAGTATCCAGAAGATCCGTGACAAGGGTCTTGACGTCGGCTACGGTGATTTCGCGGAGAACCTCACCACTGAAGGTATCGACCTCCCCGCATTGCCTGTGGGGACGCAGCTTCTCGTGGGGCAGAATGTTCTGCTCAAGGTCTCTCAGATCGGCAAGGAATGCCATACGCGATGCAACATATTCTTTCAGGTCGGTGACTGCGTTATGCCCAGAGAGGGGATATTCGCCGAAGTGCTCACCGAAGGTGAAGTCGCCGTTGGTGACGAGATTCTGGTTCTGCCATGACCTATAAGGCTGCCATAATCACCATCAGCGACAAGGGGTCTAGGGGCGAGCGAATCGACGGGAGCGGTCCCGCCTTGAGGTCACTCCTTGAGAAGGATTTCAGCGTTACGGGAATCGTCATTGTCCCTGACGAAGCGGAAATGATTGCTGATGTCATCCTGGAAGAGGTTGACATGAGGGGGGCGGATCTGGTTGTGACAACGGGCGGCACGGGTGTCGGACCGAGAGACGTGACACCTGAAGCCACGAGGATGGTCATTGAAAAGGAACTTCCGGGTTTTGCAGAAGTTATGAGGATTGAGAGTTACAAACTCACCCCGCACGGCATCATATCCAGGGCAATCTGCGGCATCAGGAAGGAGAGCATCATAATCAACCTGCCCGGAAGCCCCAAAGCCGCCACGGAATGCCTTTCCTTCGTAATCAAGGCTGTTCCGCATGCTCTTTCCAAGCTGAAAGGCGACCCAGCCGACTGCGCTCAGGCCTGAACACCTTCTTCCTAATCCTCGATTCGGTATTCTCCCCATCGCATTGCTTCCAGCGGGTCGAAAAGGGTGAGGGCCCTTGAACTCCCTATGATTTCCCAGGTAAGTTCCCGGAAGGAGATCTCCTCAGGCATGGTGCCCATGGTTAGGTGGAGGTGAGGGGTGACGCTCTGGGTTTTCCCTGAAGCCGCAGCGATTGTTGCGATCACCTCCCCCTTTCTCACGACTCGGCCGGTTCCTATACCGGGAACAGGATCCGTATGGCCGTAGATGGTGAAGAAGACCGCAGTTTTGCGGTCAGTCGACAAAGGGGCCAGGATCATCGATTTGCCGAGGAAGTCGTCGATAATCTTCACCACCACTCCGCCATGGGCCGCGGGGACCTTCGTATTCGCATCAAGCCGGTGGAGGCGCCCGTGGCGATCTGAATAGAGGCATACGTCGAGTCCCTCGTGGGGCCGCCGCCTCTCTTTCTTTTCGCCCCACCATGTGTATCGCGCCTCATACATCATGCCTGGCCGGAAAACCCAGTGGTGAAAACCGAAATCATCGAGTCGATTCAACTCCGCAAGAAGCTGTGGGAAATCCTCTTCGGGAAACCCCTCCTCCGGGGTCTGCCCTTTCATCGCTTCAGGCCGAGCAGGAGAACGCCGGCACCTACCATGAGGATGCCTGTCCATTCCCGAAGAGAGGGACGTTCGTTGAGAAAGATGAAAGCAAAGACCGCAACAAGAAGGAGACTCAGTTTGTCAACCGGGGCGACCTGAGATGCATTACCTATCTTCAGTGCCCTGAAATAGCAGACCCAGGAAGCGCCAGTGGCCAACCCTGAAAGGACAAGAAAGGTCCATGTCGTGGCGCTCAGCTTGAAAGGGTTGCTCCACTTCCCAGCGAAATAGACGAACCCTGAGAGTACAAGAATAATGACGAAGGTTCTGATCAGAGTGGCGAGATCGGAGTCGACGCCTTTCAACCCGATCTTTGCGAAGATGGCCGTTAGAGCCGCGAACAGAGCCGACAGAAGAGCCCAGTAGAACCATCCTGATGCTGTTGTCATTCACAGATCCTTACTATACAGTGGTTGTCGTGCAAAGCCTGCAAGAGAGCTGAATGGCCTGCAAAGTCAATCCCGCCTTGGTCCATGCCACTTATACAAACCGGTGTGCACAGAGTGCACACCGGCTGAAAACCCGCACAACATGTATACAGGATCTCGCCGCGGGATCACGGGAGAGAGAACCGGAATCAGCGCCTCGAAAGGTCACTGCTATCCGACTTCAGTTTGAAGGAAGGCTCCTTTTTGTCCACCTCGTCTGACTTGATCTCCGACATCTTTATCCTGAGCCGCAGATCATTAGGGCTGTCGGCGTTCGCGATGGCGTGGTTGTAGTCGATGATGCCTGCCGCGTAAAGGTCGTATATATGCTGGTCGAAAGTCTGCATACCCTCGTTGTAAGACCCTGCCATGGTCTCTTTCAGGAGTCCCACTTCACCTCGTAATATGAGGTCCTTTACCCGTGCGCTGTCAAGAAGGACCTCGATAGCCGCCACTCTCTTTCCTTCAATGGTAGGAATCAGCCGTTGAGATACAATGGCTCTCATGTTGAGGGAGAGTTGCATAAATATATGGAGATGACGCTCGATG
>CAYOYU010000215.1:0-8573 GCA_964408265.1 uncultured Syntrophorhabdaceae bacterium
CCGCTGGTCAAACACCTTACGAACAGACCATCCCCGAAACTGTCCGGTATATTTTAGCTGGTAGGTACTTGACAACCGCACCTACCGACAGCAGCGGACCACTGCGCAACTGCTTCGGGTGAAGCTTCGATAGCGACAAGCCGGTGTTCAATGCGGATACACGCGTCGCGGATGTTGGCCGCCAAATCGCCTGCTGACCAGTTTAAGACATCTGGTATGAATCGGTGCCATCCGTCGTATGTTAGCAACGAGACGCCACGTTCTCTGGCCCACTCTGTGATTCTGGGCAGGCTATCACTGGCGCAAGCCAGGCCTGCAACCGCCACGCACCAAGCCTTGCGAACGTTGCTCTGAGCAGCTTTAGTTGCAAAATGATAGAGGTCGGGCTCCGAGAAGGGCTTGTCGCGTACCTCAAAAGCCTGCTCTATGACGGTCTGGTTGGTGGCGTCGAGGACGACCACATCGCCTGGGAACTTGGCATCCGGGTCATTTATCCTGCCCGATAACACTCGAACTCCAGGAGCAAAGACATCCAGAAGACCGGCCACAACTGCCTGAGCACGTTTGCCATTTTCAGAGGCTCCCCGCACGAATGCCTCAACGATTTGAATAAACTCTGTTACACCAAAAGCCCCCAAAGAATCTGGGTTCAACTTCGAAATCGTCCTGGAACGCCTTCGAGTCTTGATGAAAGCCCTCAACACGTCACGAGCCTCGTTGGTGTCTCGGATTTTCTCCAGATGAGAGAGAGCCTCGAGCAGAGCTTCTAGAGCTTGACGCTGTGTGGGTTTCACCGGCAATCGATCGGAAATCATCGCTTCCGCGAAGAAGGGCTGGTTGTTGAGCGGCTCCCGGCCACTCACCCCGATGTCTATCTCGAGCCTGGGAGCATGAGCGGCGAGAACGTGCTGGCAAAGGCTTCGAGCGGAGTAGGCGCCCACGATGCCTGCCCCGGACTTCAGGGCGAACGGATTTAAGCGAATGTCTGTGGCCTTCGCCAGCATCGCTGTGCCAAGCGCAGCGATGAACGTAAGGTTGACGCCCCGCAGCAATTCTTCGAGTCTCTGTATGCGAGCAACCCATAGCTCCGGTACCGCTTCCTCTTGGGCACGCATGGATTCTTCCTCCAGCACGCGCTGAGCGGCAGTGTGGTCTACTTTCATCCTTCAATGCGCTCTGGCATGGATGAGTGAGAGAGATCTTCTGTTGGAGTCGCCCTGCGAATCAAAATGGTGGCCACATCACAACCCAACGCCTCGCACAACCGGTCGACCGTGGCCAGCGTGGTATTGTAGTCCCCACGCGAACCAATCGCTTCGATTGTAGAGAGAGCTAATCCAGTGCGACGAGCCAAGTCAGCGTAGGTGATACGCTCACCAGTCCGCTGTTCATAAGCCTGCATCGCTTGCCGAAGAGCAACTTCGATCATGTCCTTGACGTTATGGTGTCCGAACTTGTATTGTCGATACAACTTCCCATTGAAGCACACAAGCGCACCCACACTATGGAGGCACGCTTGCTGGGGGCGGCTTCGCCGACGTTTTCCCCCCTCCTGGGTTGCCCGCAACCCTAGAAGGGTGGCGGAGCCATGAATCCGAACTTATACTTGATAAATATTCTAGAGGAGTTTTATGCCGCGAATCCCTCAAGTCATTAGTCTCTATACGGGTGCCGGAGGGCTCGACTACGGGTTGGAAGCCGCTGGTTATGAAACGGCCGTCGCCATGGATATCGATGCTGATTCATGTCGGACAATCCGCTCAAACCGCGATTGGTCTGTCTTGGAGGGGGACATCCATACCTTCCCCACGGGAAGAATCCTCGCGACAGCCGGCCTGGCAGTGGGTGAGGCCGATCTTTTGGTGGGAGGGCCCCCATGTCAACCGTTTTCAAAGTCAGGGTATTGGGCTCGTGGTGACTCCCTCAGGCTGGAAGATCCCCGGGCGAGCACGCTGACCGAGTATATGCGAGTTCTTGAGGAATCCCTACCGAAGGCGTTCCTGCTCGAGAACGTTGAAGGCTTGGCATACTCGGGAAAAAACGAGGGTGTCCAGCTTATCCTAGACAGGATCAAGCAGATCAATCAGCGCCAAGGAACGGCTTATCGGCCATCCTTTAAAGTCTTGAAGGCGGCTGACTACGGCGTGCCACAGATGAGATGCCGATTCGTGATGGTGGCCTCTAGGGAAGGGAAAGGGTTTAGATTCCCAGAGCCGACACATCACTCTAAAGACGCCACTGAGGACCTGCCTCTCCTCCTATATGGAACACTACAGGGTTACAGGACAGCGTGGGACGCATTGGCAGACGTTGGACCAGAGAAGGGTGAAGATCTGGCTGTAAAGGGGCAATGGGCAGACCTCCTGCAATCGATCCCTGAAGGTCAGAATTACCTCTGGCACACAGACCGTGGAGGGGGACTCCCACTTTTTGGCTGGCGTCGTCGGTTTTGGACATTCCTCTTAAAGTTGTCGAAGAGTAGGCCATCTTGGACGATTCAGGCGCAACCAGGACCAGCCATTGGGCCCTTTCACTGGGAGAATAGGAGGCTTAGCATGCGCGAACTCTGCCGTCTCCAGACCTTCCCCGATAATGTTGTCATCAGCGGAGGGCGAAGTTCGATTCAGCGGCAGGTTGGGAACGCCGTGCCGTCTTTGCTAGCCGAGGTTTTGGGGCGTAGTATCAAAAATCAGCTCTTAGATCTATCTCTGGGAGCAGCACCTTTACAATTACTGCCGCCAGCCCGGCCTGCGCCACCAGGTCCGGAGCCAGTATACCCCGTACCAGAGAAGTTCTTAGAATATGTCGGAGAGCACCCTCCACACCCTGGGACTGGGCAGGGTTATGCGGCCAAGCCAGACTTTGGAACTCGACAGCATCGTGGACGCAGGTCTGCAACAGCAAGGGAGGATTTAATCGCAGCAAATTAGCACCTGATAGCCAGACAAAGACGACCAGGAGCGCGTCACCAGTTATGCCACGTCGACCTGCTTCCCCGGCGTTTGGTCGGACGCCTCGACATGCTCCAAAACTGCAGCCCGAAGGGCTGGATGATCGTCATCAAGCTTGCGCATCCAGGCATTCGTATGTCGGACGGCCGCGACGACACGGGCATACTCTTCTGCAGGAAGCCCATCCAGTCGGGACATCCGCTGAGCGTGTGCCCGGGTCTCCTCTTCCTGTCGGAGGAGTTCGAGGTGACGCTGTTGCTCCTTTTGAGCCACGGCCCTGGCCTTCTCTTCTGGGTCAATGTAGCCCGGGAACTGGGACGAGACCGTATAGTCTTCCTGGATGGCCCGAATCAACCACCCGACAGGGTTTCTCTGGATCATGCTGGATCTGATGGACAGCAAATGGTCGTAAAATGTCACCAGCCTGGGGATTCGGTCCGCGAACTCGCGGACCAGTTCTTGAGCCACGCCTTGGGACACGCTCCTTTTTGTCAGCGCTTGAACAAGCATGAGAGAGGGACCGACCTGGTCGACCTCCTCTTCAATGGTCTTGCGATCCGCCTTCCCGAAGAGGTAGCGGACTCGATCCCTCCCATTGCGCCCGGTGGTGTAATCCCAACCTTTCAGAAACCCGTGCTCCTGGAGCTCGCCGTGCCCCCGATCGAGGGCCTGCTTGATCTGGGATGGGTATGGCCGTGTACCCAGGTCTAGACCGACGTTCATTTCAGCCAGGCTGAAGAGGTCAACTTCGAAGGAAGACCGTTTCCAGCGCCGCTTGTCCAGGAAGCGCAAGAGCCTGCGGGCGACTGGACTGCGGAGTGCATAGTACAGCGCGAGATCCAGGCGCTTGATGTTCTCGCATTGGATGCTGGTCCAAAGGACTTCGCTAAAACGAGCGTAGCAGTTCGACCCGATGCAGTTGCCATTTTTTGCCAGCTTCTCGGCGATCTGATACTCATCTAAAATTCCGAAGCTACGACTCACATACTGCTTAGTTTCACCGTCATAGAAGGCGCTCTGGGCCTCGATGGTTACGGCCTTCAAACGGCGGAGCCCGTTTTCGATCCGTTCGTAGCTCTTGCTGTGGTTGGACCATCCCATCAACTTGATCAGAGAATACCTTGTGAAACATACGCTTGGGCTGGCAAAATGCTGTTCGGACGCAAGGTAGAGCAAGCCCAACAACAGGTCATCGTCGCAGGGACGTGGTAGGCCGTATTTTGGGGAACCCGTGATGGTCCATTTTTGGTGAAGATTGCCCTCTGGCGTTGGCAAAAGCTGGGACCTTTCAATACATAGAGGATCGTCGGGTCTTGGATGATTGGTAGCCAGGCCTATCGCGAAGTCAGCCAGATTCATCTCGTCTCTGCCCAGGCGGGGAGGTTGCTTGCTCGCGGATTTGGCTTGGCTCATGGTCGGCATCCCCCAAGATAAAGATCTAAAAAACACCAACAAGCCTTTGTTGTTGTTTGTACAGTTTGCTCATGTTTGTAGTTTGTACGAGGCCAGAGATGTTGATCTGAAGCCATAAAAACGGGCTCCTCTTACACGGCGGACTACTAATTTTTACACGGCGGACTACTAGTGCTTACACGGCGGACTACTAGTGCTTACACGGCGGACTACTAGTTGCTTACACGGCGGACTACTAGTGCTTACACGGCGGACTACTAGTTAATGGCCCTCCTCTCTTACACGGCGGACTACTACTGTGATGGAGCATCAGGTTCCGAACATAGCTCGGACCCACTTTGGGATCCGCTTTTTAAACCAGTCGACCTGGGTTTCCATCTGGCGCAGTCGCTCAACCAACTCAGCCTTCTCCCCTTCGTAGCGCTCGAGTTCGGCTGCGTTGTTGTTGGCTAGTTCCTCTGCTTGGCGGGCCCTGGCTTCCCGTTCAGCCAGCGACTCTGCATTCTCAGACAGTGCTCTTTGGTAGTTCACGAGCTGGAGTTGGCCGCTCAGCACCTGGCGCTCAAGGCGTCGGCTCTCCTGCGTCAGGGCCCGCCTTTCCTTGCGCTCCAATCGAAGGAGCTTCAGCGTCTGAAGATGGATTTCCATGGGTATGGCCGTTTCTTGGTGGGCTCGGACGACTTCGGACACATGTCCGGCGGACATGTCCGAGGGTGGTCCATCGATGTCCGAGGTGTCTCGGGGAACGCTCGGACATGTTCGGTCGGATGTGTCCGAGGGGGGCGGACATGTCCGACTCTCCTCGTTCTCCATGCGTTTGGTTTGAAAGCGCTTTACTTCGCTCTCAGGGATCCGCGTGATTCCCTCGGGGCCCGCTACAGAGCGGACCCGACCTTGATTGACGTAGCGCCGAATCTGGCGGTCACTCATTCCCACTGCGGATGCGAACTCTACAACGGTAAGCAGCTTGATCTCGTCCGTGTTCATCTTTGAATTATTCTCAATGAAACGGGAAAGCCCTTTCGATACCTGTCGGACATGTCCGAGGGGTTGGCTGGACACGAAGGCGGACATGTCCGTCCGCGTCTGTCCACCCCAGACACGGACGGACATGTCTGTAACTGGGTATACTGCGCACCTAACTGAAGCCAGGACATCCGCCTAAGGGCCGGCTTCCGGCGCACGTCCGCACGAGAGGGTGGGTGCTTATGAAGGCTGCTGATTGAATCCGCGGACGAGTTCCTTCTCCGTGGGACTCAATGCGTTGAATTCGCTCTCGTTTTCCGCAAACAGGAGTTCTATCCGCCTCTGCAAGTATGCTCGTTCCTTATCCGTGAAGGCCTCCGGGAAGGCTGTCGCAGCGTGTAGAACATCTATCATCGACGTTCCATCGAGATGAAGTAAATCCAGCGTATCCGCCGAGAAGGTCCCGTATTCTTCTGCTTCGACAACAATTCTGAGCATTGCACGCGCAGCGCCGCGATGGGGGGCGGAACTACTACTGGACAACTTGTTGCGTTCCATCAGAGACCCTAGCCAAAAGACATTGGCCTTGTGCCAGTCCAATTTGCCCAACCTTTCTGCCAGCAATTCCCTGTCTTTCGGCTGTATTCTGGCTGATTGCGCACAGAGTGCTCCTACCGCATGCAGTCCGCACGCCTGTGCGACCAAGTGGTTCTGGGTCAACTCATATACCTCTCGGCCAGACTTTCGTTTCATGAGGGGGAGTTCGTTGTCTTTAACCAACTTACTAAGTGTCGCTTCTGACTCCGCAAATTTGTCCAAGAACTGAATAATACGCGACTTACAGCTCTCATACTTGTTCTCGTCGTTAAGTAAGCTCTCAGCCATTTGACGCATCGCTTGAGGGTCTTTACCATAACGAATGCGCTCGCTCGCGGCCACTCCGCAAAAAGTAAGAAGCTGTTTTTGGGGATACAATTTCTGAGAACGACCTTTGACGGTTTCTTTGAAGCGATCAACCCGGCCCTTGAAAAATTTGGATTCTGCGACTAGATCGACACTCAAAGCCGCCAACTGATCACGAAGATCAAACCAGCTTAGAATCGTCGATCCGACTGGTTTTGTGCGCGACAAATCGGCGAAGTCGATGCGACGCCGTTTCACATCTGGTTCCTCTACGATACAGATTCCGATGGAATCTTGATTCAACAGTCTATTCTTCTTTAAAGCCTTTTCAACACCGTCACGCCGATGCTGGCCATCCGTCGTCTCAAACTGGACACCAGCGGGGACGACTAGGTAGCCCATGCAAATTGGACCATCATTTTGTGAGGCTGAAGCAGGGAAGAACTTTATCCCAGTGGTCTTGAACACGTCCACCGCGCCGAGAATAGGGCCTAAAATGTAGGAATTGCGCTGGCCATGCTCGGCAGATTCCGAAATATAGTTGGCGATCTCTTCAACATGCTCTGGGTTAACAGGTCTGTTGGTAGGCTCCTCTGAGAGTTCAATCTCGTTCTCGGGGACACCAGGCGCAAATAGTACGGTAACTTCGGGCAAAGCTGCAGCAGTTAAGTAATGCTTCCTTTGTCCCTGCTTGTACCGTAGACAAGGAAAGACTGACCCACGAATTGAGCCTGCATAGGTATAGGCACCATGCACCGCAATGTCTAGTTCCCCGAGCCTAACGTAGTCCGATCCTCCTGTCGGGATCGTTGGTGATGGTGTGGTCGGGACCTCCATTACAGGATCTACAGCTTCCATTATTGCTACCTTCCCTTCTCAATGTTGCCTGTTACTGGCAAATATATCACCGCTTCTAGGGCAGTGTCAACAAAAATAAATACAGCGGCATTAAATATTTTAATTATGGCACAAAAAATTGATGCCGCGCCACGAATTTTTGGTGTCATAGGACAAAAATGAAGGACTTAACCATGGTTTTGCGAACCTGTCTACATAGACCAATTTTTGGAGGATCTGACTAATGATCATGATGTTGTTGACCCCGGCAGAGGTGGAATGGCTCAGTAGGCCCATACGAGGACGCGGCGGTTTTCAAAGCCTGCTTCGTGCACTCACGCGGCATCGAACTGGGAACATCCAGCGCGTGCCCGACCACCTGGCTGAACGGATCCACCGCTACGCCAACAAGTATGGAGAAGGTGGCTTTCAGGGCCGCCTTCATGCACTGTCTCACCGCTTGCGTGGAGCCCGCAATGAGGATGATTCAGCGGTTGCTTGATGCGGGCATGAGCGACCGTTTTGCAAGGCTCATAGAGTTGCTGCTGACCGGGGTTTTCCACGGCACGGACCGAGCCGGATTACTCGGGATCATTGAGTCCGGCGTAATCCGGCCCAGTCCGTGCCGTGGAATCGAGCATCCGAATCATGGGGCCCAAATTGGGGCCGTATGTCTTTGGGATTTCCAATCAGCTCAGCCGGAAGAGGTCGGAGAGCATTTCGGGAACTGCGAAGACCTGCTTGTCAACCACTACACGGTACTGCTGAACCTGGAAAGAGACCAGCTCGGACAGTTGCAACAAGCACCAGCTGTGATCAACATATCGGAAAACTTCGGCAACTTTATTCCGCGACTGGAGACGTGGCATGTTGGGTCAATCAACCTGGGAGCCATAACAGGCTGCTGGGCCGTCGTAGAGATTAATGGGAACCTAGATTGCGTGAATCTAACCGAGCATTGGCCAGACACTGAGGAACTTGGTGATAGGATCAGAGAGATTCGCAAAACTGATTCCAGGGGGTGGTTCTGGAGGATCCAGAACCCCAGACGCCTCGAAGGTTAACACGGTTCCCCGCGCCGGCCACGGCCACGGCCACGGCCACGACGGGCCGGTGGGCTCTGTTGGCTAGAGGAAGAAAAAAAACCACTTCTCCACCTCTTTCCACTTGTTGGAGTCTGGCTCGTAACGGTCCAGATCATACGACTTCTTCTTCAGGTCCTCCGGCTTGAACAGGCTCAGGCTGGTCAGGGCTACGGATAGGTCAGCTGGGAGCACCCCCCTGTCAGGTGCCCTGACGGGAACCTGAATCTTGAATGCTGGAGGACAACGTGACCGGTCACGAGTACTTGGACAACCTGGAGAAGCAGAGAGCGGTGAACGGTACGACCGTGGCTAACCAGCCCGTTTTTGTCCAGAAACTATCGGAAGCTACCGTGGGTGACTATCCGATTTTGTGATCAACTGTGCAGGCGTAATTTTCTTATCGGTAGCTACCGCTACT
>CAYOYU010000216.1:0-8434 GCA_964408265.1 uncultured Syntrophorhabdaceae bacterium
TGATCCGTACGGCATCAAACGGGAAGGAGGCGGTGGAGAAGGTTGAACTCCTGAAACCGGAAGTGACGACTCTCGATGTGGAGATGCCGGTGATGAACGGGATCGAGGCCCTGAGACAGATTATGGCCCGAAACCCGCTGCCTGTGATCATGATGAGTGCTCTCACCAAAGAAGGCGCTGCAATCACTATGGAAGCCCTTAATATGGGCGCCTGCGATTTCGTGACGAAGGATTTGTCGAACGTATCTCTCGCCATTATGCACAAAAAGGATGAACTCGTTTCGAAAATAAAGGACGTCTCCAGAAACAGGACCAGGTTCTTGCTGAAAAGGCTTGCCATGGGCAAGAAGCTTGTTTCTGTGACGCCCAACAAGCAGTTGCGCCATGAGGTCCTTTCCATAGGGGCGTCTACCGGCGGCCCGCCGGCCCTCCAGCACATCCTGGGAAGCTTTCCCAGGGATTTTCCCGTGCCCGTGGTCATTTCTCAGCACATGCCGAAACTCTTCACGCAATCCTTTGCCCAAAGGCTCGATGGCCTCTCTCAGATCCGGGTGAAGGAAGCCGAAGACAAAGAGCCTCTACGACCCGGTGTGGTTCTGATTGCCCCAGGAGACAGTCACATGGGGCTTAAGCAAAGAGGACGGGAAGTTGTTGTGGATTTGCGGAGTGATGGAGGCTATGTGTACCGGCCATCGGTGGACCTTCTTATGTCCTCGGTTGCGCAGGTCTATGGGGCTCGGTCGGTAAACGTCATCCTCACGGGAATGGGAAACGATGGTGTGGTGGGGATGAAGGAGATCAAGGAGAAAGCGGGTTTTGTCATAGCCCAGGATGAGGAGACATGTGTGGTCTACGGGATGCCGAGAGCGGTGGTAAATGCCAAGCTCGCCGATCTTGTCCTGCCTCTGGATAAGATATCGGAGGAGATCATGAAAATATTGTGAGGTAGGATGATGGCTGAGAAAGCAAGGGACGGGGTTAGCAAAAAGAAACTGGCCGGGCTGCTAAAGAAACTGAAAACGGGTGACAGCTTTGACCGGGAGAAGGCCACGGAGTCTCTTTGTGCCATGAATGACCCTGAGGTCGTTGCACAGGTGAGTCCGCTGCTGAAGGATGATGAGACGGCCGTACGGATGAGCGTCCTGGAAATCCTGAAAAGAACAGGCTCCACCAATCTAAATGCCATCACCGCGCTCCTCGATGACGAAAATGAGGACGTACGCACCTACGGTTGTGAAATACTGACGGAACTGAAAGATCCTTCCACCATATCCCATTTGATACGCATACTTCATGAAGATGAGGAAAATGTAAGGAACGCTGCCTGCATGGCCCTGGGCCAGTTCCACCGCGACGAGGCAGTAGAGGCGCTTCTCGGTGCATTGAGCGATACAGCGTGGGTGAAGTTTTCGGCCATTTATGGCCTCGGGAATATAGGATCAGAGAAGGCCATTTCCAGCCTGCTTCGCATGTTCCGGGAGGAAGAGGAGGAAATCGCACTCGCATGCTGCGAGGTTCTGACGAGTTTTCACGATGACAGGATATTGGGCGAAGTCTTTGAAGTACTTAAGGGGTTTCCAAAGGATAGAAGAGATGTCTTCCTGAAAATCATCCTTGAAAAGGAAGACGAATATCTCACTGATGCCCTCATGGAGAAGGTGGGGCCGGAGCTCTTCGACCACCTCCTGCAGTGTATCCGCTTTGACAAGAAGAAATCCCTTTACATGCTGAGGCAGCTGACGCGTTTCAACTCGGTGGAAAGCTGCAATGTAATCCTTGAAGTCTTCAAAGAGATGGAGGCCGACTCGGAGGAATACGAGGAACTGCTGCGCCTCTTTGGGTCATTGCGGCCGGTTTGGGAATTGGAAGCTGCACGATATATCCGGGCCGATGAATCCTTGTCCGTTCCCTTCATCAGGGCATGCGGCAGGGAAGGAGTTGTTCTGGGCGAAGATCTTTTCCTTGAAGTCTTCCGTTCGGCGCCAACGAGTGTGAGACGGGAGATCATAGCAAATCTTCCTTCCATCATCCGTGGTAATGGCTATTCCATAATAAAAGAGGCCATCGTCGATATGGACGGGCATGTGAAGGGGGGTGCGGTAGTCGCAGCGGGGCTGAAGGCCATAGGTGAATTGAGGGAAGATGTGAAACTTCTTGCGCAAACCGGATTTTTTGACGTTCGGATAAAGGCCATGAAGGCTCTCATTCGCATCGATCTACAGGCGGCCCTTGCCCTCATCGTCCGGTTCATGGACGCGGGCTCGGTGGAGGACAAGAAGGTCTACCTTGCTGTCGCCGATACGTTGAGCAGCGAGGAGAACTTCCTGTTTATCCGGGACCTCCTGTCCGACAAGGATGAAGGGGTGAGGAGGGCTTCGGCGGGTGTTATGGGCAACTTCCTCAGCGATGAGCGCTATGCTGACCTCTTCGAGTCGCTCCTTATGAAGAGAGATATCCCCCATGAGGTCCTCAAGGTGATAAAGGAACAAAGGCTTGTCCGGTTCAGGGGGCGACTCGTAGAAATATTCGCCGACGAGACCCAGGGGCTCTGGACAAGATATTACGCGCTGGCAGCCCTTGCTTCCTTCGAGGACCATGAACTCTTTGAAACTTTTGTCCGTGGTTTGGATGATGAGAACAGCCTGATAAAGATAGGGAGCCTTAAGGCTCTTTCGGACCTCGATGACATGAAGGCCATAGAGTATGTGAGACCCTTTGTTATGAGTCCGGATGATGATGTAAGGGCAACAGCCGAGTTCGTCATGGAGAAATTGGAGTGCTATTGACAGAAAAGGACGCTCATGCATGCTGACTAAAGAAGAATTCATTTCCCTTAGAGACTACATATATGAGAAAACCGGCATCTTCTTTGCGGAGAACAAGATGTATCTTCTCGAAAGCAGACTCTCTAACCGGCTCAGTGAGCTCGGGTTCAGCGCCTTTGAGGATTATTACTACTACCTGAAATATGGTGGTGAAAAAGCGAAGAATGAGATTGCCAATCTCTATGACGTGGTCACCACCAACGAAACGAGTTTCTTCCGGAACCCTCCCCAATTGGATGCCTTCAAACTCATCCTGCAGAAGAGCTATCTTAACGGGAATAACCTTGTCGGACCACTCCGTATGTGGAGTGCTGCCTGCTCGACAGGTGAGGAACCTTATACGCTCGCCATCATCATACTGGAACTTATGGAAGCGATGAAACGGACGATACCCTTCACGATATTCGCCACCGATATCAGTACCAAGGTTATCGAATCTGCACGCAAGGCGGTCTTCAACTCGTATAGCGTCAGGAATACCGATGAAGCTATACGGAAGAAATATTTCACCGAAGAAGGGGCCGTCTTCAAGCTTAAGGACCATGTGAAGAAGTACGTGAAGATAGATTTCATGAATCTGGCCGATAGTCCCTCTTACAGGAACTACAGGCAGATGGATATAATCTTCTGCCGGAACGTTCTTATCTATTTTGACGATAAGATGAAGAAGAAGGTTATCGATCACCTCTACGAATCGCTCAAACCTCGTGGATTCCTGACAATAGGCCATGCAGAGTCTCTTCATAATATCTCAAGAGCCTTTAAACCGATGGTTTTTCCGGGAACCATCGCTTATCAGAAAGGATAAATGATGAAAAAGATTCTTGTCGTCGACGACTCAACTACCATACGGAAACTCATTACCTACATCCTGAAGAAACAGGCCTACGTCACGACAGAGGCGGAAGATGGGCTGGATGCGATGGAGAAACTGGGAGGTCTGGAGGTAGACCTGGTGATAGTGGACCTTAACATGCCCAACATGGACGGCATCGAATTCGTGAAGAGCATGCGCAGCAACTTCTACTACATGGACATTCCCATAATCATGCTCACAACAACCAAGGATGCCACGCTCAAGAGAAACGCCCTTGACGCCGGCGTAAATATGTTCTTGAACAAGCCTGTCCGACCAGAGCTATTGCTCTATAAGATAGGAAGTCTTCTGAAGGAGGTTGAATGATGGAAAATCAGGACATTGAAAATGACGAAATGAAGGAGATTATCGATGAGTTTATCATTGAGTCCAGTGAACTCCTCGATAATTCTATACAGGATGCTCTGTTGCTTGAGCAGAGCCCCGAGAGTGAGGTGGTGAACGGGATTTTCAGGAGCGTCCACACCATCAAGGGTACGTCAAGCTTTCTCGGTTTCGGTGTGCTGTCAAAACTTGCTCATAAGGCCGAGGACGTGCTGGGACGGGTCAGGAAGGGTGAGATCGAAGCGGGGGCGGCAGTGACGGATATACTCCTTGAAGCGCTCGATCTGATGAAGCTCCTCATCGATGACATACGGACCAAGGGGGCTGAAGAGAGAAACACCGATGCCATCATTGAAAAGCTGGAAGCCCTTAACAAAGCGGAAGTGAGAAAGATAGGGGATATCCTGGTCGAGGAGAATGTGATAACGCCCGTCGAAAGGGACAGGCTGCTGGCAAAACAGAAGCAGGATGCAGAGAAGAAGTTCGGGGAGTTGGTGGTGGAAGAAAAGCTCATTACCGAGAACCAATTGAACGGTCTCCTGGGCAAACAGAAGTCCACCAGAGAAGAGCAGGCAATACGCATTGACGTGAAGAAGCTTGATGAACTTATGAATCTTGCAGGTGAGCTGGTTCTCGGGAAGAACAGGCTCATACTCCTGAATAGCCTTGTAAGAAAAGGGACCGATGGCAGCGGAGCCCTCGACAGCCTCTCCGAAGTGACCAACTATATTGAAGGTATCACAAATGATCTTCAGCTCTCCGTAATGAGAGCGAGACTTGTCCCCATCAGCAAGGTTTTTAACAAGATACCGAGGCTCATACGTGATCTGGCATCGGAGTTCAAGAAAGAGATTGAACTGAAGATAGAAGGCGAGAGCACGGAACTTGACAGGTCTCTTATCGAGGCTCTTCATGACCCGTTGATACATATTATCCGGAACTCTGTCGACCATGGGGTTGAAACACCCGAAGACAGGGAGGCGGCAGGGAAGAGGAGAAAGGGGCTTATCGCTATTAAGGCTTACAATGAAGGGAATCACGTTATCATAGAGATCTTCGACGACGGGAAAGGCATCAATCTTCAGGCAGTCAAGGATAAAGTTAAGGAAAAGGGTCTGATGAATGAGACTGAACTGGGCGCCCTGACTCCGAAAGAAGTGATGAACCTCATTTTCATCCCAGGCCTGAGCACGGCCAAGAAACTGAGTTCCGTGTCCGGCAGGGGGGTGGGAATGGATGTCGTAAAAACGAATATCGAAAAAATGAATGGACAGGCCTACATTGATTCCGAAGAAGGTGGATGGACAAGACTCACCGTAAAGCTTCCCCTTACCCTCGCCATCATGCGGGCGCTCATCGTTCAGGTGGGAGAAGATCTTTTTGCAATACCCCTCAATACCGTTGTAGAGCTTGTCAGGGTGAAGGAAGACCTTATTAAGTCAGTAGATAAGAATGACGTTCTGGTGCTCCGCGACCGGGTAATACCGATTATAGATCTGAGGCGAGTCTTCTCAGGTTCTGCAGATCACGAGGGGAAAGGGAGTTATCTGGTCATCTGCAGCATCGGCGAGAAAACAGTAGGGATCAAGACTGATGCTGTCATGGGCCAGGAAGAAGTGGTTATCAAACCACTCGGTGAGTTTCTCGGAAACGTGAGCGGTGTGGGAGGAGCCACTATCAGGGGTGACGGGAAGGCGATCCTCATACTTGACATACCCGCTATAGTGGAAAACCAGGGGAACCAGAGAAAGCTGGGCGCAACTCCACCACCGGTGATGGAACAGAGAAGGAGTGCTGTGGCAAATCCCTGATTGCTGGGGATAGCCGGCAAGCTAACTTTTCTTTTGGGTCTGCTTCAGTTCGGCCCTGACTTGAGCAGCGCATTCAGGGCAGAGTCCATGGCTGAAGATCGCATCGGTGCGCTGACTGATATACTTTTCCAACTGGTTCCAATAACCTTCATCATCCCGTATCTTCTTGCAGGATGCACAAATTGGGATAAACCCTCTGAGCGTCTTGATCTCCGTAAGAGCTTCCTGGAGTTTTGTGATGAGTTTCTCCTGCTCCTTCTTTTTCTCTCGTAGAGCCGCTTCAGCCAATATTATTCGGGCTAATGAATGCACTCGAGCAAGGAGTTCTTTAACCGTCTGCTCCAACGTTGAGGCCCTCTGCCTGATATTCGGACGATATGAGGATTCCGGATACAAGGATTACGAATGTCTGCAGCTCAGGGTCAGCCTTGACCTGCATGCAGACATCGATACCTGATATATCGGGGAGCATGACATCAAGGAGAATAATATCCGGGTGAAATGTCCGGACCAGTTCAAGACATTCCCTGCCTGTTGACGCTTCGGCAACCTCATATCCTGCCTTCCTGAGGATAGTCGTGGTGACGAGCCGCAGGTCAGGCTCGTCATCGGTCAAGAGTATCTTCAGGTTCGGACTCATCTATTTCCTAAGTAATTGAATCATCTTATGTATGGAATGAGTTCCCGTCAATGGGCGATGTTTTGAACAGGCCTGGAGTTCCGCTGAGAGGCAGATAGAGATAGGAAGACTTAGGGCTCCTCGTAGTTCTCATACTCAATTATTGCATTTCTTTCCATGGCAAACAGATCGTCTGTGGTGAGATGATAAGAGAAGAGTTTCTGAGACATGTCGCTGAACTCCTCTGTTTCCAATCCCTCGACGATGGAAAGGAGGTTTCCCAGCAGACCATTCTTCTCGAGCAAAGACTCGCAGATCTCGGAGGCAAGGTTCAATTCCCCGAGAATCTGTTCCAGGGGCATCTGGAGAAGCGCGTCGATCAGTGAAAGCACGCCGGTAATAAAAGCGCTGTCGGCGGTGAACTCATCCTGGGTGATTCGTTTTGCGAGGAGTTCCATCACCCTGCCACGTATAGCGGCCCGTTCGAGAAGAGGGTTGGACTTCATGTCCTCTGCTTCCCCGGAGAAGAGGAGAAGGGTGACCCATTTCTTGAGATTACGGTAACCGAGCAGTGCGAGTGCGTGCCTGATGGATGTAATCTTTTGCCGGGTGTAGAAGTTTGCCGAGTTGATGAATTTGAGGAGTTTTATATTAAGCTCAGGGTTTTTCTTGATCGCCTGTTCCAGGATTCCGAACTCCTGTTCCCTCGACAGCGCATTGGACAACTCTACGAGCGCCAGTTGCGTCGGCGAGAGGGACTTGGCTGCAATCAGAGAAGGTTTTGCGAAGAAATACCCCTGGAAATATTGGAACCCAAGACTGTGGCAGTAATCGAAATCATCCTTTGTCTCGACTTTTTCGGCAAGGAGTTTGAAATTATGTTTTGCCAGAGGCTGCACTATCCGGGCCAGGTCCGATCTTTCATGGGCAAGGACATCGATCTTCACGTAATCGACGACGCGAAAGAGAGAAAGGTAGGAATCGTCGTAGACAAAATCATCCAGGGCTATTCTGTATCCCGCATCCCTCATCTTCGCGCACAATTCGATCACCCTATCCGTGACCGTCACCGTCTCCAGCAGTTCCAGAACCGTGCTTTCAGGGGGCAATAGCTCCAGGATGCCGCTTTCCATAATCTCCAGATCAACGTTTATGAATCCCTTCTTCTCGCCAATCAGCTTTTTCAGACCGATACCATTGAGGGTGTTGGCCATGACACTGGCCGTAGCCCGTATATTGCTGGCCACATTGGCTGTTCCCGCGCTTTGGCTGCCCCGGAAAAGCAATTCATAGCCGAATATTGTCCGGTCTTTCTCGAGTATAGGCTGACGTCCTATAAAAATATCATTCACAGTAGAACCCTTGAGTTGTTTCACTGCAGTTTCTCATACTATCCTTCCGTGAGTAAAGAGAATATTACAGACAGCCCACCGTGGCCCGATATTTGAATACAAGTACTTAAGTTTTGGGTAGATAGGACGATACTAAGTTTATAGAAAGGAGGGTGACACCATGAACGACGGCAGAATATTACAGCTTGTAACATTTAAACTGGAAAACGAAGAGTTCGGCGTAGACATTCTGAAGGTTCAGGAAATCAACCGTATGATGAACATAACGAAGATTCCCAATGCTCCTACATACATCGAGGGTGTCATCAACCTGAGGGGAAAGATCATACCCATCGTAGACCTTCGAAAGAGGTTGGGCTTCAGGAACGGCGTATATGACAAGTCTACGAGAATCATTGTTGTCGAACTGGATGGATTGGTCCTGGGTTTCATCGTTGACTCCGTTTCAGAGGTTCTGAGGATCAACGAAAATACCGATGAGCATCCGCCTTCCATCGTCGCCGGCGTAGAATCTGATTACATAGAAGGAGTAGGCAAGCTTGGTGACAGGCTCCTCATTCTTCTTGAACTGAAGTAGATTTTTGCATCTTCCGACAGAAAAGAGATGGAGAACATCAGCAATAATT
>CAYOYU010000217.1:0-1424 GCA_964408265.1 uncultured Syntrophorhabdaceae bacterium
AATCCGCCAACCGGACTAACTGGCAAACCGGCTAACGGGTTAACCGAATATTTACCCAGACAACCTAAAATCTTTTGAAAAATCAGAACGCTTAGTGTAATCATAAATAGTCCGGGTCAAGGCTCTCGCTTCTTTCCAACACTCCAGGTCTTCAAAACTCTTGATTTTCATATTGTACCTGCTTCACCAATCTGCCAACCGGACTAACTGGCAAACCGGCTAACGGGTTAACCAAATATTTACCACAAAATTAAACTGAGTTTTGACTTCTATGAGAAGTTATGTTAAAATTTTGGAAAAACTAAACTGTTACATTGCATGGATAAGATTACAGATTTAGCGATTGGTATGAGTGGTGGGGCGTTGAAATTGGACCTAAGCCTACAAGATATTTTAGATGGTTTAGAGGATGAGGTTCTTATCGTCGATAGTGGATACCAAGTCAGGCTTGCTAACTCAGCCCTGCGACGCAAACTACCTGCGAGTACTGAGTCATCTAGTGGCAGGTATTGCTATCAGGTTTTTCAGGGTAGAGATAAGCCTTGTAGCGCACCTCTATGGGAATGTCCCTTAAGCAAAGTAGTGCAAAGCGGCATATCAGCGACACTTGTGCATCCTTACCACGTCTTCGGTACGGATAGCATTTCCCACAGGTATATCAAGATTACTATGTGGCCGTTAAAAGATAGCAAAGGCAAGATCCAAGGGATGGTCGAGTTAAGGAGAGATGTTACCGCAGAAAGAGAGCTAGAGAGGGAGATTTTGACACGGCACCACCATCTCGATGCCTTGCGCCGCATTTCCTCTGCTGTTAGTGGCTTATGGGATTTACGCACCATCTTAGATGTGGCATTCGACAGCGTGCTACAAATCTTTAGTGGAAGTATAGGAGGGGTTCTGCTTTTTGATGAACAAATTCAAAAGCTATGTTACAAAGTGCACCGCGGCCTCTCTGACAAATACGCTGGAGAGATGTGCCTTACCATGGGCGAGGGGATAGCGGGAAAAGTGGCTCAAACAGGGGAGCCCATTTTATTGGAAAATATCTCTGGAGATCCAAGTGCTGCTCGCCCTGATTTGATAGTCGCAGAGGGTCTCAAAGGATTTGTTAGCGTTCCCTTGAAAGCAAAGGAAAAGGTCGTTGGCGTATTGAACGTTGCCAGCTATCTACCCGGTCAATTCAGCCCAGACGATATGTATCTTATGAACTGCATAGGCTACCAACTGGGTACAGCGATTGAGCAGGCAAAACTATATGAAAGATTAAGCAATGCTAGAGAAAGATACCAGATGCTGTTGCAACATGTACTTACTATTCAGGAAAAGGAGCGAAAAAGAATCGCCAGAGAACTGCATGATGAGACTGGTCAAGAGCTCACCGCCTTAGCGCTTAATCTGCAGGCAATTTCGGAGATGATGGAAAC
>CAYOYU010000217.1:1434-8406 GCA_964408265.1 uncultured Syntrophorhabdaceae bacterium
ACATCGGGGCTGAAATTAAGGCATTAGTTAAAAAGGCTCGTTCTCTGGCAGTTCATGCCAGCGCTGAGTTAACCAGACTTATAAGAGAGCTTCGTCCTACTTTATTGGATACATTGGGGCTACCCGCTGCTGTTCGCCATCTTGTTAAGACTAATCTCCACCCTAAAGGCATTAATGTTTCCACGGAATTCGAAGGGATGGGGGAACGTTTGCCTCCAGAAACTGAGCAGTCGCTTTTTCGCATTACCCAGGAAGCTATTCAAAATATTGTGAGGCATTCGGAGGCAAAGAATGCTACTATCAGTTTACAATGTGACGCTAATGAGTGTGTTTTACGCGTTGAGGATGACGGTACGGGATTCGATGTGAGCGAAATCACAGGCATTGGCGAGGCAGGTCGTGGTGCTGGTCTATTTGGCATGAAAGAAAGGATAAACTTAGTAGGTGGCTGGTGTGTTATTGATTCCCAGCCTGGCCAAGGGACCAAAGTTGTGGCGAGGGTTCCAATAATGAGCAGCGCAGCCCATGCGGAAGACAAGAGTCATAGTAGTGGATGATCATACCATTGTACGGGATGGTATTTGTGCTTTACTAGCCTTGGCTACAGATATAGAAGTAGTTGGCAAGGCAGCAAATGGGATGGAAGCACTAAAGAAGGTAAGACAACTTGCCCCCGATGTAGTGCTTATGGATATAGCTATGCCTATTATGAATGGGCTGGAGGCCACACGGAGAATACACAAGGAATTCCCAGAAACAAAAGTGCTGGTGTTAACCCAATATGATGAGAAGGAATATGTTTTCTCTATTATCGAGGCAGGGGCCCGGGGCTTTATTAGCAAGACAGCAGCGTCTTCAGAACTTGCTTTAGGCATTCGAGCTGTTCACCATGGTAATTCCTTCCTTTCCCCTGTTGCCGCCAAGGTTTTGGTTGAGGATTACCAATCGGGAGCTCCTATGCGAGGAGAAGAAGATCCTTATGAGCAATTGACAGACAGAGAAAGAGAGATACTCAAGTTGGTTTCAGAGGGATATACCACTAAGGAAATAGCTAACATGCTAGTGCTCAGCCCCAAAACCGTAGAGGGACACAAGACCAATTTAATGGAGAAACTAGATATTCACAATAAGGCTGAACTTATCAAGTACGCCATACGCAAAGGCATTATAACTGTGTAAGATTCCTGAAAAACCCCTCCCAATTTTTCAACGAAACCCCACGCTGATCGTAAATATTCGGTTAACCCGTTAGCTGGTTTGCCAGTTAGTCCGGTTGGCAGATTGGTGAAGCAGGTACAATATGAAATCAAGAGTTTTGAAGACCTGGAGTGTTGGAAAGAAGCGAGAGCCTTGACCCGGACTATTTATGATTACACTAAGCGTTCTCGCAAGATAATCGATGGCTTAATACGCTATTTAAAAGACAGTCCATCAAACCAGCTTAACCGGTTAACTGGCCAACGGGTTAACCGAATAGTTACCGCTGATCAAGGAATTATTCAACAAAAGTCGTTAAATCCATTTTCATAGATCTCTGTGTGGATGGATTTACCGACCATGGTTTTGTCTCGATAAATAGAGTTTAATTTCCGAAAATTCAAGGGTTAAAACCAAAGATATCAAGGGAAACTCCTCTTGTTCTCCAACATAGGACGATTTAAGATAAGATAAGATAGGGTTAAGTCGCTATAAAATAAGCGGAGTTTTTATTGGGGAGGAAATCTAGTGTATTTAGCTCATATTGATGCCTTTAAAAATTACAGGTACGATCCTAATAAAGGGCCTTCTTTTGACCATACGCTTATGCCTCCTTGCCAAAGTGCTTGTCCTCTACATATGGAGATTAGGGAGTATATTGATTTGATTGCCCAGGGGCGGGTAATGGAGGCATTGCAAGTCATAAGGGAAGGCAACCCCTTTCCTTCCATCTGTGCCTATGTATGCACCCATCATTGTGAAGAGGCTTGCCGACGTGGTCAGGTAGATAAGCCCATTGCCATCCGGGCACTGAAAAGGTTCGCTGTAGAATTTGGCGGCGACAGAATGGTCCGACCTGAAGCAGAAACCACACACGAGGAAAGGGTAGCTATAGTAGGGTCTGGCCCAGCAGGGTTATCTGCCGCTTACTATCTAGGGAGGCTAGGCTATCCGGTAACCATTTTTGAAGCCTACTTCGAGTTAGGAGGCATGCTACGTATTGGCATCCCCAAATATCGCCTACCTCGAGAGGTACTGGATATCGAGGTTCAAAGACTGATCCAAATGAGGGTTGAACTCAGGACAAATACACCGGTTATATCCTTGGATTTGCTTTTTAAGATGGGTTATAAAGCCATCTTTGTAACCGTTGGTGCTCATCAAGGTCTTAGGTTGGGAGTAGAGGGGGAGGATGGTCCGAGTGTAGTGGATGGGGCAACCTTCCTTCGCGAGGTAAACCTGGGACTCAAGCCATCTATCGGTGAGAAGATCGGTGTGGTGGGAGGTGGCAATGTGGCAATAGATGCTGCCCGTACGGCACTTCGATTGGGTGCAGAGGAGGTAAAAATTCTTTACCGCCGCAGCCGGGATGAAATGCCGGCAGATTCCTCGGAAGTAGAGCAAGCAATAGAGGAGGGAATAAAAACTCTGTTCTTGGTGACACCAACTAAAATAGAAAGGACAGATAGGGAATTAAACGTAACTTGTATACGCATGGAACTTGGTGAGCCGGATTTGAGCGGCAGGCGCCGGCCAGTGCCGATCAAGGGTAGCGAATTCACCATTAGAGTTGACACCTTAATTGCTGCCATTGGGCAAGCACCACAGATCCCCGAGGATTTTCGCCTTCGCATAGGTAGAGGCAGCACCATTCGAGTCGATCCCGTCACTCTCGCCACTAATCGGGAAGGGGTTTTCGCCGGAGGTGATGCTGTCACTGGACCAGCGACTGTAGTCCAGGCATTGGCCACCGGCAGACAAGCAGCTTTACGCATTGATGACTACCTCCATCGCAGATATCCGTTAGTTGATAAGGGCGAGGGGCAAGCTTTAATGGGTAACCTCCTTCCTAAAACGATAGAAATGATAAGGAAGCTTACCCGCTTCGAGCCTCCAGTCCTTTCTCCTCAAGAAAGGACAAAAGAGTTTGAGCCTGTGGAACTGGTTTATGATTGGGAAAACGCCGTCAATGAAGCCAGAAGGTGTTTACGCTGTGGTATGGGTGCCGAGATCTCATCTCAAGATAAATGTGCTGCCTGTCTCACCTGTTTGTGGATTTGCCCTTATCATGTGCCTTACTTAGATGACAGCGGCGCAGTCCAGATACCTGTTGATCAATGTCAGGCTTGCGGCATATGTGTGGCCCAATGCCCTGCCAAAGTAATCGTCTTGCGCAAGCCACAAGATCGGCGACATATAGATGAGGAACTGGATCATGTCCTTAAATCTGTGGCACAGTTTAAGTTCAAACCTTTAATCATCGGTTTTTGTTGCCAATATGGGCTTTATGGCACTGGCGCTCTGGCAAGCTTGTGGAGGGGAGTCAAAGCCGGCATCTGGATAGTACCCGTCCTCTGTGTAGCCAAGATAGAAACTCAGCATATATTACGCGCCTTTGAGATGGGTGCTGAAGGTGCTTTCGTCGCCGGATGTGGGCAGAGGCAGTGTGCTAGAGAGGATACTGCCCTCTGGGCTCTACAGCGAATGGAAAAAACCAGGAGGATACTTCAGCAGATTGGCTTTGAGCCGCAACGTCTCCAAGCTTTTAACCTATATGTCACTGAGGAAGATCCTGCCAGGATGTTGGATGGGTTCACCGAACAAATAGGAGAGCTCTATTTAGCTTCAACAATAAAACAGGAGGTGAAAACTTGATAGTCGCAGAGCAAAAGCCCTTGAAGGAGATAAGACAGTTGATCGCCCATTACGAGAAGATTTTGATCCTTGGTTGTGGCACCTGTATGACGGTGTGCGATGCTGGTGGCGAGAAAGAGGTCTCGCTCCTCCATAGCGCGTTGCACCTTGCTCAAACCAGAGCCGGAGGTGAGACTCATAGTTTTTGGAGATACACAGTAAAACGGCAGTGTGATTTCGAGTTTCTCGAAGTGCTTGCAGACAGAGTCAAAGAGGTGGATGCTGTTCTCTCACTGGGCTGTGGTGTAGGGGTACAAACGGTGGCTGAACGTTTCCCAGATACACCTGTCCTGCCTGGTATCAATACCTCTTTTATGGGTGCCCCTAAGGAGTGGGGGGTTTGGGATGAAAGATGTGCTGCTTGTGGCGATTGCCGGCTGGCGGAGACCGCCGGTATTTGCCCTATTACCAGATGTACCAAAGGTATACTTAATGGTCCCTGCGCCGGCAGCAAAAACGGTAAATGTGAGGCAAGCAAAGATATAGACTGCGCCTGGATTCTAATTTATAAGCGTCTGGAGCGATTAGGGCAACTGGAGAAAATGCGTCGCTACTATCCTCCCAGGAACTTCCGTATCATCCCCAGACCAAGAAGGCTGGTAAGCAAGGCTGATATCGATCTAGGAGTAAGCAATGGCTAAATCGCTGTTTGAGGAAAGGCTCAACTCTGACAAGTTTCTGGTGACAACAGAAATTGGCCCTCCTAAGGGAACAGATATCTCGGAAATGGTTCACCATATAGAATTACTTAAGGATAAGGTTGATGCTTTCAATGTCACCGACCATCAAAGTTCTGTAATGCGTTTCCCCTCCTTAGGTGGTTGTTTATTAATCAAGGAACATGGTGGCGAGCCTATCCTCCAGATGACCACCCGTGATCGCAATCGCTTGGCACTTCAAGCAGACCTTCTTTTGGCATATTCTAGAGACATCAGGAACGTCCTTTGCCTTACTGGAGATTCCGTAGATATTGGAGACCATAAGGAGGCAAAGCCTGTCTTTGACTTGGATTCTGTACAGTTAATCAAGATGATCAAGACAGTGGAGTCGGGAAAGGATCTAGGTGGGAACGATCTTAAAGGTACTCCAGAATTCTGTATCGGCGCTTCGGTTCATCCTGCGGCAGACTTTATCGAGCCACAGCTTATCAAGTTTGAGAAAAAAATTGCCGCCGGGGTACAATTTTTCCAGACTCAAGGCATCTACGACTTGGATTGCCTGCGCCGTTTTATGCAGTATGCCCGCCAGTTTAATGTCAAAATCCTACCCGGAATTATAGTCTTAACGTCGGCAAGAATGGCTCGGTATATGAACGATAATGTTCCGGGGGTAATTGTTCCCCAGGGCATAATTGATGAGCTAGCCACTGTAGAGAAAGGTAAGGGAGTTCAGAAGGGTATTGAGATAGCTGCCCAGCTAATAAAGGCAATAAAGGAGGAAAGCCTGTGCCACGGAGTTCATATTATGGCAGTAGGGAGGGAAGGTATTGTGCCTGACATTTTGGAGAAAGCCGAGTTGGAAATCGGTGTCCACACTTAGGCTTCTAAAAAGCACAGCTCGAAGATCGGGCGAGCTAATTTTCATGGGACACGAGCTAATCAATTAAATAAAGAAGGAGGGATGAAATGGCAAACATTAAAAAAATCTTAATCGTAGATGATGAGCCTGATTTTCTGTTAGCTCTACAAAGAACTCTGCAAGCCAAATCTTGGGAGGTTGTTATTGCTAACAACAGAACAGAGGCACAGGAAAGAATCAAGATGGAATCCCCCGAGTTCATTATTCTGGGCACGATGACCCCCCGTGGAGACGCATTTTTGCTGCACAAATGGCTAAGACAGCATCCCAAATCCAGGAATCTCCCCCTTGTGGTGATCGATGCTCCGTTGGAGAAACGCCTCAGCGAGGGATGGAGCATGGATGAAGGAGTGCAAATGGATGCCGATGACTATGTAACTAAACCCATTGAGCCGGCATCTCTCGTACCTCGAATCCAAGCATTGTTGGAGAGGGTGACTAGGCGAATAAAAGTGCTCATAGTAGATGACCACACCGTGGTTCGAGATGGCATCCAAGCTGTGCTCAGGCTACATAAAGATATAGAGGTGGTAGGCGAGGCTGCTAATGGAAAGGATGCCGTAGAAAAAGCTTTCCAGCTTTTGCCTGATGTAGTGGTTATGGATATAGTTATGCCTGTAATGAATGGGTTAGAAGCAACTAAGCGTATATATAAAGAGTTTCCCCAGACCAAGGTTTTGATGCTGACACAATATGATGATGAGGAGAATATCCTGATGGCTGAGCAAATAGGAGCCTATGGCTTTATCCCTAAAAGGGCTGCTTCCTCTCAGCTTATAGCTGGCATAAGAACTGTGGACGCAGGACAGCACCTCCAAAGACCCGCTACAACTTCAAGTTAATTGCTTCGCAACAAACTTGAGAAGTCAGAATTCAGAGGTCAGCCCTGTTAGAGGTTAAATTTCTAACGGGGTCAGTAGTCAGAATAAAAATAATTGTAACTACTCAGGAGTCAAAAGTCAGGAGCCAGAATCCAGAATAGAAGCAGTGTATGCCTGAAGCAACCTACTGACTTCTTCAAGTTGAGACATTAACTCCAAAGTATCACCATAACCAATACCTTTTGCTAGGGATAAAACAAATTCATGGGCAATTATCCCTTTTATATCTTTCTTTTGCAAAGAGAGCTGCGCCTAACGCACCTACAATCTGAGGTTCTTCAGGTATAAGTGGCTTTAAGCCGACTTTTTTAGCCACCTTTTTAATTACACCTATATTCTTTGCAATTCCACCGGTTATAACAAAATCGCTTTCTATCCCCACCCTTTGGAGTAAAGCGAATACCCTGCTCGCTATAGCCTCATGTACCCCCGAGAGAATCTCACTTTTTGGAACCCCACTTCTTAGCAGAGAAACCGCCTCTGACTTCGCAAAAACGGCACATGCAGAACTCACCATCGCGTCCTTTTTGGCCTCTAAGGATATTTTGCCAATATCTTCAAGGGGTATACCCTGTACATCTGCCATTTCCTCACATAACCTCCCTGTTCCAGCAGCACATTT
>CAYOYU010000218.1:0-1032 GCA_964408265.1 uncultured Syntrophorhabdaceae bacterium
GGATAGCAATGCCAATCCGAACAGCAATGAACTTCCTTCCGGAACACGATGAAATGTCCTTCTTGAATCGGATTCATGTTCTCTTCATCATTCTCCAGGCTGCCACAAATGCCCAAAGATAGATGATTAAGATTACCACATGAAGCTTCTGTACACCAATCAGCATCACTCCGTTTTCCAGAAAGCCACCACAAACGGCTCCCAGAAAATTGTACCCGAGTGAGACAATAGAGTCTTGGCTATTCTTGAAAAGACTGGAAAACAGAAAGCTGGCAGCGAATATCGGCGTCGCCACCAGGAGGCTGCCAATTACCCACTGGGACAGAAGTGAAAGGGACAAGAGGGCCTCAATCGGCACGAGATAGTTGATACCGAGGCAGACAGAAAGGAGGAGAAAGAACAGTCTCGTGTGGTCTCTTTTCATCCTCATAGTGGTCACATTGGCAATAAAGATCATCGTCAGTATAGACACAAATACAAGCACATTCACTCTCCACGTAGATGCGAAGAGGAGCGACATTTGCGTTACGCTCTTTGTCTCAAGGAGCAGGAATCCTGCCCCCAACAGAAACATGCTCACATCCTTGTTCTTAAGGACCTCTCGCCCTCCAGAAAGCAGCAACAATAGGATCCCTATTCCTAACAGAATGCCCAGAGCCTTAAGATAGTGAGAGGGTATCACATGGTGCGACAGGTAAAGATAAGGCCAGTCGTCAGACGGCAAGTCCACTTGAGTTGTTTCCAGGATGCTGGCTTCCTCATTGTCACCTGGGGCCTGTCTTTCTTTGGTTCCAATAATGAACGTGTAGTTGAATGTTCTGTGGTCAGGCTGGTAGAAAACAACGGGCTTTTCATCGAAAGCCTTCTCAAGCAACTGATATATCTTGGCCGCAATTTCCTTGGATGGGGACATATGATAGAGAATGACGGCTCCCCCTGGTCGCAACAGTCTCCTTGCGGACAAGAATGAATTCAGGGTGTAAACGTAATTGTCGAGCCGTAAGGAAGTCATTCCAGAAAGCAGGGCCTGAC
>CAYOYU010000218.1:1042-1371 GCA_964408265.1 uncultured Syntrophorhabdaceae bacterium
TCCAGTGTACCGAAAACGATGAGATCATACCGTTTCTCACATTTCTTAAAATAGGATCTCGCGTCATCTACGATGGCACTCACACTCGGATTCTCGTATGGTCTGTGACGGTTCAGCTCTCGTCCAAGGGCGATCAATTCCCTGTCAATTTCGACCGCATCGATCCTCTCTGATGCGTTCATCAGCGCTACAACTGCATCATTTCCTGTCCCGGCGCCTACGATCAATACGTCTCTTTTTCCATTCACGTATCTATAAGGTTTTTGATAGTCCTCGAATGCGGTTCTAACGTATTTGCTTTTGTCGCGAGCTTCCTCTCCAAAATCGAA
>CAYOYU010000218.1:1381-3648 GCA_964408265.1 uncultured Syntrophorhabdaceae bacterium
AGGAGCCATTCACATTTATCACACTCGCGACTTCTTGCGGAAAGTAATCAATTCGGTAATACGGAGACCATATTTCATTCTGATTTCCTTGTCCCTTGAACATGATGAGCATGCATCCGCCCACCCCTACCGCTGCTAGACCTGTCCTCAGCAGGTTCTTCTCATAGGACAGGATCATGAAGAATATCGTTCCGCCCAGAAACCACCATTTCGGATGAAGAGAGAGATGACTCACCACGAAGAACGTAACAATACCCGCGAGACTGCCAGCAATGTCTAGGGTGTAGCTCGTAAGGGGAGGGAACTTTCCAAAGACCCTACCCAACCCCATAGCCAGTGGGACGAAACAGAGAGTCGTAGCAAGGAAGTGCATGGCCAGAACCGAATAGATCCCAAAAGTCTTCACCCGCGGAGAAATCTCGAAGACAAGCAACCAAAGGTATTCACTCGGATCTTTCGGCCGCTCAACTACGACGTTCGAAAAATAATCCACCAGTAGCAATAGAAGGAAGAAGACAAGAGGGAAGAGAAAGGGGTAGTGCCTTCCCCTCTTCTCCATCAGGAGGCCAATCCCCATTCCAAGAAACGTGGAAATCAATACGAAATTCGTGTAGTACCCCACCAATCGGACCGAACAGGGTATATACCGAATCAACGCCAACTCAAAAAAGAGGATGAGGAACGAATATCCAATGATTCGGACCCGGTCATTCACTTTCGTAGCTTTCAAGAATAGGCCAAGAGATGGGCCAAAAAATCGGGATGGAAGTCACGGGCCGCACTGCGACCGCAACCGCCCATTGCGCGGACTCCAGTCGATCCCAGACTTCCTCCCTTCCCTACCGAGACGATGTGACCGACCCGGGTTTTTCCTGTCAACCGATTAAGCACCCAAATTGTGCCTGGTGAGCCGAATGTGGACCCAGGTTGACCGAGGTCTACGGGTTTTGGTAACGTCAGTCCGTCCGAGTGCGCCCTGACTAGAGTGGAGTTCAGGACCCCAGTGGAATTTCTAATATGGAGTGAGCGGGCTCAAAGCTCTCATCGCCCAACCGGGATTACGGGGTACCCACCATGGTAAGACCTTACCTCCGACTTATCCGCTTGTCACTCTTGTTGAGTCTTCTTTTGCCGATCGTTGTGGCCGTGTGCGCTCGGGCAATTGGTGTTATGCCCATGTCTCGGGATTTCGTAATCAAGACCTTCCTTGTCCTCGTTGGCACGTTATTGATCTACACAGCCCTTCACCTCTTGATCCGCTATGGGGAAGACTTGATTGAAACGACGAGCAGGGGTCTCGCCGACTACCTCGATCATATTCCAGATGTGTACGCTGATCTCGCCATAGCAGGCTCTGCAGCATTGAGTCTATTTCTTGAGCTTGCAATCATCAGGTGGCAAGGTGAAGTATTCCCGGTTTTCGCCTTCTACAAGAACTATTCACTCCTTACCTGTTTTTCTGGCCTCGGACTCGGCTATGCCTTGGCAAGGCGCGAGACCCTACCGCTTCTTCTCTCTATCCCTGTATTGACCGTCCAGTTCGCTCTCTTAGTACTTCTCCGCTATGCGATGGATCCCTCCACAGTTGCGATTATTTGGCGAACCCCCGTGGTAGAACAACTCACAATGGGTGCCTATGTCGGCGGGACCGCTCCGTACCTTATAGCGGTCTACATGTTACTCACTACGGTTTTCATACTGACGGTCTTGACTTTCATCCCGCTCGGTCAACTCTGCGGCAGATTCATGGCCAGACGGGACAATTTGCGAGCGTATGGCTTCAACCTTCTCGGCAGCATCCTCGGCGTCATTTCAATAACCGCTCTTACCTTTTTCTGGACTCCTCCAGTTATCTGGTTCAGTATCGCTTTTGCATTTCTATTGGTCTTCCAGCAAGCCAGTCACCGAATTCTGCTAATCGGTGCGATAACTGCTTTAGTAGCACTCATTATCCTCTCCTGGCCGGTCCGGCCAGGCATTGAGCGTTTGCACTCCCCCTATCAGCTTCTTGAGAGAGGCCCTCGACGAAACGGATTGACTTTGATAAACGCTGCGGGGCTCTACTACATGCGCATTTACGATCTAGCCTATTCCAATGCGAACCGCAGAGAGGACAAGGCCTTGCAAAGAATAGCGGACTATTACGAACTCCCTTACAGGATTTACGGCAAACCTGTCAAAGACGTTGCGATCGTGGGTAGCGGCGCTGGGAATGACGTAGCCGCGGCCCTCCGGGAGCGGGAAGCGCTTGACCCCGGCGCTGCGGG
>CAYOYU010000218.1:3658-3988 GCA_964408265.1 uncultured Syntrophorhabdaceae bacterium
CTGCCATTCTCAAATTGGGCACTATGTATCATCCAGAGAGTCCATATGGCGATCCCCGGGTTGAGCCTTCTGTCAATGATGCGCGAACCTTTCTTCGGACGACCCGCAAGACCTATGATATGATAGTGTACGGGTTGCTGGATTCCCATACGCTCCTTAGTCATGCCTCCAGCCTGCGACTTGATTCATTTGTATATACCGTGGAAGGTCTTCGGGAAGCTCGCAAACGATTGAAACCAAACGGTTTGCTCAGCCTGTCGTTCTCTGTGCTGTCCGATGAAATAGGCCGTAAGATTTACCTTATGATGAAAGACGCGTTTCATGGGGAAG
>CAYOYU010000218.1:4057-8404 GCA_964408265.1 uncultured Syntrophorhabdaceae bacterium
TGCGCGCTGGATACGACGTCCCTGTAATATTCCTGCAAGCACGGGATGGCGGTCTTACGATAGACGAGGCCATGTTGCATTCCTCTGGATTTGAGAATGTGACAGACTACTATGCCAACCCAGAAATTCGGGCTGATGTCTCTACTGACGATTGGCCGTTCTTCTACATGCCCAAGCGCGTTTACCCGGTATCGTATCTCTTGATGTTGGGACTTATTCTGGTGCTCTCAGCGGTACTCACGTTCAGTTTCATAAAGGCACAGCCTGCTTTCAGCAGCTCCGCGTTCTTCTTTCTCGGTGCGGGCTTCATGTTGGTTGAGACAAAGGCAATAACCGAGCTGGGGCTTACTTTCGGGAATACCTGGCAGGTCATTGGGATCGTGATCTGCGGCATCCTGTCCATGGCTTTCCTAGCCAACTGTGCGGTTCAATGGTTCCACACACGTCGTCCCTGGATCTGGTTTCTCTTTCTTGTGGCGAGCCTAGTGGCAGGTTTTCTGATATCGAAACATGGTGGATTGGGAGCTTCCTCCACTGACAAGATCAATTCTGTCGTCGTATTGACCTGCCCTATGTTCTTCTCTGGGATCGTGTTTTCCTGCTTGCTCGCCCAGGCTAAGGATATTACTGGGGTCATGGCTGCAAATTTACTTGGCGCCATGACCGGGGGAGTATTAGAATACAATTCGATGTACTTCGGGTTTCGTTTTCTTTACTTGCTGGCGATTCTACTGTACGTTTTAGCTCTTGCCTCGTTCTATCTACGCAGGCAGTCCGTCTCCTTCCGGCGTTTCCAGAAGCCGATATAGCGTCGGTCGAATCCACTTGGTTTTTCTTGCCAAGGATTTGTGCAACAAATAATTCGAACAGACGCACACAAAGAAACGGGTGCCCAAATCAAGGCAACCCCCATACTCGCGGCAATTACTCAACACATCATGCAGACAGCCATCCCGCCGGTCCGTCCCCTCTTGTATCTAAGGTTGCTCAACTGTGAAACCTCCTACTGGAATGGATTTGTTGCATATATCCTCATGAGAGCAAAAGAAGCAACCCGCGGAGAGAAGTCACCGCTCGACCCTGATGCGGGGAGAGTGCGCAAACGCTTTCGTGGCCCATCTTCAGGAAGTGACAAACGGATCCGTTTTGATGAGAATGGGTTGGACTGAACTTCCTGTTGCCCCGTGCCTCTGCGTCCGGAAGTGATCTCATGTGCCCGGAGGTGTTCCATGGAAAAGAAAGCGAAAACGGAAGTCTTATTGTCCGATACGAAAAAGGGCATGGCCCGGGCGGTGGAGGAATGCTTTGAACATTTCGGAGGCGCTGGCTCTTTGTTGAAGGCAAGCAAGGATGTGGATTGAAAGGCTCGAAGGCGAATATCCCTCCCCTTTTGTAGGCCGTCGAAAGACGCGCGTCTGCGGCATTCGGAAGGTCGGAATTGCGGAAGACCAGGCAAACCGTCAGGAACCAGGGCCCTGCGGACCGGCTTTCGATGCTGCCGTGGCCCGCTGGCGCACGACCTCGTAGAACAGGATCCCGGCCGCTACCGAGGCGTTGAGTGAGTCGATGGGGCCGATCATCGGGATGGAAACGAGTCCGTCGCATTGCTTCTTCACGACCGGCCGAAGGCCCTTTCCCTCTCCCCCGATCACGACACAGATGTCCTGACAGAGGTCCTGATCGTAGACTCGGGTGCCGGCGGACGCATCGGCACCAAGGACGAAGATGCCCTCCTCCCGGATGGCTCTCAAGGCCTCTGCCGCGTTGCCCACCCGGACGAGCGGAACCCACTCGACAGCCCCGGCCGAGGCCTTGGCGGCAGCCGGCGTCAAGGGACTGGTTCCGTGTTTGGGCAGGAGGATCCCTTCGACCCCGGCCGCGCACGCCGTCCGGACAATGGCGCCCAGATTGTGCGGGTCCTGCACCTCGTCGAGAAGGACGATGAAGCGACGCCTTTCTCCGGGGAGTCTGCGCAGGAAGGGCTCCAATTCGACGGTTTCGATTCCGGAGAGGAGTGCAAGGACCCCCTGGTGCTTGGACGTCCCTGCCTTCGCGTCCAGGGAAGCCCGGTCCTTGAATGAGACAGGGGTCTTGTGCTGGCGTGCCTGCTCGAAGATGCCCTGCACCGCGGCCCCGGAGCGTCCGAAGGCGATCCAGATCTTCTCGGCACGGCTTCCCTTGCTCTTCAAGGCCTCCAGCACGGGCTGAACCCCATAGACCCATCGCGGCCCGGGCGGAGCGTCCTTGGAGGAGGGTGTCCTTCTAGGAGGACGGTCTGGTCGTTTGGCCATGTTTCTGCAGGAGACCGTAAATGTGATCCACCGCCCCTTCGACAGGTATCGTGACCGCCTCGGCCTCTTTGCGCAGCTTCACCTCGATCCTGCCCTCCTCAAGCTGCCTGGGGCCGATCGTCACCCGGAGCGGGATACCGATGAGATCCGCATCCTTGAACTTCTTGCCGGGGCGTTCTTCCCGGTCGTCGAAAAGCACTTCCACGCCCTTCTGTTGCAGGGCCGCGTACAGGCCTTCACCGATGGTCTGGATCTTCACGTCCCTTGGGTTCAACGCGGTCAGGATGACCGAGTAAGGGGCGATCGGAAAGGGGAAGCAGATCCCGTCGCGGTCGTGATTCTGCTCGATCGCAGCCGCCAGGGTCCTGCCGACGCCGATCCCGTAGCATCCCATCCAGACGGGCCTTTCCTTGCCCTCCGGGTCCAGGTAGGTTGCCCGCAGGGCCTCGCTGTACTTTGTTCCCAGCATGAACACGTGGCCGACCTCGATCCCCCGCCTCTCTTCCATCCTCTTTCCACACCGGGGACAGGGATCCCCATCTGCGGCAACCCGCAGATCGGCAAACCGTGCGTTCTTGAGGTCACGGTCCGGGTCGAAGTGGAGATAATGGTGGTCCTCGAGGTTCGCCCCCACGACCACATCCCCCATGGCCCGGATCTCTTCATCGGCCAGGATCGGCAGAGACATGCCGACCGGCCCCACATAGCCTGCCGGCACGCCCAGGATCTCCTTCACCTGCTCCGGGCCCGCGAGAGTCGCTGAATCCGCATCCAGCACCTTCTTGATCTTGTACTCGTTCGCCTCGCGGTTCCCCCCGACCAGGACCGCGTAGTCGCCCTTGTCGGTGCGGTAGATCAGGGATTTGATCAGTCGGGAGGGATCCACGCCGAGGAAGCGCGTCACGTCCTCGACGGTTCGCTTCCCCCTTGTCTCGACGAGCCGGAGCTCCTCCTTCGCTCCTCCCTGCCGCTGCTGAGGCTGGTCCTGCGGCGGTCGGATCTCCGCCTTTTCCACGTTCGCCGCGTACTCGCAGGACGTACAGAAGACGATGCTGTCCTCGCCACTGTCCGCAAGGACCATGAACTCGTGCGAAAAAGACCCTCCGATGTTGCCGGTCTCCGCCTCCACGGGCCGGAATTCCAGGTCCGTCCTCGTGAAGATCCGCCTGTAGGCCTCGAACATGATCCAGTAGCTCTTCTCCGCTCCCTCCTCGTCCTGATCGAAGCTGTATGCATCCTTCATGCAGAACTCCCTGCCCCGCATCAGTCCGAATCGAGGCCGGATTTCGTCCCGGAACTTGGTCTGGATCTGGTAGAGATTGAGGGGCAGATCCCGGTATGAACGAACCTCCCGCCTGACCAGGTCCGTGATGACCTCCTCGTGCGTCGGACCGTAACAGAAATCCCGCTGATGACGGTCCTTGAACCGGAGAAGCTCCTCTCCCATCAGATTCCAGTGGCCGGTCTCTTCCCACAGCTCCGCCGGCTGGATGCTCGGCAGGAAGACCTCCTGGGCACCGGCCCGGTCCATTTCCTCCCGGATCGCCTTCTCGACCTTTCGCAAGGCCCGAAGCCCCAGGGGCAGGAAGGAATAGATCCCGCTGGCGAGCTTCCGGATCATGCCGGCACGCAGCATGTATTGGTGGCTGATCACCTCCGCTTCCGAGGGAACGTCCTTCAACGTAGGAAGAAACATCTTTGAATACCGCATCCCTTCACTCCTTGGTATCCGATCTACTCGCTCTCGGCCTCTCGGCTCGGCTGATCCTTCGCTCGGTCTCCCATCTCCCTGGCCGTACGAGACAGCTCGACCAACGAGATGTGGTCTCGAAGCAGGAAGAAGACACCTGCCAGGCAGATGGTCGACATCTGGACGAACCAGATGACCAGAGAGAAGCTCGCAGCCTCTGCCCTGCCCACACCGTAGATGTCGGCCAACACAAAGGTGGCCGCCAGTTGAAACGGTCCGATGAACCCCGGCGTGGGGATCATGACGGCCGCACAGAGCGACACAATCAGGGTCACCAGAGAGCTCGGCGGCACGATCGATTCGATC
>CAYOYU010000219.1:0-1689 GCA_964408265.1 uncultured Syntrophorhabdaceae bacterium
GCTGGAGGGGGCGACGAGAGCCCCGGAAAATTGCATGTTGGCTGGCGTGCCATAGGTAGCGGCGGGGAAAGAGCAGAAGGTGAGAAGGTGAGAAGGTGAGAAGGTGAGAGAAAGGAATTAGGATGCATGATACACGATACACGATAGGGGCTGCATGGGTAGCGACTTCTGTCGCGAGAAGGGGAGGGCTCCGGCAGCTTTTGCTGCTGGAGGGGGCGACGAGAGCCCCGGAAAATTGCATGTTGGCTGGCGTGCCATAGATGAAAAAGCAGAAGGTGAGAGAAAGGAATTAGGGTGCATGATACACGATACACGATACAGGGTGCATGATGCACGATGCGGGATGGGGGGCGGATGCAGGCTTCGAACATGTATCATGTATCGTGGATCATGCATCGGGTGACAAGGTGGAAAGATGGTAGAAGCTGAGAACAGGGCAGAACGCGACACCGGCATGGCACCTGAATTCCGTCCCGTTGCCGGTTTCTTCATATCCTCTGCGGTCTGGTTCTTCCTGGCCACGCTGGCGGGGCTTATGCTCGCGTCCGCCATGGTGGCGCCGGATTTCTGGCTGTACAGGAACGTGCCCTGGCTCGTCTTCGGCCGCATGCGCCCCGTGCATACGAACATGATGATCTTCGGTTTCGTCGGCTCCGCGCTCATCGGCTCCATCTATTACCTGGTGCCCCGTCTTGTCCGGGCGCCCCTTTACAGCCCCTTAGCCGGTAGCCTGGCAGTCTGGATATGGAATGCAGCAATCCTGGCAGGGACCGTAACCCTCGGTCTCGGCTTCACACAAAGCAGGGAATATGCGGAATGGATCTGGCCCGTGGATATCCTCATCCTCGCCGTCTTCTGTCTCACATTCCTCAACCTCTTGAAGACAGTGACAATGCGGGAGGAAGGGCTCCTCTACGTCTCCATCTGGTATGCCTTCGGCGCCCTGGTCTTCTCCTTCTTTATCTACTTCTTCGGGAACGCCGTCTGGAACCCCGCCACAGGGGCCATCACGGGTATGCCAGACGGCATCCTCGCCTGGTTCTACGGGCACGGTGTGGTGGGTCTCTTTCTCACCCCTCTTGCCGTGGGGATGGCTTACTACGCCATGCCCATCGTCTGCCGGACACCCCTTTTCAGCCACTCCCTGTCGCTTGTAGGGTTCTGGACGATCCTCATGTTCTATCCCCACATAGGCACGCACCACCTGCTTCAGACCCCGGCCCCCACGTGGCTCAAGATAGTGGCCATAACGGGCAGCATAGGCATGCTCATACCGGTGGCGACAGTCCTCGTGAACCTCTGGCTTACCATCAGGGGCAGGCTCGGCCACATACACGAGGACATCGGCGGAAAGTTCATTTTCGCGGGGCTCGTCTGGTATCTCCTCGTCTGTCTCCAGGGTCCCTTTCAGGCCCTTCCCACGATACAGAGAGTCACCCATCTGACGAACTGGGTTATCGGCCATTCCCATATTGCCGTCCTCGGTTTCTCCGGTTTCATAGGCCTCGGAGGCATCTACTTTCTCCTTCCAAGGATCACCGGCCGCCCCCTCTACAGCCGGAGGCTCGCTGACATCCAGTACTGGCTCCTCCTTGTGGGTCTCACCGGGTTCTTCACGGTTCTCACTATGGCCGGACTTATCCAGGGCAGCGGGTGGCTCTCGGGGAGCGTGGTCTACAAGCTTCACCC
>CAYOYU010000219.1:1699-8396 GCA_964408265.1 uncultured Syntrophorhabdaceae bacterium
CCCGGAACTGCATGTCTATTGGGTCTGGCGCCTCGGTTTCGGCGTCCTCCTCTCCACAGGCGCCGCCCTGGGGCTCTACAACATTGCCAGGAGCCTCTTCGGCACGAGAACCGCGGACCAGGAGGAGAATTCATGAAGATGACCCTGAAGCTCCTCCTTTACGGCGGCATGGCCATATTTGGATCAGTCCTCTTCGTTTCCGTCATCCTTCCATGGGTGACAATCAGCGAAAAGCCCTCCGATATCCACCGGCCCCGTACCAGTGCAGAAGAAAATGGGCGGCGAATCTACATAGAAAACGGCTGCACCTACTGCCATACCCAGTTTATCCGTAATATCGACTGGGATTTAGGGGCTGAACGGATAGCCCGCTCCGGCGACTACATCGCAGAGCAGCCCCACCTACTCGGGTCCGAACGCACCGGCCCGGACCTGTCCCAGGAGGGAGGAGAGCATCCAGACGACTGGCACCTTGCCCATTATGTAAATCCCCGCTTTGTAAGGCCCGAATCCATAATGCCCGCATTCGAGTACCTCGGCAGGGACCGGATCAAGGCGCTCATCGGGTACAAACAGGCCCTGGGCTTCAAACAGGCTGACTTAAGGGCGGAAAGACAGCGCCAATGGAAGGTGAGGGCAACGCAGGCATACGATTCGGGACCGGAAAAGAACGTGGCCTGGCTTCACTCCATGGTCCCCGAGGCATGGCAGGGAGTGCGAAACCCCTATCCCACGACGGATGCCGGTTTGAAACGGGGCCAGCGGATCTACGAGAGTTTCTGCGTGGGCTGCCACGGTCCCGTGGGCGACGGAATGGGCCCGGCCGAACCCTATCTCTACCCGCCGCCGCTCAACTTTACCATCCTGCGCAACAGGGGTATATCGGGCGGCATCCTCTATTACCAGATTATGAACGGCATCACCGGGACGGCCATGCCTTACTTCAAAAGGGAACTGGAGTCGGAAAAGATCTGGGATGTGGGGAACTATGTGGCAGTCGCCTTCATCGGAGCAAGTGACGCGGGCCAACAACAGGGCGGGATAGAGGCAGCATACATTACTCCCGGGAAAGGAGGCGCCAGATGAGTCCCTATTATCTCTTCTGGGCAATGCTGATTGTGGTGAGTCTCTGGGTGAGCATCGGAGGTTTCCTCTGGGCCCATCGTAATGGACAGTTCAACGACCAGGAAAGGGCGCGTTATCTCCCTCTTCGCGGTGAACCAGCGGTTCCGCCGGGGAAAGGCGCAGACGGGGCGCGCCGCGAGGCCCTGGTGATGCTTATGATTCTTGCTGTAGGCTTAAGCGGTCTCATTGCCGTCTTCATCATCTCCCTAGTGAGGGCTCTGGAGGGAAGGTTATGAGGCTTTTCACGCTGATAGATTTCCGTCACCTGGTGCTTGCCTTCTTTCTCGGTGCCAGCGCTGCCCTCGTCATCTACCTCTCCTTCCGTTATCCGGGTAAGCGCAGCAGAGGTACGGGTGAGACGGAAGAAGAACGAACGGCAATCCCCGAAGAAGAGTATCCCGACGGACTGCGCATCGGTGCGAATCCCGTGCCTCCCGTGCTTGTCTACCTCTTTGTCGGGTTTGTCCTGTGGTTTATCTGTTATGTCATATTTTTTGGGATACTGGGCAATCCCGTATAGGCCGCCGGTCGCGGGGAAGGTATCCAGGAAGAAGGGTGAAGCAATTATGGAAAGCAGAACCGCAAGAAGCGAAAGAAAGATGATGATGAAAACATGGTACATGGTCTGGAGCCTCGCATTCTTTTTTCTCATCTATGGGCTCTTCATGTTCATCGTGGTGGGCGATAAGGGCCCTCCGGATTGGGACTTCGGCGTGGTGGAGGATATACCGGGAAAGTCAGTCTATTCCACCTATCCTCAGCCTGCAGGGGCGACACCGGAACCCCGGGGACAGCATGTTTCCGGCAGGCCTGAGCTTGCGCCCGAAGTAGAGAGGGAGGGCAGATAGACGATGCGGGTTCGCTCAGAAGGCCTCATGGTCCTGCTCCTCTTATTGATGCTCCTGCCTGCTGCGGGCTGTGATTACGGCCGCATGTATGACCAGGCTTCGGTGACGACCCATGAAAAGAAGATGCCTGAAATGGACCCGAGGACAGTCCCTGTGAGGGACGGCTTTGAAAGCCTCGCCCGGACAGACCCGAAGACGCTGAAGAATCCACTCTCTTCTTCCAAGGCCACGGTGGAGCAGGGGCGCCTCGCATACGGCTATTTCTGCATACACTGCCACGGTCCCGGGCTGGACGGAAATGGTACCGTGGGACAGAGCTTTGCCCCGCTGCCGGCGAACCTTCTCTCTTCCGGCGTTCTGTCGCAGAAAGACGGCGAGCTCTACGCGAAAATGAGGCTCGGTTTCAAACGCCACCCTTCACTTTTCACCACAGTCTCCTCAGGGGATGCCTGGGCAATAATCCTCTATGTGCGGTCTTTAAGGAGGTCGTCATGATCGCCGATCTGGCGTGGGCCTTTCTCACGGGCCTCGCAGGAAGTCTTCACTGCCTCGGCATGTGCGGTCCCATAGTCATTCTCTATTCGGTACATCTTCAGCCTGAAGCACCCTTAAGCCCGGGGCAGATCCGAAAGCCCTGGTCGAAGGGTCTTGTCCACCATGCAGCATTTCAATCGGGGAGGCTCACAACCTACGCCCTTCTCGGGGCCCTGGCAGCGGGCGTCGTCCATATGGCGGGGTTCAGCAGGTACCTCCTGGGGATGAGAAGTCTTGTGGCCCTTGCAGGCGGGGCTGCCATGATCGGCTTCGGACTGATTCTCATGAAGGTGATTCCCCTGCGCATCACGGCAGCCGGCCCGGCCGGAGCAAGCACGATCTTCGGACGGTTCATGAAACCCCTCTTCGTGAAGGACGGGATCGGATCGAAATGGTTCCTGGGATTCTGCGCCGGGTTCCTGCCCTGCATGCTCTCCTGGGCCATGGTCATAGAGGCGGCTTCCACGGGGCATGTACTCGCCGGTTTTTCCGTCATGCTCCTTTTCGGTCTCGGCACCGTCCCGGTCCTCTTTGTCACGGGGCTGTCCGCATCCATTTTTACCCTCAGGGCGCGCCTGGCAGGAGAGCGCATCGCCGCCGTCTCGGTGATTGTCATGGGGTTCATTCTTCTCATGAAGGGGGTAATGCATCTTGGTTGAAGCGTCTCTTCTTCATGGAAGCCCGGGCACACCGGAGCACCTTACGGGAGACCCCTGCCGGGATAAATGCGCACTGTGCGGCCTCCCCGTGGCCGGATCCGCCCCGACCATTCCTGACGCAACCGGCTGCGACAGAGAGCACCGTTTCTGCTGCCTGGGTTGCCGCCAGGTCTTTGCCCTATTAAGCGATGCCGAAGGCCATCTCCCCGGAGACTTCCAGACCACGGCCGTCTACCGGGCCTGTCTGGATGCCGGCGTCATTGCTGCAGTGCCGGATGCCAGGGACAGCGTTTCTTCCCATGGCCCGGAGGATAGTGCCGCGGGCCTCGACCTGACCCTTAAGGTGAACGGCATGTGGTGCCCTGCCTGTGCCTGGGTTATCGAGGAGGTCCTGCGGAGGAGGGAAGGCGTTTCAGACCCCAGAGTCTCCTTCTTTGCCGACACCCTGCGGCTTAAGTATATGCCCACTCAGACAAGCCCCGGGGAGATTGCATCTCTCGTGGGGCACCTGGGGTACACGGTATCCTCCACCCACTCTCCGGAGGGCAGCGACAAAGTGAAACGGGACCTCCTTTTGAGGCTCGGCGTATCAGCCATACTGACCATGAATATCATGATGCTCTCCTTCGCTCTCTACTTCGGTTTCCTCCGCCATCTCGCCCCCGTGGTGGTAGCCTACCTCTCCTATCCCATCTTCCTCATCACCATACCGGTTGTCTTCTACGGCGGCATGCCCATCCTCAGGAAGGCCTGGATGAACCTGCGCCACGGGCACACTTCAATGGAGACCCTCGTGGGCCTGGGCGTGCTGGCAGCCTTCGTTTACAGCATTGTCCAGCTCCTCAAGGGGAGTATCCATCTCTATTTCGACACCGCAGCCATGCTCGTCACCCTCGTCCTTTTGGGCCGGTACATGGAGATGAAGGCCCATGACCGTGTTACCGCGGGAATCGGGGAACTGGAGGAGGTTACCTGGCAGAAGGTGAGGCTCGCCGGCGATTCGGGGGAACGATGGGTCTCTGCGGACGAGGTGAGGCGCGGGGACCGCATCATCGTCAGGCAGGGGGAACGCATATCCGTTGACGGCAGGGTCGCATGGGGAGAAGGTTTTCTCGACGAATCCATTCTTACCGGGGAACCACAGCCGGTGGCGGCGGGTCCGGGAAGGGATGTCACCGCCGGGGCCCTTCTTGCCGAGGGCGAGTTGGAGATTATCGCCTCCTGTCACGGCAGGGAAAGCTTCCTGCGACGGATGGTGGCCTACGTTGCAGAGGCCCTTGAGAGGAAGTCGGGTGGAGAGGAACTTGCCGACAGGGCCAGCCGTCTCCTTGTGCCCGCCACAATTGCCGTGGCAGGGTTGACAGGGCTCATACTCTGGTTCTTTCGCTTTACCGGTGACGAAATACTCATGCGCTGCCTCACGATCCTTCTCATCTCATGTCCCTGCGCGCTGGGCATAGCCACACCAATGGTCAAGGTAGCAACGATCGGGCTTGGCCGGTCAAAAGGTATCCTGATCAGAAATCCCGCGGCTCTGGGGCGGATGGAAGACCTCGACACCGTTGTCTTCGATAAGACGGGTACCGTGACGGAAGGAACTTTCCAGCTCCGCCATCTCCACTGTGATGAACTGGAGGAGAAGGACCTATTCTCCCTGATTGCCCCCCTCGAGGCAGGGTCAACACATTTCCTCGCCAGGGAGGTTCTGAAGCAGGCTGCCGACCTGGGACTCTCTTCTCGGGGGGCTGTGGACGTGGAGCATCTCCAGGGGCTCGGGGTAAGGGGCCTTGTGGCAGGCAGGATGGTCCTTGCCGGGAGCCGGCGCCTCTTTGCGCACTGTGGCGTAATGCTGCCCGATGACCTTCTGAGCCGGGCCCGCACCTTCGAGGAGGAGGGAATGACGGTGGTCTTCTTCGGATGGGACGGGAAGGCAAAAGGCTTTCTCGTCTTTGGTGACTCCCTGAGAGCGGGTGCCGGAGAACTTGTGGAATGGCTTAAGGATCGAGGCATGGGCGTCCTCCTCCTCTCGGGCGATGGGAACGCAACCACTGCTGCAATCGCCCAATCACTGGGGATCAAAGGTTTTCTCGGCCAGACCCTCCCTGCCGAAAAGGCGGAGATTGTGGAAACCTTGCAGCGCCAGGGACGCATGGTAGCCATGGTGGGAGACGGCATCAACGATGCGCAGGCCCTGGCGCGGGCTGACGTGGCCTTTGCCCTCGGAGCGGGGCACGACGTGATGAAGGAGGCCTCAGACCTTCTTATTCTCGGGGGAAAGATGCAGGCCATAAGGAGCGCATTTGAACTCTCCCGCCTCTCGGGACGGGCCATGCGGCGCAACCTCTGGTTCGCATTCATCTATAACGCCACAGCCGTACCGGTTGCCGCAGCAGGGCTGCTCAACCCGCTTATCGCCGTCTGCATCATGTTTATGAGCAGTTTGAGCGTCATCGGTTTTGCCATGCATCTTTCACGACAGGGAAAGCAGATTCCCGGAGAGATGAAGGGGTGGGTTCCGGCAGCGACTGATTCAGGAGGTATATTATGAAGATTACCGGGGTTCAGGCACGGCCTGCTGTAGGCCATCTCAAACTTTTTCTGGCACTCTCCAGGACAGCCCACGGGCTCCTCGATTTTCTCACCCCGGCTGTCACGGCGCTGCTGTGGCTCGGCGCATTCCCTCCGGCCTGGATCGTGGCAGTGGGCATTCTCACCGCCTTTGCCGGATACACGGCGGTTTACGCGTTGAACGATATCGTCGATTGCAGGACGGACCGGGCACGTATTGAACAGGGCGTCTACCGGGAATCCCGGGAATACTTTGATACTGTCTACATCCGCCACCCTGTGGCAACGGGCGCCCTGAGCGTGGGGCAGGCCGTCGTCTGGGCAGCAGGATGGGCGATCGTGGCACTGGCCGGCGCATGGGTGCTCAATCCTCTCTGTGCCTTCATATTCCTGGTGAGCATGGTCCTTGAAACGATCTATTGCAGGATGCTCGAGGTGAGTTATCTGCGTTTTCTCATCGCCGGTCTCGTAAAGAGTTCAGGCGGGCTGGCCGCTGTCTTTGCCGTCGACCCTTCGCCCTCACCCCTCTTCCTTGCCCTTGTCTTTGTCTGGCTCTTCTGCTGGGAAGTGGGAGGTCAGAACGTGCCCGCCGACTGGTACGACCGGGACCAGGACGACGCCCTCCATTACCGCACCATCCCGGTACGATTCGGCGAGGCTGCGGCGGCCCGAACCGTGACTGCGGCATTGTCCCTTGCAGTCCTCATGAACCTTGCAGTCCTCATGACGAGAAAAGGTGACTTCTCCCTATTCCTCATGACCGGTTCTTTCGCCGCAAGGATGGTCCTGCTCCTGGTGCCGGCCCTTAAGGCCTACAGATCGCGGACCAGGGAGGCTGTGTCCCTCCTGTTCAGCAGGGCCAGCCTCTATCCTGCCGCCCTCCTTTTCGTTATACTGGTGGATATGGTGCTTGCGAGACTGGGGGAGATGATACTGTGAAAGAGATCGATCCCCAAACCCTGG
>CAYOYU010000220.1:0-8377 GCA_964408265.1 uncultured Syntrophorhabdaceae bacterium
TGCACAGGGAAGAGGTCAGGCTGCGGGCCTGGCAGGAACTGGACAAACGTGTGGCGAGAGGTCGGTTGTCGGTATTCTGGGGAAGTATTCTGGTTGCCGAGGTCGGGCTGACTATCCGGGTAGAAAGTGCTGAACAAGCAAGGCTGCCCGTTGCACCTTCGGAGACCAGCGCTGCCAATATGTACAGAAGGATATTCGCGTCCTATTCCCACCGAGACGCGGCTATCGTTGAAGACTTTGAGCGGTACGCTCGCGCGGGTGGGGGCGAATATCTTCGTGGCATAGTTCGTTTGCGGGCCGGAGAAGTGTGGAAGAATCGGCTGATGGAAATGATAGGAGAGGCTGATGTCTTCCAGCTATTCTGGTCCTGGAACTCAATAAGGTCTCGATTCGTTGAACAAGAGTGGCGATACGCCTTAAGCCTGAACCGACCTTCTTTTGTGCGCCCGGTTTACTGGGAAGAGCCATTGCCGGAGATAACTGAATCAGGATTACCCCCACAGGAACTCCTCCGACTGCAATTTCAACCTTTGCATTTTACCGGAGCTTCCGCGTCTCACCGGACAGTGGGTTCATCGGTACCAATGGGTTCAGGGCCTTCGGTGCGTTACAGCACCCAGGGCTTGGCTCCAACTCCAAAGGTGAGGACAAGTCAAAAGAAGGGCCACTTACTGATCATAGCTATCTGCGTGGTTGTAATGATTTTGCTCGGCACGGGAGGACATTTTATGTTCTCTAAACTGGGCGGACAAAATGTTGCAAAGGTGGGACGCGTCAAGCCCGAAACATCCAAGGTAGCTCTCGCGAAGCAGGCATCACCAGGGTTGGAACCACCAAAACGGGATACGTCGAAGACAATCCTTCCCCCAGCTTCCGCTCCCCCAGCTTCACCGAAACAGACCGATGAAGGGCTTCTCGTGGCCGATGCCGAACCCGGGGCTAATGTAAGTGAGTGCAAGGATAACCGTGTGGAGCTTGGGGCGAGGCTGTTCAATGAAGGTCGGTTTGCCGAGGCGGTCCGGGAGTTACAAACCTATACGAAAGGAATCCATGCAGCCCCGAAAGAACAACCTAAAGAGATCTGCCTCTTCAAGGCCAATCTTTATATGTCTATGGCCTCCCTCGGTGTGGGAAGGGAGAAGGATGCTAGGGAATATTTGAAAAACGGAGTGAAGGTGGCGGGCTGCAAACCCCTCGACCACGACGTCCCTTCAAAGGTGAAGTCTCTCTACGATGAAGTCTGCGAAGTCAGCGAAGTTAGCGCACAGAGACCGGGGATGGAATTCGTCTTCGTCAAGGGCGGTTGCTTCGACATGGGTGGCACCTTCGGAGACGCACAGGACATCGAGAAACCTGTCCACAGGGTCTGCGTGGGTGACTTTTCCCTTGGCAAGTACGAGGTCACTCAGGGCCAGTGGAAGGCCATCATGGGCAGCAACCCCTCACACTTCAGCTCCTGCGGCGACTCCTGCCCTGTAGAGATGGTTTCCTGGAAGGACGCTCAAGAATTTATCAGGAAACTGAACGAAAAGACGGGACAGCGCTACCGTCTTCCCACAGAGGCGGAGTGGGAGTACGCGTGCCGAGGTGGCGGCAGGGAAGAGAAGTACACCGGTACCAGCGACGACTCATCCATCGGCGACTATGCCTGGTATGTCGCCAACTCCGGATTGACCACCCACCCCGTCGGTCAGAAGAAACCCAACTCTCTCGGCCTCTACGACATGACCGGCAACGTCTGGGAGTGGGTCCAGGATTGGTATGGTGCCTATTCATCATCTTCGGAGGATAACCCTCAGGGCCCCTCATCGGGCTGGCACCGGGTGATCCGCGGTGGGAGTTGGAACTACGATCCGCGTTACATCCGGTGCGGGTACCGAAGCACCGACGACCCGTCGAATAGGTTCTACTCCCTTGGCTTCCGCCTCCTGAGGACTCAGTAGTCTTACCCCCTGAGTGTGTAGGAGGTACGATGCCTGATTTTGATGAACTTCTTTCCCGGCTGTAAGAAAGATACATCTTTGTAGATGGAAAGAAATATGGAACAACGCCCCTGATTGTTAAGGATCTCGAAGCGGGAATTCATCTTGTTCGGCTCGAATACCAGGGTTGCTATCCTTTCGAGCAGAAGGTCAAGATTTTAACCAATGCGAAAAGAAACGAACGTGAATCACTCCTTCAAGACAGAAGTCGAGGCTTCGACCGGCTTCGGCCAGCTTCGCATCAACTCCCAACCATGCGCAAACATCTTTCTTGATGGGGCCGACAAGGGACAGACCCCCTTGGCCCTGGACAATGTATCCGCAGGGGAGCATGAGATTCGGATTGTCAAGGAAGGCTTCGAAGAGATTACCAGGACCGTTGTTGTCAGACCCGGCAAGGCGGAGACCCACAGCATCTCCCTCAGAAGGAAGAATAACTGACGGGCAACACCATCGCATCTCAATGGCACGGCCAGACTGTTACAGATAATTGGCAGGCTTGTGCCGAGAGAGTGTGGAACGCGGTGTGAACCTCTATGAGGAAGGAACAGTGAAAAGAACGACACTTTTGTTCAAAGACTACGGACATCCTGTGGCAGTAAAGTCATTGGCATTCATATCTTAGTCCCTCAGACCTCAGACCAACCACCGGCCGCGCTCCAGACAAGAATACGAAGATTGTCAGCATACAGCCTGCCAGAACCGGATAGCAAGATTCCGTAGTTTACCCAGACAGTCTCACGAGGGAGACTTACACTTAGTTCGAACCGTGTCCAGGGCACCGTGCCTCGAATCGATCTATTACGCATGTTATCCAGCAAAAGATTGTCGACTCCATCCCCATCAGCACGAAGCCAAAGGCCTGCCCACCCATCCACTTCCTCCGCTCTGAGTTCGCCTTCATACTTGATTGTTCTACCAGCCAGAAAGGGAGCGTGGACACGCTGCATAAGGGACCCGAACTCTCCATGATTAGCTTCATACCGGGACATCAGCACGCACCAGCCCGGGACACCGTCATCACGATGGACAAGACGGACATTGTACCTGGTGGAAACGCCGGATACGTGACCTTCGCTGTTGAACCAGCCGTTTGGCATCTCATTAACAATAGGGCCATCGAAGCCCAAGTTGACCGGGCGGTCCAGAATTCGATTATCCGAGGTGTGCGTGGGAATATCAATCGGGAAGGCTCCTTGGGGGTCGTCCCGGGATACAGAAGTGGGACCTGGGACCGGCTGGAAATTGTCGGAGGCATTGTTACGTAGGTGCCTGCGGACATCCTGAATCAACTGATCGAAATGTGGAGATGGCATGTCTGGCTTCCAACCTGTTAAGTCCGCCGCCTGTATCTCGCGAAAACCTCTGGGCTGCTCAACGGCATCCAGCAGCACCGGTATTAACTTGCCTCTCCGCATACCGTCGTCGGCTTCTTCAATCACCCATGTCGAGTTCACAGAGTAATGCGACCAGGCTACTATCACACACCTTGCATCGTCGAGAGCTTTTCCGATATAGCTGCGCCAGGTCTCACCGGATGGAATTCTGCGGTCCCAAAAAACAGTGAGTCCTTCCTGTTCAAGGGCCAGGACTAGGCCCTTTATGCGGATGTCATCTTCGCGGGCATAACTTAGAAAGATGTCAGTCATAGTATCACGATTCGACCCAATCACATCGGGTCACCTTTGGGATATGATAGCCTACCAGAGATACCTTCTCAAATAGATTTTGCATAGCTACGATTCAACGGATATAATGAAAGAGACTTCAGCAAATCGCAGCAAACCAACTGGGAGGTACTTAGGTGCGTGAAGCAGGGTTGATCCGGTCTATGACGGCTATGGAGACTTTGAAGGTAATTGTGTCGTTGGGGTATGCTATAAAGTAAAGGCCATGAAAGACGTTCAAACCAACGCGCCAATTCAAGCCCGTCAGATTCGTGTCTTCGTCTCCTCCACTTTCCGGGACATGACGCGGGAGCGGGATTTGCTCGTGAAAGAGGTCTTTCCGGAACTGCGCCGCAAGTGCTCCAAACGCTTCGTCACCTTCACCGAAGTGGACCTGCGCTGGGGTATCACTGAAGCCCAGGCTAACGAAGGGCAAGTGCTACCGCTCTGTCTGGCTGAGATTGAGCGTAGCCGACCCTACTTCATCGGTCTGCTCGGCGAACGCTACGGCTGGATCCCGGATACGTTCCGCCCCGAAGTCCTCGCACGGGAGCCGTGGCTCCAGGAACACGTTCAGGCACGCACGTCCGTAACGGAACTGGAAATCCTCCACGGTGTGCTCAACGATCCAAACATGCACCACCAAGCCTTTTTCTACTTCCGCGATCCGGTATATGCCCACGACCCCGCGCTCACCGACGACGAACGCCGGAATATGGTCGAGACCGACATCGAGACCGACATCGAGAAATATGGTAGAAGCGAGGCAAATCGACGGACGGAAGAACGTAAAGCCAAACTTGCCGCCCTCAAACAGCGCATCCGCGACAGCAAACTGCCGCTCGTGGAGCCCTATGCCGATCCGAAGGCCCTAGCAGAGATTGTCCGCAATCAGTTCGACAAACTGATTGATCGCCTCTACCCCGAGGACCAGGCCCCCGACCCGCTGGCGCAGGAGAGGATGGCCCACGCGGCCCACTCGAGGAACAAACTCTTCGCCTGCATCGACCGCCCTGCGCACTTGCTGGCCCTCAACGCCTTCGTCGCGATTCACGACCATAAAGGCAAGGGTCTTGTCGTCACCGGCGAGAGCGGTGGCGGCAAAACAGCCCTGCTCGCTGCCTGGGCGCGCGACTGGGCAGATAATCACCCAGAGGACTTCCTGTTCCAACACTACTTCGGCGCAACGCCCGAAAGTACGTCCCCGGAAGGCTTCCTGCGTCGCTTGCTTGGCGAACTCAAAGGCCGTTTCGGTATCGCGGACGATGTCCCTTCCGATCCGGAAAAACTCCGCTATGCCTTGCCTCTTTGGCTCGAGCAGACCATCGGCAAAGGTCGGATCGTCCTGGTCCTAGACGGACTTAACCAGGTGCAGGGCACCGAGCAAGATTGCCACCTGCGCTTCCTGCCGCCCCAGTTCCCTCTACACGTCATGGTATTCGCCTCAGCCCTTCCCGGCCCGCAGATGGAAGCACTCCGCCAACTCGCCTGGTCAGAACACGATCTGCCTAAGGCCAGCGAGGCCGAAGTGGACGCCATGGTCAACGAGTATCTTAGGATCCACGCCCGCACGCTGGAGCCAGTGCTGCGGCATCAATTGGTCACCGCTCCCGGCGCAAGGAACCCGCTTTTCCTACGCACGATTCTTGAGGAACTACGCCAGTTCGGCAGCTTCGAACAACTGCCCCAGTGTGTTGGCCATTACCTCGAAGCCGACAATCCGAAAGACCTCTTCCTGCGCGTCGTGGCCCGCTGGCAAGTGGACTTCGACGGCCAGGACCCGGAACAGGACAAGCCGAAGATAGACCTCGTTCGGCGCGCCCTCTCCCTCCTTTGGGCAGCACGACAAGGTCTCTCCGAGTCCGAATGGCTCGATTTGCTGGGTGATGGTTCCCAACCTCTTCCACACACTTTTTGGGCACCTCTTTTTCTCACATTGGAACCGCACTTGAGCCAGCGCACCGGCCTCTTTGCCTTTGGTCACGAATTCTTACGCACAGCGGTGCAGTCCTTATTCCTGTCAACCGAGGCTGACCAGCGTGTCGCTCACAGCACGCTGGCGGATTATTTTGACGTGCAGAAGGATTTCGATGCCCGTAAAGTGGCGGAGTTGCCATGGCATTGGCAGGAAGCTCACGCATGGCCGGCGCTGACGACGCTTTTGAAGAATGTGTCCTTTTTGAGCTCAGCCTGGAATCAAGGATACTTCGATATTGAGATGTATTGGGCAGCCGTCGAGAGCAATACGGGAGTTAGCCCTCACCAAGCGTATCAACCGTTAATCGAAACACCCGAACAATTGGCTGGAACAGGTTGGCAGATTCTACGGCTGCTCCGAGACTTCCTCTCCGCGAAAGAACAACTCAAAGCACCCCTGGCACTTTGCGACTATTTGATTTGCCAGGAACAAAACAAGGGGAACACCGACCTGCTTCGGAGAGTTCTAGCGGAAAAGGCAGTGTTATTATGGGGTGCTGGAGATTACTTTATGGATATGAAAGTTTGCCAGGAATTGGAATCACTCGCTCGTGAATCCGCGGACCACCACCGATTACAAATCGCATTGGATGGTCAAGCTCAGGTCCTTGAGGCGATGGGAAGGATCGACGCTGCCTTGGCGAAATCAGGCGAAGCAGAGACGGTCTGTCGTGAAAATCACAACCTCGCCGGGCTGCAAGCTGTTTTGGGTAACCATGCTACGATTCTGGTCAATAGTGGCAAGTTTGCCGAAGCGATGGATTTTCTCCTAGAAGCAGAGGCACTCAGCAGGGAACTGTGTCTCGTGGACGGACTGTTTGCTTCCCTAATGAAGAAGGCCCAGGTGATGGTAGCCGTCGCAACTCCCCCGGCTCTAGATATCTGCGCCTTTGAGCTGTGTCTAAATGAGGTTAAAGACCTGGCACGACGATTTGGAAGAAAGGGTGAATTGGCTTATGCCCTGGAGCTTCACAGAACAGTCCTTCGTGCAAAAGCGCATTATTACTGTGACCAGCAAGACTGGGAGGCCGCGTTGCGGCTGTTCAGAAGCCTTGAGTGGGTTTGTTGGGAGGTGACTGATTTACAGGGAATATCAAGGGAGGACCTGGAGTGCATAGAAGACATGGTTCGATGTATGGTCAACTGCGCTGCCTGGAGGTGTCAGCAGCGTCATCAGCCGGTGGAAGCACTAACTTTGGCACAGGAAGCCCTACAGTTCTCGTCCAAGAATTTCATGATGGAGCTTACGCAGACTTGCAAGTCACTGGTGAGTGTGGTAATCGACTGGAACGATTACTATCGATCTCTCGCGCTATGGGAGAATATGCCCGCATCGATTAGAGCCTTTGAACCAAAACCTAGAGAACCAGACGTTAAATTCGTTTTCCCGGAACTAGGGGACTGAAAACTCGCATAGCCAACAAGAGTGGAAATACTACCTGATCGCCATGTCCCGCAACTGTTAAAACCCGCTCCCGCCTGTACCATGGAAATTAAGTAGGGCGAACGTGATGGTAGAGGGCAAGGAGTGACCGCACCACAGGTGTTAATATTCGAGAAATTGGGATAAGATAGACGATACATGGTGGTAGCTCCGAATTATCCTTCCGTCAAGATGATTAAAACGGGAACGTTGTGTCTGGAGCCACAAGAGTTGCCGGGACCGTTCACCCAGAAGATGAAATACAACCTTGGTATTGGTGGCGGCTCGACGGTAACGCTTATTCAATCGGACCGAAAGATACTGGTGGATACAGGCTTCGATTACGAAGGAATTCTTAATGAGAAGACCACACGGCAGAACTCCGAGTCTCTGCTATCTGCCCTGCAAGTCTATGGCATCGAGCCCGAACATATCGATGCAGTATTCATCACCCACTGGCACCAGGATCATTATGGAAGCCTGCATCTTTTTTCTCAAGCTGAACGTATTGTATCCATACCCCTCCGCGAAAAACTTGGGATAAGAACCTTCGTTGGCGTAAAGGACGGCGAAGAGATCGCATCAGGGGTGCGCGCTGTCTTCACGCCAGGTCACACATCCGACCACGCATCGATTCTGGTCAGCTGCAGGATAGAAGGGATACATGCGAAGATTGCAATCGCCGGCGATGCGGTCATCTCTTACAGTTATTTTGTTGAAAGAAAGATCTGGAATCACAATGCAGATTTTTATGACCGAAATATCGCCCTAGACAGCGCCAAGCGGCTGGCGGCAATGTCGGATAGCATTATCCCCGGCCACGGGACGCCGTTTTTTGTCACAAAAGCCTTGCAAAGATAGTTGCCTTGCTAACTGTCACGCGTAATACGTTTCACACTCATCAGGAATCAGCTTGCCCGGCCCTACGCTTTGCGATAACAGCAACGATTAAACGTACGGCTCCCCAAGCCAGGGAAGCAACTGCGCAATAGAACAGAACACCCGAGATCAAAACAATTACGCCAACGGCCATTTCAGGCAGACACCGCGCCAGACCGGTTGCCTCATATCCTCAAAATAAGTTGTAGTCATAGCCTTAGTGCTAGTACTATAACGAGCAGGAAGGAGAGGCCTATGCGCCTCTTTTCTGTCCATCAACAAGATTTGGTTATACCTCCCCCAGCTTCGCTTGAGGAAGATCCCATCGAGATAGACATAGGGGTGCGCTCCCTCGATCAGCTTCTTTCCCCACTCCTCGATAGTGGCATATATTTTTGCATTGAGGTTGGAGATGGTGCCGGGACTTACTTTGCTGCCCCATAAGACTT
>CAYOYU010000221.1:0-8362 GCA_964408265.1 uncultured Syntrophorhabdaceae bacterium
ATCTTCTGCCCGAACTGCACTCTCTTCCATGCATATTCAACAGAAAAATCCAGGGCTCCCTGTGCAATTCCCACTGCCTGAGCACCTACGGCCGGTCTTGAAAGGTTCAGGGTAGACATGGCAATATCCCAGCCCTGCCCTTCAGTTCCGAGCATATTATCCTTCGTGAGCCTCACATTGTCGAACATGACCTCCGAAAGATCAGAGCCCACCATCCCCATCTTTTCCTCATTCTTCCCTACTATTACGCCCGGATAGTCTCTCTCCACGTAGAATGCCGTTATGCCGGCTGTCCGCAGTTTCGGGTTGGTAGTGGCGAACACGGTGATGAATTGGGCGCTCGCACCATTTGTGATCATTGATTTTTTGCCGTTGAGATAGTAATATTCTCCGTCCCGTACCGCATTCGTTCTCATATGCGATGCGTCGGACCCGGCATCAGGCTCAGTAAGTGCAACTGCTACGAGATGCATCCTATCGGGAACAGCGATCTTTCCGTAGATATACTCTTTCTGCTCCTCGCTGGCTGCAACCATAAAGGGCATAAGCCCAACGTTATGGGCGAGAGGGATCAAGGAACCTGTACCGGAAACCTTTGCCAACTCCTCGATGACAAGACAGAGGGACGTAATATCTCCATCAAGCCCACCGAAACGCTCCGGCAGCATAAGATACAAAAATCCATGTTTCTTATATATGTCCACAAGGTCCCAGGGAAAAGCACCGGTTGCATCGATCTCCTTGGCTCTGGGAGCAACCTTTTCCTTGGCCAATTTCTCCGCAATCATACGTATCATGCTGTGCTTCTCGGAGAGATTTAACATGAAAGAAACCTCCTTAATTTGTCGACAAACCTTGACAATCCTGGATTACTTCTACCATAATTCTACCATAATTTAAATAGAAAAGGAGCCGCCATGTCCAAGGTCTACTTTACCGATCTAAGAACAACACCGAAAAGAAATCTACTCGACAAGGTGGAAGATCTCCTGAATCGCACTAAAATAGATACAAAGTTCAAGAAGAATGAGATCATTGCCATTAAACTCCATTTCGGCGAGTTTGGCAACATTGCCTACCTCAGACCCGTCTTCCTCAGGCGGATTGCTGAGAAGGTGCGCAGCATCGGTGCTAGACCCTTTCTTACGGACACCAACACCCTTTACACCGGGTCCCGAAGCGATGCTGTAAGCCATTTGACCACGGCTGTCATTAATGGATTCGACTACTCCTGCGTGGGGTGTCCCATTATTATCGCCGACGGCGTCCGGGGAACGTCCGGGGTGAAGGTCCCCATAGACGGCGAGGTGCTCAAGGCTGTAAACATCGCCAAGGCGATAGCAGATGCGGACGGTATAGTGGTGGTAACCCATTTCAAAGCCCATGAATTGTCGGGGTTCGGCGGTGCGCTCAAGAACATAGGGATGGGCTGTGCTACGAAAGAAGGCAAGCTGGTCCAGCACAGTACCGTAGCTCCTCGTATCAATACGTCCGTTTGTAAGGGATGCAAGCTCTGCACTGGATACTGTCCTTCTTCCGCCATTTCCGTGACGGACAAGAAGGCCTCCATAGACCGGTCAAAATGCATCGGTTGCGGGGAATGCATCATGATATGCCCCCTCAGGGCCATCGAAATTCAGTGGAACCAGGCACAGGACGTCTTTCAGAAGAAGATGGTGGAACACGTGCTCGGGGCACTGACAGGAAAGAGGAAAAAATGCGTCTTCCTCAACTTCGTGATGCAGGTAAGTCCTGCCTGTGACTGTTATCCCAATAACGATGCCGCCATTGTAAGAGATATCGGTATCCTTGCCTCCATCGATCCTGTTTCCATAGATGCCGCCTCCTGCGACCTGGTGAATAACGAAGAATCCCTTCCCAATACGTCAATCAAAACAAGGCTTGCGAAAGGCGAGGACAAATGGCACGCAATGTTCCCGTCCGTAACCTGGAACACCCAACTGGACCATGCCGAAAAACTGGGATTGGGGGAAAGAAGTTACTCAATCGTTAAGATCTGATTCCTCGGCTGGACCGCCATCGGTTGACGATCCGCCCCCGTTGAAACGGACCATTCCGGAACCTATATTCCCACTGTAAATCAGCCGCTTAGGGGGAAGATATGGTGAACGAAACGATCAGAATCAAGGGCATGAGCTGTCAGCACTGTGTTATGAACGTAAAGAAGGCGATTGGAATGCTGGACGGTATCTCTGCGGCCGACGTACAGATCGGGCTGCTCAACGTGACTTATGATGAATCCAAGGTGCATCGGTCAGACATTGAGAGCGCCGTTGAGACAGCTGGATACCAGGTAGAACAAGAACCCGGCTAAGCGATCCCTTTACTTCCCGAATACTGTCTTCAGAAGGTCAGTGACTCGTGCTGCAGGCTGGGTCCTGATCTTCGTCTCTTCCTGACCCACCATGTAGAAGAGTCCATCCAGGGCCTTCGTGGTTACGTAGTGATCAAGATCCAGCGAACCGATGTTTACAAAAGGTATGGATGAGGCACGGCCCGTAAGATCCTTATAAGATTTGGTCACACCCACCTTATTCATGCTCTCCGACACCGAAGGCTTGAAATCGTCATAGATCTTGCTGAAGGTCTTCGACTTGAAGTAGTCTGTGGCAGCGGTATTCCCACCCTTCAGGATATTGGTGGCGTCTTCGAAGCTCATCTGTTTTATGGCTTCTACAAAGTACTTTCGTGCCTTGGGGGCTGCAGCCTCCGCAGCTCTGTTCATGGAAAGGGTAAAATCATCAACCTCTTTCTGGTAGCCCATCTTCCCGAGAACCCCCGCAACGTTCTGTATGTTATCGGGGAGCAGAATTTTGATAGCCTGATTTGCGAGGTATCCATCCATTTTTGAGACGGAAGTAACGGCCTTCCCCGTACCTATTGACAACGCTTCCTTCAGGCCTGAGATCACTGTTTTCTCTTCGGGTGCAGAGCTCTGCGCCCCACCAGGAGCCTTAATCCCCGGCGTCTTGATTCCTTTCATCAGATCGTCCAGGGGTCCTGCAAGGGCCGCATCAGCAAAACCGACCAGCACCAGAATCACCAACGTAAGTTTCCTAAGCATTCGGCTCCTCCTTCGTCTTCCTTTCTGTTGTATCATTTTGCTCGTCAACTTCTTCACCGCCACCTTCTGTACGCCTCCTAGGAGGTAACGGACCGAGAAACTGATAGTAATAACATTTGATGTTTCCGTTATATATCTTCCTGTTTCTATCGGCCTTCTGCCCGAAGAAGCGTTCAAAGCCGGGATGGGCTGAAAGGATAAAAAAGGACCAACGGTCGAGGAGGGAAAAGACTTCCCCCATTCTCCGATAAAGGCCTTCCACTTCCAGCAGCTCCCCGGACCTCTCACCATAGGGCGGATTGCAGACAATACAACCATACTTCCTGGAGGACCGGAACTCTTCGACGGGGAGTTTCTGGAATGCAATGTTTTCGTCAACTCCCGCGTTCAAAGCATTCTCTCTTGCCTTGCTTACGACGCGTCCGTCAGAATCGGAAGCGAGAATCCTGAATTGTCGATCATTTATCGCCATCCTCGCTTCCTCTCTTGCTTTGCTCCAGATGTCTGCGGGAATATGCTTCCACTCTTCCGAAACAAAGGTCCTCTTTAACCCAGGGGCAATATTTCTCCCTATAAGGGCCGCCTCTATGGCAATAGTCCCTGACCCGCAGAAAGGATCCGCAAAGATCCTATCCGGTACCCATCTGGACAGCAGGACAAGCCCGGCCGCAAGTGTTTCCCTGATGGGCGCCTCCCCCGTCTCTTGCCGGTAGCCTCTCTTGTGGAGCCCCGGCCCGGTGGTATCGAGGGTAAGTGTCACCTTATCCTTGAGCAGCCCGACTTCTATTTTGTAAATCGGTCCTGTCTCTTTGAACTCGGCGGTGGGGTACTTCCTTTTCATTGCTTCAATGATCGCCTTCTTTACGATTGACTGGCAATCCCTCACGCTGAAAAGCTTCGATTTTATCGATTTTCCTGTAATATGGATGGTCCCGTCTAAAGGAATCAATTCCTCCCAGGGAAAGCGATAGGTCCCGTCAAAGAGCTGTCCGAAATCAGTCGCCTCAAACTCGGTTAGGTTGATCAATATCCTGTCGGCAGTCCTGAGCCATATGTTGCATCGTGCAATGTCGGCCTCGTTACCTTGGAATGTGACTTTCCCGTTATCCACGGTCAGTTCGTCGTAACTCAGCCCCTTCAGTTCACGGGCTACCACGGCCTCAAGGCCGAAAGTCGAAGTGGCTATAAGCGTATATTCAGACACTCTATCTCCCCGGGGACGAGCTCAAAGACTCATCCGCTGTCAACTACGGTTTCCTCGCTTCCACGAGACAATCCATTTTTTCCCCTTGCCGGGTCAGCTTTATGTCGACAAAACCAGCCTTTTCGAGAACGCCCCGTATCTCTCCAAAGGTGTAGGTGTCCCCTTCTCTGGTATTCACGATCATATTGATGGCGAAAAGAGCTCCCGCCGCCGGCTTGGTTCTGGACTCATCCATAACGTGATCCCGAATGAGCACTACACCGCCTCGCTCAAGAGCCCGAAAGACCTTTTGGAAGAGTCTCAAATTACCATCCAGACCGTTCTGATGTATTATAGCCGACAGAAGTGCCAGATCGCAGCCTCCGGGAAGTTCATCTTCATAAAAGTCTCCCGCCACCAGTTCTACCCGGGCCGAGAGCCCTTCTGCCAGGATCCGTTCCCTCGCTGTCGGTATGACGTCCTGAAGGTCGAAGATGACCGCACTCATATCAGGGTTGCGCCTGAGAAATGCGATGGTGTAAGTGCCGGATGCTCCACCTACATCAAGCATCTTCCGGAACCTTCCCAGGTCACATGCTTCAGCGATTTCAATGGACAGCCCTCTCGCGGCCACGTGCATGGCTCCTATAAAAGCTTTCCAGTCTTTATCGTCGAATTTCAACCCCTGGATCTCTTGCGACTCTGTCCCTTTCCTCGCGATTTCGCTAAGGACACTCCAGTTCTTCCATAACCGGCACATATGAAGGACCATGGGTAGAATGGTCTCCGGGTTTCTCGAAGACAAAAATACCCCCTCCCCGGCAACCGAATAGGCTGCTCCTTCCTTAGCAAGAAGACCGAAGGTCACAAGGCACTCCAGGATTCGTTCCGTCACTCGCCTGTCTGTTTTGAGATGTCCGGCTATCTCCTCGACCGTCGATGCCCTTTCATCAAGAAGGGTAAAGATACCGAGTTCTGCTGCCGTTAGGATGATACGGCTGTTCATGAAACCTCTGATTTCTGCCATGACGGCCTCGTGAATCATTGTCTGCTCCTTTCGCTTTAGGATTCTCCACCGGCTTCGTTTTGTCCACCCGAAGAGGTCATTACACTGGTCAAAGTGGATCTTTGCGTGCCAAGCGCCGCTGTACGCTCTCGCTCTCGAGTTCCTTCATTGCATTCCTTCCGATCCATCGAGCTGTCCTTGCACTGCTTTCCGCCAGTTCTCCAGCCAAAGCAACGGCCAGTATATTGAGTCCCATACTGCGCTTTCCTATTTGACGTAAAGCCCAGTTCACCGCCTTCTTGACAAAATTTCTCTCGTCTGCAGCCCCCCTCTTGACAGCTACCAGAAAACTCCGGAAGAGGGCCTCTGGGGACTCCTTATGGTGAACTGCAAGTACGGCCATCAAGACGAACCCGGCACGTTTCACGAACTCTTCAGGTCTCGCACTCCATTGCAGGGCTTTCTGTTCCGCAAACCCTGTCTTGACGAACAGGTTATTGCAGCATCCATCGCAGACATCCCAGGAATCGAAAGCGCTTACCCATTCTTCCATTTGCATTTCTGTGACCAACCGGGGTTCGTCCACCATGGATGCCAGAATCCGTGACTCGTGGATACCGGCAGCAAAAAGGCGCGCGGCAAGTCCATGGTCACGACCTATGCTCCTCGCCAGTTCCCTCAACTTCACCACAGGGATCCCAAGGGTATTATGTGCATTGATGCCGAAGCGCGCCATACCCGCCACGTTTTCAGGAATTGATAGGGCCCCTAAACGGCCAATAATTTCATCGTAATCCACCTTGCCCATTCCCCATTCTTTTCACAGCATACCCCACCACTGCTAGCTCTGTACAGTATCTTTCTCCTGGACCGGCACTCCTCTTGGGGACAACTCTTTTGCACTGACTTAGCCGGACAATTCTGCTAAAATCCCAAGAAGAGATTTCCAATTTTGCGGCAAAGAGGAGGGTTCGCATGGCTAATGAAGGTAAAGTAGCCTATTTCTCCATGGAAATCGCAGTTGAGCCCAATGTACCTACCTACAGTGGAGGACTGGGAGTTCTGGCCGGAGATACGATCAGGGCAGCCGCAGATCTCCATATCCCCATGATCGGAATTACTCTGCTTTATCGCAAAGGGTACTTCTACCAAATCCTCGACAATGAAGGCTGGCAGAGAGAACAGCCCGTGGAGTGGGTGGTGGCGGACTATATGACTGAGGTCCCCCAACGAACCTCCATCTCTATAGAAGGACGCACCGTGGCAATCTGTGCCTACCTCTACAAGGTGGTGGGAGTGGGTGGGTACGAAGTACCGGTCTACTTTCTCGATACCGATCTCCCTGAAAACGCCGAGTCTGACAGAGCCCTTACCCATTATCTTTACGGCGGAGACCAGCGCTACAGGCTCTGTCAGGAACTCATTCTCGGTGCGGGTGGAATCCGGATGCTTCAGGCCCTTGGGTACGACCGGATCGAGAAGTACCACATGAACGAAGGTCACGCGAGTTTTCTCACTTGGCAGTTGTTAGCCGATGAGGCAAGGAAGGCAGGCTCAAAAAACATCACACACGGTATGCTTGAAACCGTCAGGAGCAAGTGCGTCTTTACCACCCATACGCCCGTTCCTGCCGGCCATGACAGATTTCCCTTGGAACTCGTATCATCGGTTATCGGTGACATTGAGTATCTGCTCGATTATCAGGATCCCTATGACGTTGACTACTTGAAGAGCATACTCCAGCGTAAGGGCGATACACGCAACATAGCAGAAGTACTGGAGGACAAGAATACCCTTAACATGACCTACCTCGCCCTTGCGTTGAGTTGTTATGTGAACGGCGTTGCTAAAAGGCATCAGGAAGTGTCCCAACTGATGTTCCGCGATTATGTGATCAACGAAATCACAAATGGAGTCCATGCGGCTACATGGGCCTCAAAACCGTTTCAGGAGCTCTATGACCGCCACATTCAGGGCTGGCGGCAGGATAACTTCAGCCTCCGTTATGCCCTCTCCATACCGAAGGAAGAGGTGTGGAACGCCCATATGGCTACAAAGAAGCACCTTTTGCAGTACGTTAACCGTCAGACAAACGCAGGACTCGACATAAATGTGCTCACCATAGGTTTCGCGAGGCGCGCCGCAACGTACAAACGGGCTGACCTCCTCTTCCGCGACACCGAGAGGCTCCGGTCGATCGCATCTGCCTCCGGCCTTCAGATAATCTTTGCCGGTAAGACCCATCCTCAGGACCAGGAAGGGAAGGAGTTGATACATCGAATCTTCCAGATTGCCACGTCCCTGCGGGAGAGCGTAAAGATTGCCTACATCGGAAATTACGATATGACTCTCGGGAGGCTTCTTACGTCTGGCGTGGACATCTGGCTCAACACCCCACAGCCTCCACTCGAAGCATCCGGTACAAGTTGTATGAAGGCTGCGGTAAACGGCGTGCCGAGCCTGAGTATTCTTGACGGATGGTGGATTGAGGGTTGTATCGAGGGACTCACTGGCTGGGCAATAGGTACGGACCCGAGGATGGCGGAAGAGCCTTCTGATTCAGCGAAGGACGCCCTGTCTCTTTACGAGAAACTGGAGAAGAATGTTGTGCCCCTTTTCTACGATGACCGAAATGGTTTCATCAACGTCATGCTTCACTCTATGGCGCTGAACGGCTCCTTTTTTAATACCCATCGGATGATCCAACAATATGTACTGGGAGCATATTTCAGTTAAAGGACCTTCCCTCTTCACGGATACAAGCCGCAGAGATTTCACGCTGCTGATGCAGACTCAGTATCTTATATTTCTGAGGAAAAGGCCCTGAGGCGGTGCCGTGGGCCCCGCATTCTCGCGATCCCTCGAGTTGAGGATTTCCAGGAATTCTTCTTCTGTTAATCTGCCTGACCCTACAAGTAAAAGGGTACCCACTATGTTCCGCACCATATACCTCAAAAACCCTGTGCCTTCAACTATGACGTAAACGAAACCGCCCCGTTTCCTCACCGCTGCCCGTAACATGTCTCTTTCATGGTCAGGATAGGTTTCGAGCTTCTTCTTGAAGGAGGAGGAATCATGTCTGCCGATC
>CAYOYU010000222.1:0-8327 GCA_964408265.1 uncultured Syntrophorhabdaceae bacterium
ATAAACTCTCAGAGATGGACAGCCATACCTATGCATTACGCCTTGAGGCATAGGGGGTTCTCCTCTCCGCTATTGACATCGAGGGAATTGAGACAGATGCTTTTTCTCAGGGAAATCAGGTTGAGAATGCAGAGATACGGGTACCGTTCCGCCTGGAATTCCACAGCGAAGTTGTCCAGCAAGGCTTCGGCTCAGGCAAGCCTTCTTCTGCAAAAGAACCATGAAGGCTTACCGAAATACCGGGAAGGGACCAGGGAACAGCCGCATGCCAATCATGGTCTGCTCAGGGGATGGAGGATAATCCCCGGTGTTTCAGGTAATTACCGTTTGGGGGAGGTTTTGCTCTCTGCCGGTCAGATTACACCGGAACAACTGGAAGAGGCCCTTGCCCGTCAGAAGGATTCCAGAAGGAAGATCGGTGAACTTCTGGTCGAAGCGGGTCATCTCAAGCATAATCAGCTCGATTGGGGTCTGAAGTTACAGCAGAGGCTTGTCACTACGGCACTCATCGCGTCCCTGTCACTGGCGGGCATGCTGGGTGGACAGAAAGCCTTCGCCGGCAGCACCTCCGTATTGGCCAGCGCGAAGGTCGCCATGAGTGCAACGGTACTCGAACGGACCAGTATGAGAATTTTGAACCAGACCCAGCAATTGATGATTACCGACAAAGATGTGCTCCAGGGGTTTGTGGACGTGCCGGCGGCTTCCACCATCGCCGTCAAAAGCAACAATCCCCGGGGCTATCTGCTCATGTTTGATGTTATGGGCGGTCCGGAGAAGTTCTTTGACAGGGTCAGCGTAATGCTGTCCGGAAAGGAAATACAACTTCCCACAGGCGGAGGCCATGTCTTCCAACCCTATATTCAGGGGGGCCTCACAACAGATATCGGTTACCGGTTCTTCCTTAGTAAGGATGCGCAACCGGGCACATACAGCTGGCCCCTTATGGTTTCAGTCAACTCTATGTAGACGATTCCGTCGACTTCCTTCCTGCCGGACAGCACCGCCCGGCAGCACCTCTGCCCTACGCAGCCTGCAGCGCCTTCAGGACCTCACGCATGTGGTCAATGTGGAATTGGAGATGCCATTCGCCCAGGACACCGATCAGAGTTTCCAGTGAGGGGTACTCTCCGAAAGGCGCTTCTTTGAATGCCGGTATGTGGGCCTTTCTGTCCAACTCTTCTCCTGACAATCCCGAGGCGAAAAGAGCGATGCTCTCGTACTCCTTCTCCGCTTCAGAGAGGAGCTGAGCGACGGTCGATTTGGCACGTTGGGCCGTAAAGAAGGGATTGCCCGGTTCGAGGGTGAGAAGGGGGGTGTCGCTCTGGAGATATGCCTTCATCAATGGGAGATGGCCCGTCCCTTCAGGTCCCACGAGATGGGAAAGAATCTCCCGGGGAGACCATCGTCCTTCAGGGGCCCGGGAAGCGGTCACCTCATCCACTCCCTCGCATACCTTCTTCAATTCTCCTATCTTAGTACGGATGCTTTCAGCCAGTTGAGTTCCCGTTAACGTTGCCATGCAGTCGCCCTCCTTACTCGATTTGTGGGGTACATAGGCTAACCATAATCACTCGCCCACCCTTGTGCAAAGGCCAGGCTTCTCGGTTGTCTATTCTCAGATCGCCTTGTGGAGGCCGGGGCTGGGGTGGGTGCTGCTCTGGGATGGGAGGCGGAAGTCCCCGATAAGGGGGAGATGGTCCGAAGCCACCAACGCTTTGGGACTGCGGAGGTGTGCGGCATGTTCCAGGACCAGCTCGTCGTCGAAGTATATGTGGTCAAGGTGGAGAAGGGGTATGATACCCGGGTAACTTCGCCGCCGTCTGAGGTGGGCACCCTTGTGGGGACTGTCGAAATGGGCGGAAAGCAGTTTTGAGGTGAGGCCGCGGGTCCAATCGTTGAAGTCTCCGAGAAGGAGGCGCGGCCCTTTAAGATGCTCTCTTCTCAGCATGTCTGCATCGAGGAGTCTTCGCACCTGGTGGCGCCTCTCGAAAAAAGCGGTGCCGAAGTGGGCGTTGTAGACGTGAATGATCTGTCCTTGTCCCAGGGCGATATCGGCGCGGAGACAGCCCCGTTCTTCTCTGCGGCGGAAACTGATATCAAAATTGAGCACGGAAGAGATGGGCAGTCTGCTGAGAATTACGTTCCCGTATGATCCGCCCCTGAGTATCCTGGTTTCCCCTATCCTGTAATCATATCCGAGCTGGTTGGCGATGAAGCTGGCCTGGTGGGCTTCTTGCGATGAGCCTTCAATGCTCAGCACTTCCTGCAGGGCTATTATATCGGCATCTATCTCCTGCAGAACCTCTGTTATCCGCTCCGGCCTGACCCTTCTGTCAAGGCCCCGGCACTTATGAACGTTGTACGTGACAACGCGCAGTCTTGCTGAGTCGCTCATGATGAACCGCTTTTCTCCGTGTAATTATAGTCATTCAACTTTCTTTGTTTCGGAAGTCGTGCTGCCTTCCGCCTTTTGTTTCCGGTGAAGCTTGTAGCCCCTCACGAAGAGCGACGCGGCGAAAAAGGCGCAGAGCACAGCCAGGGGGAAGGCTATCCACCGGGGCCAGAGCGCAGCCATGACGGCTATAGCCAGAAGGATTATGCTTGATGCTATCATGAGCCTTGTCTCGGCAGGGACCAGAACACGCCGGTTGGTTATGGCTGCGCCCACCATGTTACCAATCCTGATGGCGCCGGTGCCCATGCGGCCGGTGCTCCCTCCTGCGCCGGTGACCCGGCGGCGCGGCCGTCTCGGTCTTTTTGCCAGAGGAAGGACCTTGTGACGTTTGCTTAGCACAATTTCCGTGGAATTGGCCAGGTCATCGAGGTACATGTCCTCCATTCCGCAGGCGAATTCCTTGTTTTCCACCACCACGTCGAGCTCATAATTGCCGATCCAGCTTGCCGGATTCAGGTTCGTAGAGCCAACCCTGGCCCAGCGTCCGTCTGCCACAGCGGTCTTGGCGTGGAGCATGGGGCCGTTCCACTCGAAGACCCGCACACCGGCCTCGAGTAAAGGTTGATAGCCTGCCCTCGATATTGCCCTGACGATGGGGATGTCGGTGCCGCTGGGGACGAGAAGCCGCACGTCTACCCCGTCGGCTGCTGCTGCCCGCAATGCCTGCACATAGGGCGTCATGCCCACAAAGTAGGCATCTGTGAGCCAGAGCGAGCGGCGGGCCAATGCGGCGATAAGCTGGTCCAGCCGGTATATTCCGGCCGTGTTGGGCGCGCTTGCCACGACCCTCAGTTTCACGTTGCCTGCAGGGACAATGGGTTCCGTCTGCGGTATTTCAGACGAAAGCAGGCCTTCGCCCGAGGAGTCCCAGACCTGCGCAAAAGCGCGCTCCATCACGGCTACGGCAGGTCCCTTCACTTCGACGCCTGTATCGCGCCAGGGTTCGATGGATTTCTTCGGGTCGCCGACCCACATGGCGCCAACGCAGAGCCCGCTTACAAATCCGGTCTGGCCGTCTATGGTGATGAGCTTGCGGTGGTCCCTGGTAAGCCATCCCAAAGGGCTCTCGAACTGCGGCGGGTTGAAGCAGCGCACTTCCACGCCGGAGGCTCTCAGATCTTTCCAGAAACCCGGAGAGGTCTTGCCGAGGGCTCCCAGCCAATCGTAGATAATTCTGACCTGGACGCCTTCCTGCGCCTTGGCGGCGAGGACTTTGGCGAAAGTCCGGCCCTCGTCGTCTTCGTGTATGAGGTAACTTTCAAAATGGATCATCTTCTTTGCGCCGGTCATGGCTTCAAGCCAGGCAGGGTAATTCTCGGCTGCGTCCTTCAGAATCCGGACACTGTTACCGGGAACAAGAGGAACGCCTGCGGCCCTTGAAAACATCTGGCCTGTGAGGGCGCGGTAGGGGGGAAAGGGTTCTCGATTCGTCTGATGAAGGCCGGGATTGGTCATAATGTTCTTCTACACTCTACCACAAAAGCCCTTCTTGGCGCGAACGCGGTTTGGGTGCGGCAGTCTGGATCCCACAGACTGGCCATGTCCTAAGGACGAGCCTAAGCCGGCTCCGGGGCGATGGCGGCTATGATTCCTTGAGAAAGAGAAAGCCGCGCCAGGCGTTTCGTTCCTCCATTTGAAGAAGAGTAAGTCCGCTGAAGAGGGAGAGCAGTTTCTTGCGGTCGTGACCGAGTATGCCTGACACGATCAAGCGTGCTTGTGGGGAGAGGAAAGCGGCAACCTGCCCGGAAAGGGCGGTGAAGGTCCTGATGTCCAGGTTTGCCAGCACCACGTCATAGGTGCCGCAGACAGAGGAGATATCGGAACAGACGAGTTGGATGGTTTTGGAATTGTTCAGGTCCAGGTTCTTCCGGGCAGACAGGACGGCGTCGACTTCATGATCCACCGCCAGGACTTCTCTGGCTCCGCGCAGCGATGCGTAGAGAGAAAGTATAGCCGAGCCACAGCCGAGGTCGAGGACACCTTTGCCGGAGAGGTCGATGCTCCGCATAAGCTTCATCATGAGTCTCGTAGATTCGTGCCTTCCCGTCCCGAATGCCATTCCCGGCTCAATGATGATCCGGCTGCGGCCATCCTTCCGGGTTTTGTTCCAGGGGGCCACGATGCTTACATCTTCAATTCTGATGGGTCTGAAGTACTTCTTGGTCAGAGCGGCGTAGTCCTGTTCATTTTCCTCGATAGTCCTTATCTCTTCGGGGATGATCCCTGCGTTCTTCAGGAGGCGGAGGAACTCGTCGGCGTCACTGGGGTAACTGCGGACCAGGACGCGGGTTCCCTGGTCCTCGAGCCACATGCCTGATCCGGACATTTCATATGCTTCTTCGGGGAGGATTTCTTCCTGCCCTTTGGGGAGCAGGATTTCAAGACGGGTTTTACTCATGAGGTATTTCCCTTTCATTGTCATGTATTGGCCTTTGGACCTTTTCAGAATTGGCCTTCAAATGGTACCCATCGATCCACTTTCTGTATGTCTCTGCTGCCTCCCGGACCTTCTCCTCATCGAGCATGGACGTAAGGAGGCGAAGGGCATTTTGCGAAGCGCTCTTTTCGAGGAAGATAATCCTTTCCTTGGCCTCGGGCGAAATGTTCTCCAGACCGGCATGGTTGGAGGCGAATATGGTGCAGTAGGCGAGTTCTGCTTCTTCACCGGTCATGGACTCGTAATGCATCAGGTGTCCCAATTCATGGGCAATGTAAATGACTTCCCTCAGATCGTCGGAGAAGCGGCCCGTCATCAGGGTTGCTTCCTTGAGGGGGTAGCGCTTGAGCTGGAGACAGCAGAAATTAGCGTAGGAGATTTCCTCATTGATCTCAAAGGCCACATTGCGCGCAGCAAGAAGTCCATACAACTTCTTTTTTACTTCCTCGTACATATGTGGTTGCCTTGCTGTGGGGTTTGACTACTGGAATACGATGTTTCCCATTCCGGAAATGTCATACCCTGTGTAGTCCCTAATATTGTGGAGCAGCGCGGCCTGGTCAAAGAAGGAGAGCAGCGTCTTCAGTTGGCTGCTGAAGTAGTGCTCCTTTGGTATAACCAGATCAAACCTTTCGTTGAATTGATGGACAAAATCGAGGCCGAGAAGATGGGCCACATGTTTGATGCCGAAGGAGGCCTGGGCGTCACCCCGTGAGACCATGAGGGCAGCCTCAAGATGGGACCCCACTTCAGTTCCGTAACCCTTTATCACGGCCGGATCGATCTTGTTCTCGTGAAGGAGAAAATCTATGAGCACCCTGGTCCCCGATCCGAGGTTCCTGTTCACGAAGGTGATGCCTTTCTCCCTGATATCGTCGAGGGTGTGGATGTTGTCGGGGTTGTTCTTGGGAACATAAATACCCTGTTCCCTCATGAAGAGGTGGATCACCATAAAATCGGTGCGATTCAGGTATCTGTCGAGAAAAGTAAGGTTAGACTCTTTTTTCTGGGTGTCCAGGATGTGAACGCAGGAGATCGTTGCAGCCCCTTTCTGGAGGAGCTTGAGTCCGTTTATGCTGCCCACGGGAGCATAAAAGACGACCCCCGTTGACTTGCTGTTGTACACTTCGATTATGTGCCTCAGCAGAAGGTCATCGCTGCCGGCAAGGAGGATGAGACTGGACTGCTCGGTATTTTCAAGGAGCCACTGGTCTATAACCTCTCTGGCAAACGTGAGCTTCCCGCCTATCCTCAGATAGGGAACCTTCGATTCCTGAACGAGTTTGTAGATTTTCTTCTCATTGATCTTGAGGTACTTGGAGAGATCTCTCGCCGACATGATTTCCATAGGCTCATTATAGCTGAAAAAGAAGGGCTTTTCAATTCCTCCGTAGAAAATTACCAACATAAAACAAATGCCCCTCTCTTGATAGGATGGCTAACAAGGTATCAATTGGTATCATATGGTAATTATTAGTATCATTGGCTGATTTTATGTTGATTAATGGTTCTTTTCTATAATATATCTAAAGCATGCATCGCTCGGCATTATGGGGTGACGGCACAATATTCAAAATTGAAAGGTGGGAGGCGGAGATGAAAAAACAGTCGGTTCTTCTTTTCCTGTGTCTTATACTCTGCGTCGTCGGACTTATCCGGCCTGCCGGGGCTCAGGAAAGCAGATATATTCTCATGGCCAGCACCATCGGCCCTATCGATTCCGGTATAATCGGTCTGCTTGAGGACCGCTTCGAAAAGGATACGGGGATCCGGGTGCGCCATGTGGGCGCGGGAACGGGTGCGGCACTGGATCTTGCAAAGGGGGGGAGTTTTGATATCGTCCTGGTCCACGCCAAGTCTCTCGAAGAGAAGTTCATCGCCGAGGGTTACGGGACTGAGCGGGTCCCCGTCATGTACAACGATTTTGTCATCGTCGGGCCTGCCAGTGATCCGGCAAAGATCAAAGGCATCAAGACAGCCGCGGAAGCCCTCAAGGCAATAGCCGCTGCGGGTTCCCTCTTCGTCACGAGGGGTGACAGGTCGGGGACGCATGTTGCGGAGATGGGCCTGTGGGAGAAGGCGGGCATCAAACCTTCCGGCTCCTGGTACGTTGTCTATGAGAAGGGGTCAACGGGGAATGTGCCTACCTTAAGGTACACGAGCGAAAAACAGGCCTACACGGTCATCGACAGGGCCACCTACCTTTCCCTGCAGAAGGAGATAAAACTTTCCGTCCTCGTGGAAAATGATGAAGCGATGCTCAATTTTATCTCCGTCATACCGGTGAACCCAGCCAAATTTCCTCGGATCAACCATGGGGACACCATGGAATTTGTAAAGTGGCTCACCTCGCCCGGGAAGGGGCAGGCAATCATCAGGGACTTCGGGAAGGAGAAGTTTGGCGGCCCGCTCTTTTTCCCGAACTCGAAGGAATGGAAGCAGGCACAGGGCCTGAAGTAAAGAGAATGGAGGAATGATGATGAAACGAAACAGCTACAGAATAGCATTCATATCGGTTCTGCTGGTGCTTTCGGCTCTAAGCGGGATGATGAGCGCCGGACCTCTCCATGCAGCCCCGAAAACGGTAATTCTTGCCACAACCACGAGCACCCAGGATTCAGGGCTCCTCGATGTTCTCATCCCCGTCTTCGAGCGTAAGACGGGTTATTTTGTGAAGACCATTGCAGTAGGATCGGGTCAGGCCATGGCTATGGGGCAGAAAGGCGAAGCCGACGTGCTCCTCGTCCACTCGCCTGATGCTGAGAAGAAATTCGTCGCAGACGGGTTCGGGGTCAACCGGCGTCTTGTTATGCACAACGACTTTATCATTCTCGGCGCTCCCGCGGACCCGGCGAAGGTTAAGGGAGTGAAGACAGCAGTGGAAGCCTTCAGGAAGATCGCTTCCACAAAGAGCCTCTTCCTTTCCCGAGGCGACAACTCCGGTACAAATGCCAAAGAGAAGAGCATCTGGAAGGCTGCGGGCGTAAACCCCGAGACCGAGAAATGGTATCAGCAGACGGGGCTCGGTATGGGGCAGACCATCAACGTGGCATCGGAAAAGAAGGGCTACACCCTTGCGGACCGGGGAACCTACCTGGCACTTCGCAAGACCTCAGGGCTGGAGATTCTGGTGGAGGGTGACGCAATCCTTCTCAACATATACCATGTTATCGAGGTGAACCCGGCAAAGTGGCCCAAGGTGAACGCCCCCGGCGCCAAAGCTTTCGCGGACTTCATGGTCTCTCCTGAAGTCCAGGCCATGGTGAAGACTTTCGGCGTGGACAAGTTCGGTGCACCGCTTTTCTTCCCTGACGCAGGGAAAAAGGTGGAGGATCTGGGGAAGTAGGCAAGAAGCGAGAAGGTGAGAAGCGAGAAGGTGAGAAGGTGAGAAGGTGAGAAGGTGAGAAGGTGAGAAGGTGAGAAGGTGAGAAG
>CAYOYU010000223.1:0-1240 GCA_964408265.1 uncultured Syntrophorhabdaceae bacterium
TGCTGGTGGACACCAAATTTCTGGTGAACACCACCGGCCGGTTCGTGGTGGGCGGGCCTTTGGCCGACTGCGGCATGACCGGCCGCAAGATCATCGTCGACACTTACGGCGGCCGGGGCTACCACGGCGGCGGCGCCTTCTCCGGTAAAGACCCCTCCAAGGTGGACAGAAGCTCCTCCTACATGGTCCGCTACATTGCCAAGAACCTCGTGGCAGCGGGGCTCGCCGACAGGATCGAATTGCAGGTCGCCTACACCATCGGCGTTGCCAAGCCCGTTTCGGTGATGGTCAATACCCAGGGGACGTCGAAGATAAGTCCTGACAGGATAGCCCAGATCGTCAACGAACTCTTTGACTTGAGACCGAGGGAGATTATCAAGAAACTGGACCTCCTGAGGCCGATCTACAGGAAGACAGCCTGCTGCGGCCACTTCGGAAGAAACGACCCTGACTTCACCTGGGAAAAACTGGACATGGTGGACGAGATCAGGAAGAAGGCGGGAATCTGAAAAAATAGCGGGTAGCGGGTAGCGTTTAGCGGATAGGAAGAAGCAAAAGAATAGCGGATAGCGGGTAGCGTTTAGCGGATAGGAAGAAGCAAAAGAATAGCGGATAGCGGATAGCGTTTAGCGGATAGGAAGAAGCAAAAGAATAGCGTGGAGCGTTTACTGAAAGACAAAGTGCGTGAGTTTAACTATACGCTATGCGCTAACCGCTATACGCTAACATAAAGGGAGGAAACAATGGATTACGATGTGAAAGACATAAATCTGGCGGAAGCAGGAAAAAACCGGATCGAATGGGCCGAAAGAAGAATGCCCGTTCTCAGGATCATCCGGGAAAGGTTCATCAAAGAAAAACCTCTTAAAGGCATACGGATTTCCTGCTGCCTCCACGTTACCACGGAGACGGCCAACCTGGTTCGGACACTGAAGGACGGCGGAGCCGATGTTGCCGTATGCGCCTCGAACCCCTTAAGCACCCAGGATGATGTGGCGGCATCCATCGTGAAGCATATGGAAGTCCCCTGCTACGCCATCAAATGGGAGAACGAAAACCAGTATTACATGCACATCATGAAGGCCCTCGCCTTCATGCCCAACGTCACCATGGACGACGGCGCGGACCTCGTGGGGGCCCTTCACATGATCGCCCTGGAGAGATACGAAGCCCTTCACGGGACAATAAAGGCCTGGCTCGACGGGCTCGACGCCGCGCAGAGAAAGGCCCTCATCGCCAA
>CAYOYU010000223.1:1250-8215 GCA_964408265.1 uncultured Syntrophorhabdaceae bacterium
CAACATCGTGGGCGGCTCGGAAGAAACCACCACAGGCGTGATCCGTCTCAAGAGCATGGAAAAGGAGGGCGTCCTCTGCTTCCCCATCGTGGCCGTGAACGACGCCTATACGAAGCATATGTTCGACAACCGGTACGGAACCGGGCAGAGCACCCTCGACGGTATCTTACGAGCCACGAACGTGCTCCTGGCGGGATCTACCTTCGTCCTCGCCGGCTACGGCTGGTGCGGCAAGGGAGTCTCCATGCGCGCCAAGGGAATGGGGGCCAACGTGATCGTAACGGAAGTGAACCCGCTGCGCGCCCTGGAGGCCCACATGGACGGCTTCAGCGTTATGGAGATGTCCGAGGCCGCAAAGAAGGGCGATATATTCATCACCACCACGGGCGACATCCATGTGCTCAGGAAAGAGCACTTCGAGGCAATGAAGGACGGGGCCATCATAGGCAACTCGGGCCACTTCAACGTGGAGATCGACATCGACGCCCTGGAGGCCATGAAGGTTTCGAAACGGAAAGTAAGGGAACTCATGGACGAGTACACCATGCCCGATGGCCGCAGGCTTTACCTCCTCGGCGAAGGAAGGCTCGCCAACCTGGCATGCGCCGAAGGCCACCCTTCAGAGGTCATGGACATGAGTTTCGCCAACCAGGCCCTCTGCGTGGAATATATGTGGAAGACCGGCAAGAACCTGGAAAAGAAGGTCTACAGCGTACCTGCCGACATCGACGCGAATATTTCACTCCTCAAGCTCAAATCAGCAGGCATCACCATCGACGAACTGACCGAGGAGCAGAGAATTTACCTCGCATCCTGGGAGATGGGAACATGAGCAAGCTCCTCGTAGTGGGGACAATCGCCTATGACTGCATAGAGACGCCCTTCGGCAAAGTCTCCGATGTCCTCGGAGGCTCTGCCCTCCACTTCACCAACGCCGCAAGCTTCTTTACGGATGTGGGCATGGTGGCAACAGTAGGAAAGGATTTCGACCTCGAGGCCATCTCTTTTCTCAAGAAGAGGGATGTAGACATGAAGGGCATCAAGGTGGACAAAGGCAAGACCTTCAGATGGGAGGGGCGGTACGGCTACGACCTGAACCAGGCCATCACCCTGAAGACGGAACTGAACGTCATCGAGGCCTATAAACCGAAGGTCCCGGCTCACCTCAAGAAGACGGATTTCGTCTTCCTGGCCAACATCGATCCCCAGCTGCAGCTTTCGGTGATGGAACAGCTCCACGAACCGGTTCTCCTCGCCCTGGACACGATGAACTTCTGGATCGAGAACAGGCTCGACGATCTGAAGAAAGCCATAAGCAAGGTGGATATCCTTGTGATCAACGAGTCAGAGCTGAGAGAGCTGACAAAGGAGCACAACCTCGTAAAGGCGGCCCGGAAGATCATGGAACTGGGGCCGTCATGCGTGGTGGCGAAAAGGGGCGAATACGGGGCCATCATGCTGAGCGAGGATGAGATATTCCTTGCGCCCGCTTTTCCGCTGGAGGATGTCTTCGATCCTACCGGCGCCGGCGACACTTTCGCGGGCGGATTCATGGGGTACCTGGCAAACGTGGGGGAGGTAACGCCGGAAACCATAAAGCAGGCCATCGTCATGGGCTCTGTCATGGCCTCCTTCAACGTGGAGGATTTCAGCATCAACAGGCTCAGGGACCTGGATCAGAAAGAAATCAAGGAACGCTACAGGATATTCAAGGGGTGCATGCAGTGCGCAGACATACCCTTCGAATAGCCTGATACCCCGGTTATTCTGTCTCGCTATGAGAATCGGCCTGGCGATTTACAATTTTGACCCAAAAAAGGGCGGGGCTGAACGGTACGCCTATGACCTCGCCTCCATCCTTGCCGCCAAAGGGCATGAGATAATCGTCTTCTGCGCCCGGGGCCAGGCAACGCCCGGAATCACCCTTGTCCCTCTCAGCACGGTAAAGTATCCCCGGTGGCTCAGGTCCCTCTCCTTTGCGCTGGCCCACAGGAAAGCCGTGAGAAGCGGCGCATTCAAGCTCGACGTGGTCCTCGGATTCGGCAATACCCTTGAGTTCGATGTCTACCAAAGCCACGGCGGTGTCCAGAAGATATGGATGGAGCGGGAGATCGCGAGCTACGATAACCCGCGGGAACGGGCGATAAAATCCCTCATTCTGAAGAACAGCATCAACCAGAAGGTGCAGCAGCGGATAGCGGAGTCCCCCATCCGCGCGGGCAGATACCGGAGGATCGTGGCCATATCGGATATGGTAAGGCGCCACATGTCCGACTATTATTCCATCGCCCGGGACAAGATCGACATCGTCTACAACGGGGTGGACACGGAAAGGTTCCACCCTGAAGAGACTCCCGGCGGGCCTTTGCGCATCCTCTTCTCGGCGGGGAATTTCAGGCTCAAGGGGCTTCTGCCCCTCCTGAACGCAGCGGCCGAGGCTGCCCGGAAGAAGATCGATTTCAACCTCACCGTCATGGGGCGGGGAAGGAAAGAGCGGTACGAACCCATAATCGACAGGCTCAAGATTCGCGACAGGGTAACCTTCCTGGGGGAGACATCGTCCCCTGAGGCAATATACCGGCAGGCCCACGTTCTGGTCCACCCCACCTTTTACGATGCCTGCTCCCTGACAACCATGGAGGCCATGGCATCGGGCGTACCCGTCATCACCACGGCGTGGAACGGCGCATCGGCACTGGTTTCCCCCGGTCAGGACGGATTCGTCATCGACGACCCGGGCGATGTTCCGGGCATTTCGTCGGCCCTGGAAATGCTGGCCAACGAGGAAAAGAGAAAGGAAATGGGTCGCAATGCTCGGTTGAAGCTTGAGCAGTATACTATCGGCAGGAACGCCGATCTCATGGAGCGTATACTATTAGAGGCCTCTGATGAAAAACGTCGATACTGAGTGGTCGAAGCTCTTCCAGTACAGGGACAGGATCCATAAGAAATACCGGGAAATATGGGATGTCCCGCTCATCAAGCGCAGGTCGCAGGTCCTCAAAAGCGCCGTTAAAAATGGCGACCGCCTCCTCGACGTGGGTGCAGGGATGAAGGGGGTAAAAGAGGAGCTTGCAAAGCTCGGAATAGATGTCCAGTACCGCAGCATGGACGTTGACCGTCACAATGAGCACGATTATTACGACATTAACGACATCAGGGAAACCTTCGACGCCGTCACCCTATTTGAGGTGATCGAACATCTTTCCCTTGCCGACGGCCTTGCCCTGCTTAAGAAACTGAACGATCTCACCAAAGAGGGAGGCGTCATCGTCCTTTCCACGCCGAACATCTTCAACCCCTCCCGCTTCATGAGAGACTCCACCCACCGCACCTTCTACGCCTACGATGAGCTCTGCGGGCTTTTGAACCTTGCGGGCTACGAGATACGGAGTCTCTACCGCTCCTACAACGATGCGTTTCACCGGTACATCATAAAAGTCTATCTCTGCCGTCCCCTCTTCCGGCTCCTGTCCATCGATTTTGCCTACTCCCTTTTCGCGGTGGCGGAAAAGAAGAAACCTTCCTAAGTTCCTCACTCCATGCGTCGTTACCTCATCTTTGTAGCAGCCGGCTTAAGCCTCCTCATGTATTCAATCGACGCCACCGTTGTCGCTGTGGCCGTCCCGGACCTCATCAGTGAGTTGCAGACCAACGTGCTCTGGGCTGCATGGACCATCTCCATCTTCTTCATCGGCGTCACCATGGCCATGCCGCTGGCGGGAAACTTGAGCGACACCTTCGGACGGAAGAGGGTCTTTCTCGTCTCCCTGGTGCTCTTCACCGCCAGCTCCCTTGCCTGCGGCTTTGCGCCGAATATCCAGACCCTCATAATCTTCCGGTTTATACAGGGCATAGGCGGGGCCAGTTTCCTGCCCACCGCTTCGGGGATCGTGGCTGATGCCTTTCCGGAGAGCCGGGCGAGGGCCATCGGGCTGTTCACCAGCATCTTCCCCATAGGGGGCATCATCGGGCCAAATCTCGGGGGATGGCTTGTAAGCAGCTACTCCTGGCGATACATCTTCTATATCAACCTCCCTATCGGCATCATCCTCATAGCCCTGACAATGGTCCTCCTCACCGACACCAGGGCCTTCTCCCGGCACCACGTGGATGTCGCGGGGGCTTCCTTCATGAGCGGCTCCATACTCTTTCTCATGTTCGGCCTCAACTTCATCAGCGAGAGTCTGTCGCCCGCCTCTTTGGTTCTGGCAGTTGCCTTCCTGGGGCTGAGCGTCGCCCTGGGCCTTCTTTTTCTGCGCCAGGAAAGGAGGGAGGCAAATCCCATCCTCGATCTTACCCTCCTCAAGTCGACACCCTTCCTCGCCGCCAACGTGGTGAACCTGGTCCTCGGGGCACTCCTTTTCGGTCTCATCTCATTTGTCCCGCTCTACGCCATTTCCGTCTACAAGCTGTCGACCCTGATGAGCGGGGTAATCCTCACGCCCAGGTCATTCGGCGCCATTTCCGCCTCTGCCGTAACCAGTTTCCTCCTCCACCGCTGGGGATACCGCTGGCCCATGGTCTGGGGATTCGGCCTCATCTGCGTGGGAACATTCCTTATGGGGGAAGAAGGGTGGTGGGGTATTGCGGGCATTTCCTTCGGGCCGGCACAAACGCTCTCTTTTCTCATCTTCGTCGTGGGCCTGGGCATGGGGATCATGTTCCCCGCGTCGAACAACGCCTGCATCGAACTCATGCCCGACAAGGTAGCGACCATAGTGGGCTTAAGGAATACCTTCAGGACCATCGGCGGGGCCCTCGGTGTCTCGGTGGTTACATTCATCCTCCACCTGAGTCCCAACCAGGCCACAGGCTTCAGGGTCGCTTTCATCTCCTTCGCACTATCACTTCTCTGTACCATCCCTCTCGTCATCCTCATGCCTGATGGGAAAAAGGGCTGGTGACGGGAAGGAGAATGCCGGACAACATGCAAACCAAGGGAGGCAGCAGGATATGTTAAGCCATATAGTTCCATTTGACCATGTACCGGAAGATGACCTGAGGAAAAGGATCGCCGGGCTCCAGAGCCTCATGGCCCAAGAGGGCCTCGATTTTGCCCTTATCCTCCAAAACGTGGACAGGTTCTATTTCTCCGGTACCATGCAAAAAGGAATGGTCCTTATCCCTCTCCAAGGCGAACCGACGATCTTCGTGGAGAAAGGCACTGACAGGGCAAGGCAGGAAACACCCCTCCCTGTTACGCCGGTGAAAGGCGAAAAGGAGATCGGCCGGATCCTGAAGGATAGGGGCATCACAGGAGGCAGGGCGGGACTGGAACTGGATGTGCTGCCCGTGGCTTCTTTTGAACGTCTGAAGAAACTCGTAGGTTTCCGCGAGGCCGTCGATGTCTCCCGGCACATAAGGGAGATGAGGGCCGTGAAGAGCCCCTTCGAATTGACGCAGATACGAGAGTCCGGCCGCAACCTTCAGAAGGTCTTCAGCAAGGCGGGAGAGGTTGTCCGGGAGGGCGTCACCGAGCTTGATATCGAGGCAGCCCTCGTGGCCGAAGGCAGAAGGCTCGGCCACCACGGATACCTTAGAATGCGCGGGATCAACCAGGAGATCATGATCATGGTGGTCCAGGCAGGGGTGACAGGTACAATCCCCACTTTTGTGGACGGCCCCGTGCCGGGTGCCGGCTTTTCGCCCGCCGTCCCCCAGGGGTCCACGTTCAACAAGGTGGTGCGGGGCGTTCCCGTGACCGTAGACTACTGCGGGGGATATAACGGCTACAACACCGACGAAACAAGGATCTTCGTGGCTGGGGAACTGGATGAGGTCTTCCGGAAGCCCTACGAGACGGCTCATGCCATCATCGAGGATGCCATGGCCTTCGGCAGGGCGGGTATAGACTCTACCGAGCTCTTCCTGCGGGCCCGCAGCATCGCCGAGAAGGCCCATCTTGAAGAGTATTTCATGGGCCACGGCGAGAGCCAGGTCTCATTCATTGGCCACGGCATCGGCCTGGAGATCAACGAACTGCCCGTCATTACGCCGAGGCATCGCGGGCTCCTCAAGGAAGGCATGGTATTCGCCTTTGAGCCCAAGTTCGTGCTGCCTCCCTACGGTGCAGTGGGGATCGAGGTCGATTTCATCGTAAGGTCTGATCGTCTCGAGCGGGTTACAGACGATTCCATAGACATCGTGAAGGTGTAACGGGACGGTAAAGCCGCAAGGCTAAGCCGGCTGCTCTCCGGAGGCAGGGATGACAACCTCCTCTGCCGCACCGCTCTTTTCAGCCATGATAACGCCTCGCAATGCCGCAGGGGAGAGACCCTCCACTATCTCATCATCGATATTCAGCCCGCAGGCGCCGCAGGGAGCCGCAGCCTGCCGGTGGACCCTGTTGTCCTCGGAATCGGTATAGAGGATACCGGCTACACCTGTGAGACCCAGACTCGTGCCGTGAGCATGGGACCTGAAGGTGATCCTGAACTCCCTGCCGTCCTCGACAACGAGATATGTGCTGATCCTGCCAGTCCCGTCGTCTCTGAGAGGGCGGGTATCTATTCTCCTGATACTGATGCTCATGAAGAAACCTCCCTGAAGTTGAGACAATACCTTACCACAAATGGCCCCAAGAGGTCATCCCATGGGCTCATGAAACGGCGCGTCGTTGACAATTGCTCCGGGAGGCATAAGATTGGACATTAGCTTCGGCCGGGAGGATGGACTGTGATGGTATTGCCAACAGCCGCATGAAAAGCAGATGTGGAGATTAAGCAATGACAAGCACGTACAGACAGAAACAAGGAGGAAAAAGGCCGAGGCAATAAGAATAAGAGCAACTGCCGGTGGCTCTGGGTCGCCCTACGCAAACACGCTCGTTCCGCTCCAGCGGCTCCACTCGCTCGCGTGCAGTTACCGGGGCTCACGTCGCCCCCTCCCTCAGCAAAAGCTGTCGGAGCCTCCCCTTCCCGCCCACTGTGTGGGCTGGTGGGGAGACCGAGCTTCCTCGCCTC
>CAYOYU010000224.1:0-2621 GCA_964408265.1 uncultured Syntrophorhabdaceae bacterium
AGGTGAGCGACGGCTTTGCCCTGAAGTATCTCTGGAGCGTTCCTGCCGCCTACCCCCCCTACCCCGATGTTGAGGGCGGAGAGCTTTTCTCCATGACCGACATCCGCCGGCTTTTTTCCGACCACCCTGAATGTGTGACCATGAGTGAACTCTCCGCCTATATGAGGGTACTGAAAGGTGAAGAGAGTATATTGGAAAAGATACTCCTTGCAAAATCAATGGGGAAGAATATCGAAGGACATCTGCTGGGGGCATCCTATGACAGGCTCAACGCCCTCGCTGCTGCAGGGATCACTTCATGCCACGAATCGATTAAGGGTTCTGATCTGAAGAGCAGGGTACGGCTGGGACTTTACACGATGATACGCCACAGTTCCATCAGGAACGACCTGGAAGAATTGTGCCGGGAAGCGGCGGCGATGCCGAAAGACACCCTTATGCTTGTCTCCGACGGCATCTTCCCTGATGATCTCTGCGCACGGGGCTACCTCGACTCTGTCGTGAAGGAGGCTATCGCATCCGGTCTCAATCCCATGGATGCCATAAAAATGACCACCCTGAACCCTGCCAGGTATCTCAAAGTGGACGGAGAGGTGGGAAGTATTGCGCCGGGCAGGATAGCCGATATCCTTCTCCTTGAGGCGATAGATCGTCCCACACCGGTTACGGTAATCGAGAAAGGAAGGATCGTGGCCGAAGAAGGAGAACTTCTCAAGCCGTCAGTGCCCTTCCCGGACCTGCGGAACAGGTTCAACCCCTTCGCCTTCGAGAGCGTCGAGAAAGAGGAGATGGAGATCGAGTCGCAGGGGAGGAATCGTATCCCTGTGATCCGGGTGGAAGATAAGACGGTGACAAGAAGAGTCGATATGGTTCTTCCTCGGGATGGAACCCTCCTTAGCGCGAACCGGGAAAAAGACATCAGAAAAGTCCTTTACACACGAAGAGAGAGAAAGTCCTGGGGCAGAGGATTTGTTCAGGGCATTGGAGCGCGCATCGGCGGCATTGCCACAACCGTGGCCCACGAGACACATGGGCTCCTCATCCTCGGTTTTGACGACGAGGATATGGTCATAGCGGGAAATGCAGTGTTGCGTATGGGAGGCGGTATAGCCATGGTGGACCGGAAGCAATTGCTCCACGCCTTCTCCCTGCCGCAGGGGGGTATCATGTCCGACCTTCCCGTATGGAAGCTTGCACAGGAACTCTCAAGGGTAAAGGAGGTCATGAAGGAGAAGGGGAGCCTCCTGGAGGACCCATTCCTTACCATCACATACCTCACATTAACGTCCATTATAGAATTGAGGCTTACCGTTTCAGGCATCTATGATGTGAAAAGGGGCGAAATAGTATTTTGAAGAAGAGAGGGCTTCACTTTTATCTTGGTCTGCTTATTCTGTTCTCGCTCCTCCTCATGGGCGCGAGCTTGTTTTTGTACATAGTGAACGATATACCCTCCGTGCGCGTTCTGAAGCATCTGGAAAACAGGCCGGCAAGCAGCGTTTACGGCGCCAATGATGAACTCGTCTACCTCCTGGTACCGGACAACAGGATCTTCGTAGCCTACAACAAGTTCCCCCCTTACGTGAGGGACGCCTTCCTCGCTGCCGAAGACGCAGATTTCTTCAAACACGGCGCGGTAGACCCTTACGGCATCCTGCGGGCCATGATAAAAAACATCCTGTATGGGAAGGTGGCTCAGGGCGGCAGCACGATCACCCAACAGGTGGTGAAATCGCTCATGCTCGGACCGGAAAGGAGCATGCTGAGAAAGATCAGGGAGGCTATCCTCGCCTACCGGCTGGAGCATTATCTGACAAAGAAGGAAATCCTCAACCTTTATCTGAACAATATCTACATGGGCCACGGTGTGTACGGCATCGAGGCGGCTGCACAGGTCTACTTCGGCAAGCACATCTGGGAGGTAACGAGAGCCGAGGCTGCGCTTCTGGCCGGTATCGTCCAGGCGCCCTCCCGTTACACCCCAAAGAAGCATCCCGGCAGCGCCAGGATCAGGCAGGAGTATGTCATCGACCAGTTGTTCTCCAAGGGATTCATCGATCAGAAGAAGCAGAAGGAGATGCTCCGGGAAAAGATCAATATACGTGAAGACAACGGCGTCTTTTCAGACAGCTACTTCAAGGACTTCATCGTCAAGTACGTAGAGGATAAGTACGGCAAGGGTACTCTTTCGAGAAAACCCCTCAAGATATATGCCACGGTAGATCGCAGCCTGCAGAGGGCCGCGGATGAGGCAGTGAAGCGGGGTCTTAACCTCTATGAACAGAGGAAGGGAGATTTTGTCGTTCTCCGCCATCTCGGCAGGGGCAAATGGGATGATTTCAAGACATTTGAAGAGAGGGACCTGCAACTGTCCGGCCGCCTTCCCGGCAAGACTTACAGCATCCTCATCTCAGAGAAGATGAAAGATGGTTACATGGTCTATTCAGGCAAGGAGAAAGGGCTTCTCAAAATGACGGAGTTCCCCTACAAACCTGGTGACGTGGTAAAGGGTATCTACAGCGGGCCGGACAGGAAGAAAGCTCCCCAGTTCCAGCCCGTGCGAAGCATGAAGGTCGAAGGGGCACTCATTTCCATGGACGTGGAGACAGGCTACGTCTCAG
>CAYOYU010000224.1:2631-8199 GCA_964408265.1 uncultured Syntrophorhabdaceae bacterium
GAAGAGCCCGTACAACAGGGCCGTCTCGGCAAAGGTACAGTCCGGGAGCGCCTTCAAGCCCTTCATATACCTTGCTGCGCTCAAGAAGGGGTACAACCTGGACTCTATCCTTGTCGACGAACCTAAAGCTTATCCCATGGGAGGAGGCAGAACGTGGACCCCCAAGAATTATGACGGGAAGTACGAGGGACATATCAGCCTTCGGGACGCCGTCGCCTACTCCAAGAACGCCGCCGCTGTTCGCCTCCTGGAAGACGTGGGAATAGGCGCCGTGAAGGACCTTCTGGAAAAACTGGGCATCGATACCGAGTTAGAGAACAACCTCTCCATCGCTCTCGGCTCGGCGAACATGACCCTTCTCGATCTGGTGAAGGGCTTCGCTGCTTTCGGCAACGGCGGATATCGAATAAAACCGTTGATGATCAGAAGAATCGTCGACATTGACGGGAACACCCTCGAAGAAAACGGGATCGACAAACAACCGGTCTTATCCGGCGATATAGCCTACAAGATGAATATCCTTCTCAAGGGGCCCGTTGAATATGGTACGGCGAAAGGCGCAACAAAGATCGGATTTCCCATAGCGGGAAAGACAGGTACAACGAGCAACTACTACGACGCACTCTTCGTGGGCTACTCTCCCCACGTAGCCACCGGGGTCTGGGTAGGATTCGACGCACGAACGTCGCTCGGAAGGGGCGAGAGCGGTGCTCGGGTCTGTCTCCCCATATGGATGAACTTCATGGCTTCAGCCCTCCGGAGATATCCTGCCGACGATTTCACCCTCCGTTCTACGCCTGCCCCCAATGATCCCCAGGCTCCGTCGGACTCTTCCCCTTCAGCCCAGCCGCCCTCACCGGTCCCCTCGGTCTCGCCTATCCTCGGCCGGGAGACCATGTAAGGAAGCAGAGGACCTGCAGCCTTTCTTCGGAACAACCCGGACCCGTCGGTGGATCGCTCGGGCTGGAGCGGAGCACCGACACTGAAGATTCCACTGATCCCGGATGGGGTCGGCCATTCTCCGTGTCACAATGGTCACCGGAATAGTCCTGCTTCACCTGTAAGGGATACGGGGCGATGGAACGGATTATGTTAGCTCTTTTCCTGTTGCCTTACTCTCCGACCTTCCTGTACCATTTCAAGGGAAATGACGGGAGACCCTGAACGCAGGGAAGCACCCCAAGGAGGTCCAAATGTATAAAGCACCGTTCTATCTGTTTTCCATATTCCTTCTCGCCGGCATGGCCTTTGCTCCGGGAATCTCACAGGCGCAGTCTTCACTCGATTCCCTTCTCAAACCCTATCTGAACCGGTTCAACCTCCCCGCCCTTTCCGCTGCAGTCGTAAAGAACGGGGAGATAATTGCCTCTTCAGCAGTGGGTACACGCCGTGCAGGAATGAACATCCCCGTAACCATAAATGATCGCTTCCATATAGGCTCCGATACGAAGGCCATGACCGCCACGCTGGCTGCCATGATGATAGAGGAGGGAAGACTGAGGTGGAACTCCACAATGGCGGAGATCTTTCCCGAACTCCAGGAAAAGATGCACCCCACGCTACGCACCGTCACCCTGGAACAACTCATGTCACACACCGCGGGCATCGCCGGGGATGGCGAAGAGGTATTCCGCATGTACGGGGAAGCCATGTCGCAGGAAGGCAATCTGAACGAGATAAGGTACTCGCTCCTCCGCCAAGCCGTCTCCCGCCCGCTGGAATCCCTTCCTGGTACACAATTCACCTATTCCAACCTGGGGTATATCATCGTCGGAGCCGCAGTTGAACGTGTTGCAGGGAAGACCTGGGAGGAGATGATCACGGAACGAATCTTTCTGCCCCTTGGCATGACAACAGCCGGTCTGGGGCCTCAGGCGTCCATAGGCAAAATAGACGCACCCCTGGGCCACGCCATAATCGAAGGAAAGACGAAGGTCTTTCTTGCCGGCCCCAACGGTGATTGTCCGCCCGTTATGGGCCCTGCGGGTATTGCCCACATGTCGGTCCTCGACTTCGGACAATGGGCAGGCTGGAATGTAGGCGAAGGAAAACGGGGCCCCGCTCTTGTCAAAAAGGAGACGCTGAAGAGACTTCACAGCCCTGTTTTTACCATGCCCCCGAAGAAGGATGCCCCCCCGGGAACGCCGCCAGGAGGCAAGTATGCCTATGGCTGGGGCCAACTGTCTGTTGACTGGGCTCCGCGCCCTCTCCTTTACCACGGCGGATCGAACAGCATGAACCTTGCCCACATCTGGCTTGACACCGACCAGGATCTGGCAATTGTCATCATGACCAACATAGGCGGGACAAAAGCGGAAGAGGCGCTGCTGGGGCTTGCCTCAGAATTGTACAGGAAATTTGGCGGCGCCCCCCTTAAGGAAGCTGCCAGACCATAGTCTTGAGAAGTGCCGGAGGCATATCCGTTCGTTGAACCTATTGTAGGGAAGCTCTTTTGTACCTATGATTTATGAGGGATGTTACTCAGCCGGAGCGAGTGGGCCCATCGCCGGGCCGAGAAACAAATAGACCAAGGGGGGTTCCTATGAAAAAAGTTATGGTAGCATATTACAGCCGCACAGGCATGACCCAGGCGATGGCTGAATATATTGCCGAGGGTGTCCGGATCAGTGGTTGCGACGCCGATGTAAAGAAGATCTCCGAGATAAAGGCAGAAAAGGAATTTGAAGGATACGACGGCTTCATTTTCGGCTGTCCCACCTACCATCGTGATATGACGGAAAACTTCAAGACCTTTCTTTTCCTGGCACAGAAGGCGAATCTGGGAGGAAAGGCAGGCGGCGCTTTCGGGTCCCACACCCACAGCGGGGATGCCGCCAAGTTGATTTTCGACACCATGGAATTTGTCTACAGGATGAATGTCACCAATCTGGGATCCTTTCTCCTGAAAGAGGCGGCAGTAAATACCCTCGAGGGGAGGCGCGCCTGTCAGGATTACGGTCGGGTGGTGGGGGAAATGATCGGTGTCTGAGGGTAGAGGTCCCCGGCTGGACCCGGGTTCCGGCTGAAACCGCCTATTTCCCTATACAGAATCTGTCGAAGATCTCGTGAAGGATCTCCTCGGTGCATGTTTCACCGGTGATCTCTCCAATGTAGAGGAGTGCTTCGCGAAGTTCGAAGGCCGTAAACTCCAAAGGCTCCTTATGCCTGATACAGGCTACGGACCGACCGACTGCCTCCTGTGCTTTTGCAAGGGCCTCACGGTGTCTCATATTGGTAACGAGCACCCCGCCATGTGCCTTGAGCCCCTTGCCCATGAGCATCTCATAGAGAATCTCCCGGAGCCCGTCAATACCCTCATCGGTCAAGGCCGATACGTCTGCCCGCCTGAGCCCTTCCAGAACGGCCGCCTCCGGTACAAGCAGTCTCGGCAGATCCACCTTGTTTACCACGGCTATCACGGTCCGGCTGCTGATTGTGTGGAAGATCTCGGCGTCTTCCCGGCCAAAAGGGAGGGATCCATCCATAACCCAGAGGACCAGGTCGACCTGGGGTATCTTCTGCCTCACCTTCCCGATGCCCGCCTCCTCGGCTGCATCCGCCGGAGCCCGTAACCCGGCGGTATCAATGATCTTGACCTTTACCCCATGGATATGGAGCGTCTCTTCCACAAGGTCCCGCGTCGTACCGGGCAGCGGCGTTACAATAGCCTTTTCTTTGGCCAAAAGCGCGTTAAGGAGGCTCGATTTTCCCACATTGGTCCTGCACACTATGAGCACCTCAAAACCATCTTTCAAGGCATGCCCCGCATAGTAAGAAGAGATGAGCCTGCGAATCCCGTCACCAGCCCTGGCCAGAGCTGCGGTGATGGACTTCTCATCTATTTCCATCTCTTCTTCGGGAAAATCAATCTGGGCCTCTATCTCCACAAGAGCATTCTTCAGGCCGTCCTTCAGCCCCTTGAGCTTCACGGAGAGCTTCCCCTGCAGGTGCTCAAGAGCCACTTCCAACTCTTCTTCTGTTTCACTCCGGATGATATCAAGCACGGCTTCTGCCTGGGAAAGGTCTATCCTTCCGTTCAGGTACGCACGTTTGGTAAATTCGCCCGGTTCGGCCAGCCTAGCGCCCTGCTCCATCATAAGACCCAGGATAGACCGTTGGACTGCAAGACCGCCGTGGGAGTAAACCTCCGCCACATCTTCCCTGGTGTAGGTGTGCGGCGCAGCCATGAAGACTGCGAAGACTTCGTCAAGGATCTGTTTTGTCCGGGGGTTGATGATGTGACCAAGATAGAGCTTTCGTGACAGGAAGCTCTTCTTTGAATTTTTCGCCTTAAAGATGTTTCTCAGAATTGAGCGGGCCGAGGACCCGCTCATCCGTATGATGCCTATACCCCCCTCTCCGGGTGCGGTCGATACGGCACATATGGTATCACTGTCTTCCATTCATGCGTCCACCAGCAGGTGAGATCACGACCTTCTTTGTGTGTCCTTCACCTTCGCTCTTGGTGGTAATGTTCCTGTTGTGTTTGAAAAGGGTGTGGATGATTCGCCGTTCGTAAGGGTTGAGGGGATCCGTCTTCAGGCGTCTGCCCGTCCGTTTCACCTTGTCCGCAAGCCGCTTCGCCATGATGGTAAGCGCCTTCCTCCTCTTCTCCCTGTATCCGTTTATATCAACAAGGATTTTGAGGCCTTCTTTGAATCTCTTGGCAATGGCGAGGCGGAGCAGGTACTGAAGGGCTTCCAGTGTCTCGCCGTCTTTTCCGATCAGCACGTCGCCGTCTTCGCTCTGCACCAGGAAAGCGATCCTGCCGTGGACCTCGGTCACTTTCACGTGAAAGGCCAGCCCCACGTAGCGTCCCACTTCGCGCAGAAATATTTCGCCGTAAGCCTGTGGTGTCTCTTCACCTTCGGCAGCTTCTGCAGCGGCAATCACCGGTTCTTCCCAGGACTTCTCCGCCTCCGCTGCCTTTCCTCTCAACCGTGCCACGATCCTTATCTTCTTGCTGCCCAGAAGCCCGAGAATTCCTTTGGTGTCCACTTCTTTGACATCTATATCAAGATCCTTTTCTTCGGCATTCAGCCCGGCGCATGCCTTCCTGATGGCCTCTTCGTAGGTCTTTCCCTCTACTTCAATAAAATCCATAGCTCCTCCTCACGCTACCTTCTTGTTGATGTAGTACTGCTGGGCGATGGAGATGACATTGTTGACCAGCCAATAGAGCACAAGCCCTGATGGAAACCCCCAGAAGAGGAAGGTGAAGAATATGGGCATAAACATCATCATCTTCTCTTGCATCGGATCCACGCTGGTGGGGGTCATTTTTTGCTGGATCACCTGGGTGGCGCCCATGACCAGGGGCAGGATCCTGATGGGTATGGTATACCCCATGACAGTGAATGAAAAAAGGTCCTCCGGCGCCGAAAGATCATTTATCCAGAGCATGAAGGGGGCATGCCTCAATTCCAGGGCTCCCGACAGCCCCTTGTAGAGCGCGAAAAAGACAGGAATCTGAACGACCATGGGCAGGCATCCGCCCATGGGGTTGATCCCCTTGGATCTGTAGAGACCCATCATCTCGGCGTTCAGTTTCGCTTTATCGTCCTTGTA
>CAYOYU010000225.1:0-8178 GCA_964408265.1 uncultured Syntrophorhabdaceae bacterium
CCGTAGATATTCCTTCTCGTCGATTGTTACGATGAGTACTGAGTTCTCAGGGTTCAGAAGCTGCTTGGCCAGTAGAAGTCTGCGCTCCATAAAGGCAAGCCACTTACTGTGGCGATACGCGTCAGCTTCATCCACGTAATTGTTGTCATACTTCCAATCCCGCGCTCCAGAGTTGTACGGCGGGTCAATATAAATACAGTCGACCTTGCCCGAGTGACTAAACTGGAGGGCTTCGAGGACGTGGTGGTTCTCGCCTTTAATTAGAACATGTGCGGGTTTGTTCCCCCCTTTATTGATCGAGTCGAGACGACGCAGACCAGGAAAAATTGGTTCACCAAAGTCAGCAATCACTACTAGCGAACCACGCTCAACCATCTCACTAGTGACCTTGGCTGCATCCTCTGCAGACAATATACTCCCGTCAGGATTCCGTGTTTTCCGTAAAGTAACCGCTCCCCCCTCGATAGCCAAGACCTCAAAGGTAGGACTTACGGGTTCGTCACGCCGGGTGACCTTCACGCCTATGCGCACTGGGTGCTCCGGCAAACGGACCCGTTCAGGCAGGTGAGACTCAAAGACTAAGCCAAACGTTCGCTTGGCCCGTAGACGGTCCACCTGCGTTCGGAGATTAGCGCGTAGAACCGGATCGTTGATCTTGTCTATTAATATGTCAAGTTCGCTACGCATGGGTAATCTCCCCGGATCAGCTTCGCCCGGTTGGCGCTATCATAACTTCTTTCTTCTATTTCTACTCGAAAATAATGTTTCTTCCATTATATGCCAGTCGCTGGAGAACTCAAAACAAAAAAGGCAGAGACGAATATGCACCCTCGCGGTGCGAAAATGGCAGAGCTCAGCAAGTCATCTAGCTTAGCCGGACTGCAAGGTAAGGTTACCCACCTACCGAAAGAACGTAAGCAATACCAGTCAAAAGAATAGGATTTGTCGGCTCGACACGATGATGAGACAGAAACCCACTCTATATAATCAGTGTCGCCCCGTCACCAGTTGCGGGTCGTACAGTGCGAAGAACGGTAGACGTGGCGGAGAAATGTTCCGCTTTGCCCCCCTCTGATGATAGTCGAACCCCTTAATTCTATACTCCCAACGGCTGCGGACGTTCTCATCTCCTGCCAATGATAACAAATTCCCGCCTACCTGTTTTTGATTGACAGGACAGAAAGCATGCTGTTAGCATTGCCGATAATGACGCGGTCTTGGAAGGAAGGGCTGGCGGTGAATTGTGCCGCTTTGTAAAGAAATGGGTCATCCGTCTATACAGGAAGCGTTGGAATCTGTTCCCTCGTAGTCTCTGGAAGACCATTTAAGCTCTTTAAGGGAACGAGTTGACCGCTCGACAAGTCTTGCCCCCGGCGTCCGGGAGGTAACTTCATAATGGCCTGCTAATTATACCCGCTGAGGTCACGATCATCGACATTCATACAGCCGCCACGGCGGGCGGGAGCAAGCCGCGATGAGGAATAGGCGTTTATCAGTATGGCGACAATCTTAATGGTGATCGAAACGTGCATCTTCGTATCATCCCCACGAAGGAGGATCAGATGGGTATTAGCGATATTGTAAAATGTAGCCACGACTTGTTGGTAATAAAAACAGCGAACAGACCGAATAGCTATCGCATACTCAAAGACTACTCAGGAACATACATTCAGAAACAGATGGAATCGGAAGAAAGAATGATCGACCCTATTTTTCGTGTTTTCGAAGCAGCTAAACCGGAGCGAGGGAGGAAGCTAAATGTAAATCCGATTTACGAATTCAGCATCCACAATGATAGTCTGTTCGATTACGCGAGTATCATAGGATACAAGCTAAGAAAACCGTGGCATCTATTCAACAGATTAATAGCAGTGCATATACCGCTTTGTCCGAACGACTGCTGGCACTGCTATGTTCCCAAGGAACTTTACGTTACCGAGCAAGCGAGCACACGCCATGTTGAATTAACAGCCAGACAGATAGTGGATGCTTTTAAAAAGCAGAGAAAACTAGATAAGGATCAAGGTAAGCAATCAAATGTGTTGAGGATAACAGGTGGCGAGCCGTTTCTAGTCCCCGAACTAATTTTGGAAGTTCTTCAATGCATACAGGAGGACGGACTGTCAAGTGAGGTATTTGTGTGGGCTGAAACAAATCTTGAACCCTTTGTCGGCCGTCCCGGGCGGGCCTTTATGGATAATGCTGACAACGTACGCATTCTCAATGCCCTAAAGGACTTTCACAACTTTTGCGTGCATCCCTGTTTTCACGGTCTAACGGCGGAAGAATTTGATGCAATTACCGGGAAGAACTTCTCGATAAGCCTCGAAGAGCAGGTGGCGGCGCTCAAAAGATTGGTGACAGCAGGAATAGACGTGTACCCAACCTTTGGGACGAACGTATGTGATCCAATTAATGTAAAAGCGCTTTATGATGGCATCAAGGCCGCTTCTCCGAATCTTCCACTGAAAGTTGCACTCGTGAAGTATGATTGCGACTATGAACCTGTGGGAACTCGAATATCGCCGGAAACCACCAGAAAGCCTCAGCTGTACTCCCGGTTCGCCGCTCTACGCATATGGAACGAACTTCTGCTAAACGATTATGGCATTGGCTACGGGGTCTACCCCAGAAATCTAGTTGCTTACAACCCACCAATGGTAACCATTGACTCTCCACCAGCGACAATAACTAAGGAGGAGGAAATTGTTTTCTTTCTTAAGAGTTCATTCAGGGACCTGTACCACAGAGAGATCCTTGAATTGTTAGCCTACCCATCCGATCATATCTTTGAAATAACCTACGACAAGGAATGGGTTCAGGAAGATCTATTCTTTCACATTGGGAAACTCTGTGAACTGTACAAGGGTAAGAAATGCCTTTGGTTTTACGTGAGTAGAAATTCGGAGATTCTGCCTTTGAGATACGGGCATATTGTGGAGGTAAAAAACTCCACCGGCATTCTATCATTCAAGATCAAGTGTAATGACTATCTGAGTTTCGGAAGTAACGGTAGGGAATCCCGCAAGAGAGTTAACGACAAGGTAAGAAACGCACTGAGGCAATATTTCGGGTCTGGCACAGTCCCGCCGAGAGGGAAATATGTGGTCCTGGGAGAAGACTGTACAGGTACGGTCGGAACTGGAGGACAAAAAGGGGAAGCTCGTCTTTCGTCTGCCTTCAACGTCGGAGAACGGCCCGCATTGTCCTCAGACTTGATCGGTTTTCATAAAGCTGTAGATCAGTTAATCGAATGCGAGGATATGCGGAAAAGCCTCTTCTACCGTTTAACATTAGAGGGGCTCGGAACAGACAAAGAGGATAAGAAGAAGGGCAAAACTGTATATACAATAACAGGGGGCAAATCGTTCAAGCTGTTAGTCGACTACTATCTACCGAACTACAGAGAGTTCAATGAAAAACAACCAGAACAAAGGACTGTTGTTTTTGAGTCATCTAACCCCAAAATCCAAATCGTCGGTTCCCCTAAATTCGTCTTCTCTAAGTACGGAACCGGAGAGGTTCGCTTTCGAACGGATAGCGTGACACGTACAGAAGAAATTGCAGTAACTATCCACTCCCCTTTCGACGAATTCAGGGCCGCAAACGTTACTTTAACAATCAGATTGGAACCCGCCCGTGCTAAAGAGGCGCTTTATAGTCTCATCTCGGCAGCCTTACTGACCGTTGGAAGCACAGGTTTTACAATGCTTTCAAAAGCACTGGAAGGGAAGAAAGGCTTGTTGGCAATAGTCAGCGATTATATCGGGCAACTCTTTACATTCCCCAGCATACTGTTCGTTGTCCTTCTGACACTTTGTTTCTATGGAGCCTTCTACTTTAAGTCGTCCGGTGTTGTATCCACCAAGCCGTAATGCCATATGGCAGCGCGGAGAGGGAGAGGAGCGGGCACAAAGAAATAATAACTTCAACTGCCACCCTTTGTTGTGCGTCAGATAAAGTGGGAAACTTGGGGAACGGGCATAAATGAGTAGATAACCGCTAGACCCCTTCTCTTTGGCGCCATCGCCCGGTTTAGCCCGTTCTGGCCCTTTCCTCCTCTATTTCTACTCCAAAATAACTTTTCTCTCATTATATGCCGGTTGCCGGGAAACCCCAGAAGAATCTGTGCTGTGGTCGAGGCTCTTATAGACTCTCAGGATTCCTATCAGCCTATCGAATACCTATGCTGGACTAGCCGGTCCTATATAAGCCCGAGCAAACGTCCTATCGTTCCGATTATCGTTGCGGCCGGCCCGGCTGTCTTGAGACCTTCTTTCACCTGGTTCCAGACGCTCTGGAGTGTACCGGGGTCATTGCCTTTTTGAAGGACGTCTATCAGACGATCCAGCCGCTCAGTCATGGCCCCATCCTTGCCAAACAGTGCCTTCAGTTCTTCAACCTTGCTATCGACTTCATCCCGGTTATTCTCGTAGTTTTGAAAAACGAGATTTACGTTATTTCCAGCCTTCCCAATCTGGGTAACAGGCCCCCCGAATCTGCTGCCTTCAGCATTCATATAACTAACCGAGAACTCCATTTTTTCGATGTGAATTGATACCGGCTGTTGTTGTGAGGCTACCGGGCAAATTTCAGCGTTAAGTGATACAGGGAGCATGTCGTTAATCTTCTGAGTCAACATCTTCAAAGGCACACCACTTTCAAACGCGTCTTCGAGCGCTTTTCGAATCAAGCTGCCCACCTTTTCAAGGTTCTCGTCCATCTTGGTTTCTATGGATATCCGGGTTTGAGATCCCCGTGTGGACATCTCTGACATTCTCACGCCCAACCCAGCGTTCTGTCGTCCTATGTCCTCGACTATTGCGTTTAGTAGGAACAGCTCTCGGTGGTCCAGACCTTGCTCGAAAATCATTTCCACCGTCGGAAGCGATTTGTAAAGGTCCTCAAACTGTCCCTTAGCGAAGTATCTCTTGTATTTCTCCTTTTCTTGACCATTTCCCCGACAGAAATAGACATATTCCGCCATGATGCCGCCTACTTGCCATCCAGTGTTCGATACACCCCAATAAGTGGCCCCCGTTATGTTAGCTCCCATGAGCTTGGCTAGATTAAAATTGACTTCGCTGAGAATTGACTTGGTAAGGCCCGCTCCGCTAAGGTCGGCTCCGCTAAGGTCGGCCTTACTAAGGTCGGCTCCGCTAAGGTCGGCCTTACTAAGGTTTGCTCCTCTGAAAATGGCTCTTTCTGAAAGGGTTCGGTTGAGGTCGGCTCCGCTAAGGTCGGCTCCGCTAAGGTCGGCTCCGGTGAGATGAGTCCCGCTGAGGCTGGCCCCAGCGATGCTGGCCCCTATGAGATTGGCCCCTATGAGATCGGCCTTGCTGAGATTGGCACCTAAGAGATTGGCTCCAGTGAGATCGGCCCCGATGAGATTCGCACCTAAGAGATTGGCTCCAGTGAGATCGGCCTTGCTGAGATTGGCACCTAAGAGATTGGCTCCAGTGAGATCGGTTCCTGTCAGGTCGGCTCTACTGAGCATAGTCTTTCTTAGATCACTCCCGCTGAGGTCGGCTCCGCTAAGGTTGGCTTCCGCGAGGTTGGCCTCGCTGAGATTGGCACCCAAGAGACTGGCTACCCTGAGGTCGGCTCCGCTAAGGTTGGCTTCCGCGAGGTTGTCTTTGTTGAGATTGGCGCCTAACAGATTGGCCTCGCTCAGGTCGGCCCCTCTGAGATCGGCCCCCCTGAGCTCTTTCCTGTCAAGGTCGGCCCCCCTGAGATCGGCCCCTCTGAGATTAGCCGTACCTAGATTGACCCCTCTCAAATTGACCCCGTTCAAATTGGATCCGTTCAAATTGGATCCGTTCAAATTGGATCCGTCGAGCCTGCACCCCCTGAGATTGGCTCCAGTGAGATTGGCCTCTGCGAGATTGGCTCCACTGAGCTTTGCCCGGCTGAGATTAGCTCCGGTGAGGTCGGCTCCTCTGAGGCTTGTTTTGAAGAGATCTTTTCCTTCCAGAGTGGCTGCTGTGAGATAAGCCCCCGTGAGATTAGCCTCCCTGAGATTGGCTCCTCTGAGATTGGCTCCTCTGAGATTGGCTCCTTCGAGATTGGCCCCTGCGAGATTGGCCTCTACGAGGACAACCCTCTTGAGGTTGCCCTCCCTGAGATTGGCTCCTCTGAGATTGGCTCTTGCGAGATTGGCCTCTGCGAGATCGGTTCCGCTGAGATCGGCGTCCTCGAGGTTGGTCCGGAAGATGTTGCTCCCCCTGAGATTGGCTCCTGCGAGATCGGCTCCGCTGAGATCGGCATCGAAAAGATTGAGATCGAGGAGAGTCCAGCATTCCCGAGGCATCGCGCCCGTAACCTTGCCCAGTTTTAATAGCCTGCTCCATGTCTCCTGTTTTGTCATTGTTTCCAATAGTATCAAATGAGTTAGGGGGTATCAAATGAATTCGGGAAGCTAGCCTGAGATATTTCCTCGGAAGGGGACACTATTACGAGAAAAGACTTGGATGACAGGAGACAGTTAGACGTTCGTGACCGTGTTAGTTTGTCCACCACTTCACTTGACCATCCACCCCTTAATCGCCCTTTTAATCGCCTCTAACGCCCTTCCATCGAGCGTTAAGTACGGCCTCGCCGGTATCGTCACCCTGTGCCCGCGTCCTGCCTTTCCTCCAAGATGTTGTATCGCCCCGTACGCCTTATTCGTTCCCACCCTCGCGGACCTGCTGTCCCATTTCTTGGAGATCGACGCGGCAAGCTGGCCGCTCACCTGGAGCATCTTCCCCGGCCAGTGACCTTTACGTGCCCGCTGCCGGACAGTTGAGGCAGCGAGCTTCGACCACCCAGGTCCTTCCTTCTCGAAGTTCTCCTCCACCGCATCGGCCATGATCCCGGCTATAGTGCTCATCACGGGCGACAGGTCCTCGGCCTTCTTCACAAGTTTCCTCAAGACCTGAGCCACACCCCTGTCATCCACCTTGATTTCAAACATTTCTTGACAGCCTCCTCAAAAAGAGTACAATAATTACATGGTACTTGAAGACGCGCGACGTGAGTACGGTTCTCTGCCTCCCCTTCCGGACAGCGGGTGGGACACCACCTGGGTAGACAGGCTCAGGACATGGGACGATTTTCTGCAGAAAGGCAGTGATATGGCCATGGTTCTGCGGATGAACCGGATTACGGCTCCTGACTACGAATACATCAAGAACCTTGCACCAGAGCTCCATGACCTCGTTCTTCAAGTATTCCCCCTCACGCCGGAGCAGGAAAAGTTCCTTGAGGAATGGCGCTCCGAACTCGACTTCAGCTAGCCACCTTCGCCGCAACCTTTCTTCCCAGTACGATATACTCCGACTCACCCGCTCCGTAGTGCATGTATTTTGTGCCCTGGTAATAGGTCTTCATGACATCCTCCACTCGGTAGGTGAGGTCCATCAGGTTGGAGCCGCCGAAGCCGCCGCGCTTCACCGTCACTGACTGAACGGCATTCCCCTCCCAGAAGCCGCCTGAAAAGCACGTTCTTTGCTCGGCATTGCTCACGTACCGGAGGCTCTTGATATCATCGTATCCGTGGAGCCTTCGCAGGTAGTACTGGTGAAACTCGTATTCCGCATCGAGAATCTTAAAGACCGTCTCGCGGTCAAGCTTCGCCCGTGACAGCGATTCCTGCATGTGGTCGGCAAGAGACTGCTTGATGGTTGCAGCGCTCGTAGCGCCCCGGTGGTACCCGGCCCCGTAGCCGAAGCGGTCCTCGGCCCAGACCTTCATGGTTGCGCCTCCGGCTGAGGATGAAGAGCCGCTCCATTCCGAGAAGAGTCCCCGCGCCACACCCCTGCCATACCGGTGTATCGTACCATTCACGTACTCCTCGAATTTCTTCACCAGTTCTGTCATTTCCGAGGTGAATCCCGCGTCCGTGGAACCATTTATCAAACCGTTCGCCACTTTCGGCGTCCAGGCCGATGTGCCCCATTCTTTGAACTTCTCCAGGTGCTCACCGGAGGTGGTACCGCTATACCGTCGATCCAGATTGTACCGGTCCACAATCAGCTCGCGTCTTGCCATCAGGGTATCGGCAAGATCCTTGACGGCATCTTTCTCGAACCCTGCCTCGGTGAATATTGCCTCCGCCCTGGCGCGCTCAAGAGTCAGGACCACCCTGGCCCCTTCCTCCTCCAGAAAAACGTTTTCGGAGAAGAGCCTGTTGAATAC
>CAYOYU010000226.1:0-8125 GCA_964408265.1 uncultured Syntrophorhabdaceae bacterium
AAAGAGAGGACAGGTCGGTCTAGTTGCCGTCGGGAAAGGAGGGCGTATCCATAGGGGATAGCCGGCTCAAGCTTGGCGGGCCTGAATTTCCCGGTACCAATCTGCCCCGTCATGATAGTGCCCCTACCGGTGATAACCAGGTTGGTTCCCATGGAAGTAATGCCGAAAAGGTGGATCTGCGGCAGGTCGGTCTTTACCTTCTGCCACGTGGCGCCTGCGTCGGTGGTCATGGTGACGATGCCGTCTATCCCTACTGCGACAGCAGTGCGGGGGTTGAGGGCTGTTACGCCGAAAAGATAGTTATCGGCGATAACATCGGCAGCATCAGGATCGAAACCGAATTTCCCCGCCTGCTTCTTCCAGCTCGCACCGCCGTCACCGGTATAGTAGGTGTAGCCGTATTCCCCGACGGCCCAGCCCGTCTTTTCATCGCAAAAGGAGATGCTGTGGAGGGTCCAATCCTCTTCCTTGAACTGGACACTCCATGTCTTGCCGCCGTCGACTGTATAGAGTATGGTAGTCTTCTCCCCCACTACCCAGCCCTTCTGTGCGTTTACAAACTGAACGCCCAGCCAGATCACCGGAACAGGGCTCTTCTGTTTCTCCCAGGTTCTGCCCCCATCGCTGGTATGTGTAATCACTCCTGCGTCCCCAACAGCCCAGCCGTTCTTGGTATCAGCAAAGAAAATGGCGTTGAGCTGCAGGTCTGTACCGCTCTTCTGCTTCTCCCAGGTTTTGCCTCCGTCCTCGGTATGCACGATTGTGCCCCAGCGACCGCAGGCCCATCCGTCTTTCTCGGTGGGGAAGGTGACGGAAAACAGATCGTGATTAAGTTTGACTCCCTTGCCTGCCCCCTTCTCCTCGGCGAAAGAATCCCGGACAAAGCCCGCGACCGGCAGGATGAGAATCAGCAGGAACACAATAAGCATCTTTTCCATTCTTCTTGCGTTGTAGATCATTACGAAGACCCCCTCATCGTGACTATTCGAACCCAGGATACATCAAGCAAGCTGTCCCGATTATCATTTATGACCCCCCTGCCAAAGGTTTCACCATCATGCCAACTCGGACACTTACACGGGTTAGGGCCCTTGCCAGACGTCGTCCTCTATGTGCTTATGAGGGTAATGGTACATCGGCGCTCTTTGGGGAGTAAATGAGGGAAACCCCTGTTTTCGGCCTCCTCCTCCCCTGATTTCTCCTGGCAGGGGTTCTAAATTTATGCAGGCGTAGGATCCCAGGAAGAGATGTCACTGTACTACCCATAACGGATTTTTATACTTCAGATGAGCCAGAGGAGTTTCGTTACAGACAAGGGTACTGCGCTGTCCGGAAGGATCGGCTTACCGGTCGAGGGTACGAACCCGTGAGATACTCGTAGATAGGGTGGCCCGAAGCCAGGGGCGCAGATATGACGCTGCGTAGCCAACAGTTTTCTAGTCGTAAACCTTACTCGATGTTGTTTAGCAGCCTCCAGTCATCAACTTTGCCAAAGGCGTAAGGAAGAAAATCCTTCGCGGGGACCGTGGCGATTCGCTCTGACCTAGCATCGATATCAACGTTACCGTAGAAGAGGCCCACCGACCTGACAACTTCCAGTTCACTAAGAAAGTCATGATCCGAGGGCAAACATTTGATTCCGCCTATGCCCTGTTCCAGCGAGTTGTAGCGCAGGGTAAAATGAGTCTTCAACAGAATAGGGTCAAATTCCAGGCCGGAACCGTCACAGGCGGGGAAGAACTTAAAGTAGAAAAGATCCGACTCTTTCGGCATATCATCGATATTTGCGGGCCCATTTAACTCTCCCAGAACGGTTATATATTCCTTACCGAACCTTTCCACATGGGCTTCCACGCGTGCACCTTCTCTCACGAGAGAAGTTCTGGCGTATTTCTTTGGTTCTCCCATAAGTTCGCGACCGAATATGATAGCCTGATCAGTATCCATGGCCATATGGACGCAGTGTGCCCCCACTAGGCCATTATGCCTACAGGGAATCCATACGCCGGTGCCATTGAAGGCCGATACACAGTTACTGCGTGCAACTGATACGTTTTGCACCGTTACTATGGGAGGACCCACCGGCTCTAAAGGCGGGGGCAGCATGGCAGCAATCGCCCCCGGTTTGGTTTCATACAGGAAAAAGAGTGCGGTAACATCAACGAACTTCGGGCTCGCGTAGATTGCCAGAAAATCTTTGATCTCTTCTTCAGTCTTAACATATTTGCTTTTCATCGTCGTCTCTCCTCGCCCCTAAGCTGTAACCATAATCACTCGTATCTGGACACCCCCCTAATGGCACAAGGCAGCGCGTCAATCACCAGACAACTCCCTGTCAGAAACATAGGGGGCTGCACAAAGAAAGACACCGGCATCGGCCACTTCTTCAAACATACCCACGCGTCCTATCTGATCAAGCTCGAACTCTCGAGCGCCTGCGAACAGAAACCAGACCATCAATACATGGCATGGCCCCCGTCTATCACCAGATTCTGGCCGGACACATTGTCCGCCCTGCAAAAATATGCAACGGCCTCGCCTATATCCTCCGGTGTTTGGGGCCTGCCCAGCGGCATTTGCGTTTTTGCCGCCGTCTCCATTAAGTCAGAAGGGTCAACTCCGAAGAAGGGTGCATAGGCAGGTCCAAGGTGCTCGCTCCACATTTGAGACTGGACAAAACCCGGGCAAACGGTGTTTACAGTAATGTTGTGAGGGCCCAGTTCCTGGCACCAGACTTGTGTAAACCCGAACAACCCATGTTTTGTGGCAGCATAGGCCGTCTGCATCGGGCCGGGTCTCTTGGCAGCCACTGAAGACATATTGATGATACGACCGCTCTTTCTCTCTATCATGTGGGACACGACCGCCTGAGCGCAAAGGAAAGCACCCTTTAGATTTACACTCATTATCCTGTCAAAATCCTCTTCCCTATGTTCGGCAAGAGAGGCAACGGCAATGACACCGGCGTTATTGACAAGAACGTCTATTTGGCCGAAGGCATCCAGTACAGTTCGGGCCATTTTCAATGTCGACTCCTTTGAGGCCACATTGACAGCGACCCCCATGGCGCTTCCGCCTGAAACCCTGATCTCCGTTGCAAACACATCGCACTGTTCCTGCACAAGATCGGCCACCACCACCCGCATCCCCTCGTTGGCCAACGTTTTGCACACACCGCGACCAATCGCTCCCACTGCCCCTGTGACTATTGCCACTTTTCCCTTTAAATCCACGTGACACCTCCCTATCGTTAGATAATCGGTCTGTTAACTATTGCCGGTTGCTTTGGCATCCGGCGAATCTGGTCTAATCGATCCCACCCAGGAGCTTGATCATATCCTTCCAGTCAAGCTCCATCCCATAGGTTTGACCTCCCGATTCCAGGAATTTCTCCATCCGCCTCTTCGCAACAGGGAGAAGAAGGGTTTGCACCGATATTTCCGCCTCCCTGACGAGCCCCTCTATGAGTGGTAGATCCGTCGCCGCCAGTATTGCTTTCTTGGCCAGGCCGAGCACCTCTGCCGGAAACGAGGCGATACGGAAGGCAAGATCCTCAACAAAGGGGGTCAGTTCCTCGGGTGGCAATGCCCTGTTGAAATAGCCATAGCGCTCTGCCATTTCAGCGGTAAGGTCGCCCCCGCCCAGGATAATCTCCAGGGCCCGGCCTACACCAACCAGACGCGGGAGCCGCTGTGTTCCTCCTGCTCCCGACGTAATACCAAGGGGCAATTCCGGTTGCCCCACTATCGCTTTTCCAAGAGTTCCGAACCTCATGTCCAGTGCCATAAGGAACTCGCTTCCTCCGCCCCTGGCCCGACCTTCCACTTTGGCAATGGTTGCCTTGGGCATTCTCCGGAACGCCTCGCAGGCCTTATTCAGGTCGTGGAATTCCAGAGTAGCCTGGAGCTCCACCTCTTCCGGAAACCGGGCAAGGAAGGCAACATCATAATGAGCAATGAAGAAGTCAGAGTTGGCACTGTCGAAGAGGATGACCCGAATCTCCCTGTCAGTTGCCGCCTCTCCCGAGAGACGGAGGAATTCCGCTGCCATCTCGATGGTCAGAAGGTTGATGGGCGGATTGTCAATGGTGACAAACAAAACGCCTCGTTCGGCCCTGAATCTTAGAAACTTATAATCCTGGTATCTCACGGAAGCCTCCCTCTTACTAATGGCAGCACTGGGCTGAGCCGGTTTATCGTCTCTGCTTCAGGAAAAGGCTTACAATGAAGCCGGCAACAGCAGAGAGTGACATCATAGTAATAGCAAGTTTAAAGCTCCCCGTGGCGCCTATGGTCCGACCTCCCACGTAAAGACCCAAGGCACCACCTACGGTGGAGAAACCGAACCACCACCCCATCATTCTTCCTACAATACTGGGGGGATAATTCATGGCGATGTAACCGCTGATAGAAGCACTCATGAAGTTTATTCCCCAGCCGCAGAGAATCAGGCATGCTATCAGTAGGCCCATACTGCCATAAACCGAGGGATAGGCCATGGGGAAGGCGAAGAGAGTGGTTAGAGTAAAGCCTATTATCATGGCAGGCTTTGACTTCCCTTTGGAGACTTTATCGAAGAAGGTGCCACCCGCTATGGTTGAAATAATGCCCACGATAGTGCCCGCCAAGGCGACTTTACCTGCAGACACCGGGCCCAACCCTACCCCCATGGGTGCAGGGGCCGCTATGAAAGGAGGAATCAGGTTAAGAAGACCGTACAGATTCCAGGAGTTAAAGAATGCAAGAAAGGACCCGATCCAGGTTACCGGCAGGGTTAAAGCCTTTCCAAAACTGAGTTGCCCCACCGAGGACTGCATCACCTGAATAACTGCATTCAGCACCTCAGGTGAAGGCGGTCTCCGCGTGATTAGCAGTGATAGCACAACAGAGACCCAGCCAAGGAGCGACAGGATAGAGGCTGTGGCCTGCCATGAAACTCCGCTGCTCAATATCATTGGCGAAATAAGGCCTCCTATGGCACAACCCACGGAGATGCATGCTATCATAATACCCCCGGCTATCCCCTGCTCTTTTGGAGGAAACCAGAGGGCCATGACGGGACCGATTACGGCAAAGATGAAACCGACGGAGGCTCCGCCGAGGAGCCGGGCAATCATTACGGTGCCATAACTCTGTCCAATCCAGGGCATCAAGGTGGTAGGTATTGATGCACAGAGTAACCCAAGCACAAGCGCAGTTGTTACGCCATACTTATCACATACGACGCCGCCCCACAAAAGCACAAAACCCGTAGCCAATACCCAGCCCATCATCAGGTTCGTTGCAGAGCCCATGTCAACTTTGAGCCCCTTGGCCACTTCACCCAGGATAGGAGCGAGGGCAATCTGATCAATGAAGACAGAGATAATCGCCATGCATGTGGTGAATAACATTGCCCACCGATATGGTGAATAGATCGAACTTTCGATTGAACTTTCCTGCGTCATCTTGACCCCCTGGACTTTTAATTGGAGCTTACCTGGCCCCTTTTGGCACCCTCGAGGAGTATGGCCGGTCTTCTGTTCTGTCAGCAGTCGCGGGTTCTCGGCTGAACCCTCATTTCTAATCTGTAAATCCCAACTGCCGGAGCCATCCACATCCCGCCTGCGGGTACCGACACGTGAACCCGCCATGAAAAACCTTTTTTACCAGCTTGATAGAGTTGCTAATCTGTCCCCTTTACAGGATGTCCTGACCCACCCGGGGCAAACAGCATTGGACCTGACTCCCTTACGCCCGTAATCCAGGGCAACCTGTTGCGTCACCATAATAAGAGCGGCCTTCGAGGCACAGTATGCCGGCATATCGGGAATGCAACGGACACCTCCGAGAGAGGAGATTTATGATTGACCCTCCGCCACCTTCAATCATTCTGGGTATTGCTGCCCCCCCATGAGGAGCACTAATGGCCTCCCCTATGCCTGAACCCCCTCCCGTGATGAGAGCGACTTTTCCTTCAAGTGATTTCATAAGAAGACCTCCTTCCGGCCCCTTAAAAGGCAGCAGTTGTGGATACTTATCTCAAGGGGTAACCGCAGATCCAGCCACCATCGACGGTCAAGGTGCTGCCTGTTACATAGGACGCAGCGTCGGAGCACAGCCAGATGACAGCCTCTGCGATTTCTTCCGGTTTGCCTACCCGTTTCGCCGAAGAGAAAGAGGCCAGCGCACCGTAGAAGTCATCTTTCGGGATACCACCTAGCTGGGCCGCTTCGTCCATCATCGGCGTCTCTACAAATCCGGGACAGACTGCAACCACCCGCAGGCCCTGCGTCGCGTACTCCATAGCAGCAACCTTTGTTAATCCAACCACCCCATGTTTTGCCGCAACGTAACCGCAGATAAGGCTCAATCCCGTAAGCCCCATGGTTGATGCCGTATTCACTATCACACCCTTACCGTGCTTCAGCATCTCCGGTATTTCATACTTCATGCACAGCCACACGCCGGTGAGGTTGATTCCGATGATCCTGTGCCACGCGTCCTCGGGATAGTCCGCAGTCATGGCGTTGGCAGCACCGATACCGGCGTTATTGAGGGCGTAGTCAAGCCTCCCGAAGGCCCCTACAGTCTTACTCATTAACGCCTGTACCTCGTTGGAATCTGAAACATCCGTCTTGACGAAGAGAGCATCGCCTCCTGCGGCCTTGATCATCCGGACGGTCTCCTCGCCACCTTCCACCTGTATATCTGCAACGGTCACTTTTGCCCCCCTCGACGCAAATTTCAGTGCCGAAGCACGCCCGATCCCACCACCAGCTCCAGTCACTATCGCAACTCTTCCTTCAAACTCGCCCATAATGGCCTCCTTAGCCTGATTCAAGTTTTACATCACCAATTCCAGGTACCGTATTTGCGTTGTTCGGTGAGTACTGTGCCCTCTCCTTACGTCTTCGACAAGGGTACATTCACCGTTGGTTCTTCCTCCAGCCGCAAACTCTTGCATGAGTTCCTTCCTCAAGAATACTGAAGGGCAAATGTTTAGTACGTATTTCAGCATCTCCGGCAGCGAGAATAACGGCACGCACAAGCGTATTCAAGAGTTCCCTCACGTTGCCCGGCCACGAGTAGTCTGTCAACAGACGTCTTGCCTCGACGGATATGCGTGTCGGTCCTCCTCCTTCCAAATTTCTGGACAGGAAGTCGTCGATGAGCAGGGAGATATCCCCTTGTCTTTCACGAAGAGGAGGGACTCGAATGGTGAAGGTGCTCAACCTGTAAAAGAGATCTGCCCGGAAGCTCTTTTTCGCAGACCCGTCCTCGAGGTCTTTGCTTGTGGTGCAAACAAATCGAAGGTCCACTCTTGTCTCCTCCATGTCTCCAAGCCTTCTGAACGTCCCTGTCTCCACAGCTCTAAGCAATTTCGCCTGCATGGCGGTACCGATGTCTCCCACTTCGTCAATAAAACATGTCCCCTGGTGCGCCATCTGAAGGAGACCGTTTTTGTCACAATGGGCACCCGTGAAGGCCTCCTTCCTGTGGCCAAATACTTCGCTTTCGAAAATATTCTCCGGTAGCGTGCCGCCATCGATCGTGACAAAGGGACCTGAGGATCGATTGCTCACTATGTGGATTGCCCGCGCCACCAGTTCTTTGCCAGACCCGGTTTCCCCGAGAATGAGCACAGGCATATCCGTTGGGCCAACAATGGAGATCAGTTTTTTCAATTCTTCCATCTGTTCCGATTCTCCGACCAACTCGTCAAGAACGGCCATGCGGCTTGTCCTGTTCTCAAGAGAGATAGCCTTCTCCCGAATAGACTTCATCTCAAAAGCCTTTTGCAGGACTTCGCAGAATTCAGGAAGTTTTACCGGCTTCGTAATGTAGTCATACGCCCCGGCTTTCATAGCCCTAACTGCCAGATCCACCAAAGCATGACGAGTCAAAATGATGATCTCCGTAAGTGGGCTGAGGCTTTTCATCTTCTCGATCGACTCGATAACTTCCAGACCTGAAACCTCTGTGCAGAGTAGGACGATGTCCGCCTCCCCCCCACCAAGTAGCCTGAGTGTTTCGGATTCGGTCTGCACTGCAGTCACATGGTATCTGTTGTTGGGAAGATTCATCCGGAGCTGGTCCGCAAATTTCGACCCATCGTCTACCACGAGAATTCCAATCATCTATTA
>CAYOYU010000227.1:0-1688 GCA_964408265.1 uncultured Syntrophorhabdaceae bacterium
CCACAAAATCCTGGACATTTGTCAGGATAGAACGGGCTGTGAGGGAACCGCGGTTGGCAAGCTTGCTTATAGCGAATTCGGACATGTCGACGGAGTAAAAATAGACAGGTCTCACCTTATCTTCCCCTGTCACTATGTATGAAGGTATCATGTTGCCGGTGGCAATAGAGTGGAGCTGGGTAGCAAGGGTAATTACCGTAGTGGCGCGGCGGGCAAGGTCACGCATGTTGTCTTGCGCCACATATGCGCTCTCGATGACCCCTGGAAGGGGACCGTCATCCCGGATCGATCCGGCGAGTACATAAGGAACCCCCTTTTCGGTAAGGGCACGGACAATGCCATCCTTTACTGCCCCCCGATCAATAGCCTCCCTGATGGAACCAAAGGTTCTGATCTTGTTGATTGTGTCCAGGTGTTTGTAGTGTCCGAGTGCAACAGATCGCTTTGAGTAGATTTCCTGCCCCAGGGCTGTGCCGAACAGAGAGGCCTCCATATCATGGACAGCCAGGGCGTTTCCTGCCAGTATACCATGCACATACCCGCGCTCCACAAGTTTTGCGAAAGCCTCCCTGGCATCCCGGTCAAAAACTATGGCCGGACCAAGTACCCAGAGTATGAATCCATTCGTACGCTCGTACTCGAGAAGATCATACAGTTCGTCGTAATCAATGGAGAATGATGTTTCCCGCGTGATCCTCGTTCGGAAAGCGAATTTCTCTACCACATGTTCCGGAAAGTCGAATCCATTTGCGTGAACGAAGATACCGTCTTCCCCATTTTCCGATCTGCCGGCTGCAACTAAATCCCCCTGCTTCAGATGCCTGAATTCCTTAACGGATAATCGTCCACCCGCTTCGAGAACCACAACGCAATCCATCCGTGATTCTCTCAGGAGTTGCCACCTGCCTTTTTCTACCTGGAAGTACTCGGGAAAGATTGACGTAGCGTGATACTGTTCCGGCGCTGTCCCGTCATGTGGTGCCTGCTGAAAGGTCACGACAGGAGCAATAGCAAATTGAGGTGAACTGAAATCGGGTGGGTTGTATGAGGGCGCGTTGAATGCCCGCCTTTTTCTCACTATGGTGATAGCGTAGGACACCCACTATGTGTTGTCAAGTCTACGTCTAACGTCACCGTGCGGCATTCCATCGACACTTTGTTCCAGGCACTCGCATACAAGACAGGGGAGCTCAAGATCGGGGCGCCGAGGTTCGTCCTGCCGACTGGCCGGCCGGTTTCGACTCAGACTCAATTCCCAGGTTTCGGAACTCTCGCCCGTTCGTGAAACAGGTGATTATGAGATTCCCAGCTTCGAGCAGACGCTGCGCGAGAAGTCGCGGACCTTTTCGTTGGGGTCTTGGAGCCCCAGCTTTATGGGTGCTTCGTATTTCCCGCTGTAATTATTCATCATCACGGTCAGCGCGTTCAGCTTCCACTTCCAGAGGTTTTCCGGCTTGATGTACCAGTATTTCGGAGCCAATGTGCGCCCTATCTCATCGTAGCTCATCTCCATAATCTTTTCCGGGCGCATTAACGGCGCCAGTTCCTTAAGCCCAGGAAATTCCTCGCCTCCCGTCCATTTATCCTTGTTGAAGGGGCAAGCATCCTGGCATGCATCGCAGCCATACATCATTCCCCCCAGTTGCTCCGCCGTCTGAGGGGAGGGCACTCCCATCCCCATACTGGAT
>CAYOYU010000227.1:1698-4123 GCA_964408265.1 uncultured Syntrophorhabdaceae bacterium
TCGATCAAAATCGTCCTCTTTCAGAGCCTGAACAGGACAGGCTTCGATGCATTTGCCGCAGTTCTCGGCGCACTCGCTGACCTTTGTGTCGCGAATGAGTTCAAGCTCCCGGTCAATGGCGAACATCTCTATCCGGTTATAGGACCCCTTCCGGGTATAGAAGAAATTGTTCCGGCGGATGATGCCGAGGCCCGCCTGATATGCTGCCCAGCGCGCCGGTGCTGCGACGCCGAAGGCGCTGCCCAACATGCATTTGATACCGAGGCTTTCGAGGTACGCGGAGAATTCCCTTCGTATCCTGAAAAAGGGTGCCTTTTCGTCCGTCCTGGAGTCGAACATGTAGGCTTTGCCGTAGACGCCGCTGAATTCGCCGGGCACATTGTATTTGTGAATGGGTTCGATGGCAACTACGATCGACCTTATCTCGGGGTTGCCTGCCGAGGGGTCCGCGTAACCCCTGAAGGTCCCATAGACTTTCTCTCCCATGGGTATCCGCGATATGCGCTCCTCAAGCTTTTCGCCATAACCGGCCAATGCGCCTACTTTTACGATGCCGCAATCCTCGTACCCAAATTCCAGAGCCTTTTCCCGTATCTTCTTTTCCATCGTCATAGGTCCTCCTCCTTCACCAATCATGGATTTCCATAGTGTACCTGCTTTGTCCCGGTCCAAATCAGTTATCGCGGAAGAAAAGACCCTTGCCCTGCACGGGCTTCTCAAAACCGGGAATTCTTGCCAGTTGCTCCCGAGCCGTCTTTGCCAGGGAGGTATTCGGGCCCAATTGGATTGTCCTCATATAGTAAGTCCGGGCTTTTTCATACTCTTTCTTGCCGAAGTAACAGGTTCCAAGATTGAAGGTGGTGTTGGGATCATAGGGATTCAACCGGTGGGCCCGATCGAGGTATTTAAGACCGTTCTCAAGGTCTCCCTGGCTGGTATGCATGGCCCCCAGGTTCCTCAGGGCATCCGGGTTGTCCGGTTCAAGGTTGAGAAAAGCCAGGATCATCTCTTTGGCTTTGCCCAGCTTACCCAGTTTCATGTAGGTGGTGCTGAGGGCACCGTAGACGTTTGCGGTGGGATCACCCAACTCCAGCAGCTTCGTCAGGTACTTTACGCCCTCTTCGGGATTGCCCAGGGCGTTGTAGAAGAGCCCCATGTTCAGGAGTTGCTGCCGGTCGTTCGGTTCTTCCTGGAGACGCTTCTTCGCAATCTCCATGCCCCACCTGATGTTTTCCTCTGTGGGTACAGTGCCTTTCTTATACTCCTTTGACATGGCGAGCCCCCCTTGCAAGTGAGATCCGTTGAGGAGAATTATCGGCAATAGGATCGGCCGGTGTCAAGAAAGAAGAGAAGGCGGTCTTCTTACTCCACTGTGACGCTTTTTGCCAGGTTCCTGGGCTGGTCTACATCGGTGCCGAGCAGGTTGGCCACGTAATAGGCGAGAAGTTGTAGGGGAACTATGGTGAGGATAGGCTGGAGATCGTAGATTGTCTCCGGGACGAGGAGCGACGCGTCGACTCTGCCCATCATTTCATGGGAGAGATTGTCAGTCAAAAGGATGATCTTCCCCCGTCTCGTGATCACCTCCTCCACGTTGCTGCAGGTCTTCTTGCAGGTGTGGTCGTTGGGCGACACGACGACAACGGGAAGGTTCTCGTCGATAAGGGCGATGGGGCAGTGCTTCATGTCCCCTGCGGCATATGCCTCGGCATGGATGTAGGAGATCTCTTTCAGCTTCAGGGCTCCTTCGAGGACAGTGGGGTAGTTGATTCCTCTGCCGAGGTAGAGGAAGTCCTTGTAGGTCATGAATCTCCTTGCAAGCTCTTCAATTGAAGGTGCCATATCAAGTATAGTCTGAATCTTGCGAGGTATCTTCTTGATTTCGTTTATCTTAGCCTTCATCTCAGCGTCGCTTAAGAGGTTCAGTTTTCTGCCTACGTGGAGCATGAGCATGAAGAGCACCGAGATCTGAGTCGTAAAGGCCTTGGTCGATGCCACCCCTATCTCAGGTCCGGCGTGGGTAAAGATGACGCCGTCTGCGTCACGGGCGAGGGTGCTGCCTAAGACATTGCAGATGGAAAGGGTGAAGACACCAAGGCGCTTCCCTTCTTTCATCGCGGCGATGGTATCGGCGGTCTCGCCCGACTGGGAGATGAGGATGAGCATGTCATCCTTGCGGAGGATGGGGTCGCGGTAGCGGAACTCGGAGGCTATGTCCGTCTCCACGGGTATCCTCAGATTGGTTTCGAAGATATGTTTGCCGATCATGCAGGCGTGGTAGGACGTGCCGCAGGCCACCATCCAGATTTTTCTCACCTTCTTGAGGTCCGGCAGCTTCAGTTCGTCAAAGTCGATCTGCCCCTTTTCCTCCCGGATCCTGCCTATGAGGGTGTCCGAGATGGCACGGGGCTGCTCGAAGATCTCC
>CAYOYU010000227.1:4133-8115 GCA_964408265.1 uncultured Syntrophorhabdaceae bacterium
CATGGCCCCGGTCCAGTTTACCTTGTGGACCGGCCGTTCCACTGGTGTGCCTGCAGAGTCGGTGATGGAGATGCCGCTGTCGTCAAAAATCGCCATATCCCCGTCCTCGAGAAATATGAACCTGTTCGTCCTGTCGAGGATTGCGGGTACATCACTGGCGATAAAGAATTCGCCGTCGCCTATTCCTACGACAAGGGGGCTCTCGTTTTTCGCCGCCACCATGACGCGTTCTTTTTCGGAGATGATACCCAGCCCATAGGAGCCTTTCAGCTCCGACAGGGCAGCCCGCACGCCGTCTATGAAGGTCATACCCTCGTTGATGTGGCTCATGATGAGGTGGGGGATAACCTCGGTGTCCGTGTCAGAGAGGAATTTATGCCCTTTCTTCTTGAGGTGTTCCTTGAGCTCGATGTAATTTTCCACGATGCCGTTGTGCACGACCACTACATCTCCGGCTTTGTGAGGGTGCGCATTTCTTTCTGAGGGTGTACCGTGGGTGGCCCATCGTGTATGGGCTATGCCCATGGACCCTTCATACCGTTTGAGACCGCAGACCGCTGCGCGCAACTCGTCTACCTTGCCCTTGATCCTGGCGATTTCTATATGGCCGGAATGCCACAGTGCCATGCCTGCCGAGTCGTAGCCCCTGTATTCGAGCCTCTTTAAGGCGTCAATGAGGATGTTGCAGGCTTCCTCTTTACCCCTGTAGCCGACGATCCCGCACATTACCCTTTTCTCCCGTAGCCCTCTATGTGGCGCTGCTGCACTCTTGATACGGCGAGGGCACCTTCGGGCACATCCTTCGTAATCGTCGAACCTGCGCCGATTACCGCATTCTTGCCTATCTTCACGGGTGCAACGAGTTCCGTGTTGCTCCCTACAAAGACGTTGTCCTCGATGACGGTGCGGTGTTTCTTTTTCCCGTCGTAGTTGCAGGTTATGGTTCCGGCACCTATGTTGACATCAGAACCAATCTCGGTGTCTCCGATATAAGCGAGGTGGCTCGCCTTTGATCCTTCCCGGAGGGTGGAATTCTTTACTTCCACGAAATTCCCTATCTTCACTCTCTTCCCGATGGAGGTGCGGGGCCGTATGCGGGAGAATGGCCCTATTTTGGCATCCTCCTCCACCTCGGCGCCCTCGATGACGGCGAAGCCTTCCACAACGACTCCACTATCGATCCTGGAGTCACGAATCATACTGTTGGGGCCGATGGAGACGTTCTCGCCGATTGCCGTCGCGCCGGAGAGATAGCAGTTGGAGAAGATAGTCGTATCCTTGCCGATGGTGACCGTTTCCTCGATGTAGACGGTCCTGTCGATGAAGGTGACTCCCCCTGCCATGTGGCGATCGAGTATCCGGTTTCTCATAATCAGGTTGGCATCCAGGAGGTCGCGGCGGGTGTTGACGCCGAGGACCTCGGAAGAGTGGGGATGGAAAAAGTTCCTCACGGCGATGCATTTTTCCTCTGCGATATTGCAGACGTCTGTAAGGTAATACTCGCCTTTCTTGTTGTCGGACCCGATCGCCCAGAGGAGCGGCAGGCAGGTGGCAGGGATGATGCATATCCCCGTGTTGATGAGGTTTATCTTCTTTTCGTCGGGCCCGGCGTCTGCTTCCTCTACGATCCTGACTATCCTGTCTCCTTCGGTAATGACCCTGCCGTAGCCGTGAGGGGCGGGGACCTTGGTAGTCATAAAGGTCATCTCCCCGGAGGCTTCGAAGGATGCCATGAGGGCCCTGAGGGTTTCTGTCCCGATAAGGGGGACATCGCCGTAGAGCACAAGGAGGTTATTGTCACCTATCAGGTTTCCGGCGGATAGAATGGCGTGGGCCGTGCCCTTCTGCTCTTGCTGATGGACTGTGATGACCCCTTTGTTCTCAAGGTAAGATTCGACCTTTTCCCGCCCGAAGCCTGTGACCACAATCGTCTTTTCCGGGTTGAGGCCCTTGGCCTGCCCCAGGACGTAGGCAATCATGGGTCTCCCCATAATCTCATGCATTACCTTGGGCCGTGAGGAGACCATCCGTTCTCCTTTGCCCGCGGCGAGTACGATGATATCCAGGTTACTCATTGGTTTTCTCCTTCTTTCCGAAGACTCTTGCAATGATGATGCTGATCTCGTAGAGGCCCCAGAGGGGTACGGCCACGAGGATCTGACTTACCACATCGGGCGGCGTGATGAGTGCAGCAACGATGAAGATGGCGAGGATGGCGTACCGCCTTTTCGATGAAAGAAGTCGTGCATTGATAATCCCGGCCTTGGACAGGTAGAAGGCGAGGAGAGGGAGTTCGAAGAGGACGCCGAAGATGAGGAGCATCTTCAGGGTCAGGCTCATATAATTCTTCAGATCAGGCATGGCAATGATGAAATCGGCCGCGTAAGAGACGAAGAACTTGTAGAGGTAAGGCATGACCACGTAATAGCAGAAGAGGGCCCCGCAGATGAAGCAGGCGCTGCCGAAGAAGATGAAGGGGTAGACGAACTTCTTCTCTTTCTCGTAAAGGCCCGGCGCCACAAACATCCAGAATTCATAAAGGAGTACCGGTGCTGCAAGAAAAAGGGCGGCCACGATGGATATCTTGAAATAGGTGATGAATGCCTCGGTAATGCTGATGAAGATGAAGGAACTTCCTTTGGGCATAACGTTTATGAAGGGCTGCATAAGGAACTGGAAGATCCGTTCCTTGAAGTAGAAGGTGACAAGGAAAGCGACACCGACCGCAATAAGAGATACGACAATTCTGTCTCTCAATTCCTTAAGGTGAGAGAGAAAGGGCTGCTTCTGATCGGATGGCGGGACTTTCGGGTTCTCAGTCATGGGGGATGGCGGGCCTTTGGTTGATCACCGGTTCTGCCCGGAGTCTGCTTCGGTCCCCTTGGGAGGGACGGTGTTGGGGTGCCCCTCGTCCTTGGTCTTTTCGGGGGGTTGGCCGTCCGTGGTTTCCGGTGCGGCCGGTTCCGGCTCGGCCTCTGCGGGGGGCTGGAGTTCGCCGGCGTAGGCAGCTTCAGCCTCAGCCTTTCTCTCCGCTTCTTCCGGTTCCTCGGTCTTCTTCTCTTCGCCCGGGGCAGGCTCCTCGATGTTCATCTCCTGCTCCAGCGTCTCCTTCACGTCATCGGCCATCCGGCGGAAGTCATTGAATGCCCTCCCGAGAGTCCGTGCCAGTTCCGGAAGTTTCGAGGGCCCCACTACGAGCAGGGCAACGACCATGATGATAATAAGCTCTGGAAGTCCAATCCCGAACATCGTGATAAAATATCATAAATTCGCCACTTCTTGAAGCAAATTGTGTGAGAGCGCCGGGAAAGAGGCAGCCGACGCTGCGGCGAATAAGCGGAAAGAATGAGTGTGATTGGAGCGCTTTTCGCATTACATAATGTTGAGGATTAGAATAGATATATAATAAATTGAAATTGTTATACTAAAATAGAAATATACGAAGGCGGATAGTGCCATGAGAGGTTCATTTTGGCTGCTGCAGGGAAGAAGAATATCCCTGCTCCTTCATGGGTACTGTGATCTGTAAACTCTGGAAAAGACGGGAACAAGCGGACTCTTTTTCGTTGACAGCCCAGTTTTCTATCTGTTAGGCTTTCTGTCGTTATGCAGAAAGAGGAGATCAAGAGGATCTACAGCAGGTACTCCTCGATCTATGACAGGGTTTTTTCACGGCTCTTCTTGCCAAGGATCAGACTGGGTCTCGAAAAACTGAACATCAGAGAAGGCGAGAGGATTATTGAAGTGGGCATAGGCACCGGCCTGTCACTTCCGCTTTATCCCAAGTACTGCAGGGTGGTAGGGATAGACATTACGAGAAAGATGCTTAAACGGGCACAACAGAAGAAAGCCGACATGGGGCTTCCCAACGTGGACCTCTGTGAAATGGATGCGGAGAGGATGGCCTTTCGGGATGACAGTTTCGATCACGCACTGGTGCCTTTTGTGCTCAGTGTTGTTCCTGACCCGGAGAAGATGGTTT
>CAYOYU010000228.1:0-8095 GCA_964408265.1 uncultured Syntrophorhabdaceae bacterium
CTTGGCCTAACCGCTCCAGAAGCGTATTAATCTCCTCCTTCAGCTGGATCATTTTTAATTCGCGATCCACGGTGAGGCGGGTGAACCTTTCCAACTCTTCCATGCGTTCCTGCAGCTCCCTTTCGGCCTGCTTTCGCTCTGTCACATCTTCAAGCGTGCAGACGATGCCTTGGGAAATGTTGCTTGAATCAACCGGTCTTACGTTGAAGAGGCACCAGAAGAGGCTTCCGTCTTTGCGCACCAACTCCTGCTCGCGCCGATGTACCGCATGGCGCTTCAAGTCTTCATAGACGCTTGCGCCTGGTCCTGAATACTCTTCCTCATTCTTGTACCAGATGCGTGTGTTCTGACCAATCATCTCGTCCATGGTCCGGCCGAACAACTCCCCGAGTTTTGCATTCCCGCGAAGAATGACCCGGTCCCTGACCAAGGCGATGCCCAGAGTGAGTGACTCGAATATCGCCACCTGTTCTTTGCTCGCCAGCCTCAAGGCTTCCTCCGACACATGGAGCCTTTCCATTGCCTCCTTGACGCGCTCCCTCTCCTTTTCTGCATCCTGCATCATGCTCAGGGCAACCCGTCGGGCCTGCTTCATCTCCTCGGTGCGGGCATTGACCCGTTGCTCCAGCGTTTCGTTGAGACTCTGCAATTCCTTCTCGGCGCTCTTCAGTTTGGTTACGTCAAATACCGTTGCCCTGTTCATGAGGAAGTTGCCCTCCTCGTCTCGAAGTACCGTCGCATTGAGAATGATGGGGAGTATGGTGCCATCCTTCCGGACAAGCTCATACTCCACATCGTTGATCCAACCCTGTCGCTGAAGGACCGGAAAATTCGCGTGAAATGCCTTCAGGCCGTCAGGGGTGAGGAGGTCGCTGAACTTCATCTTTCCTATGATTTCGTCACGGCTATACCCAAGCCATTTGAGCTCAGTTTCGTTCATGTTGAGGAATGTGCCGTCCGGGCCTAAGGAATGGTATCCACAGGGGGCATTGTTGTAAAGGTCGCCGATTTCTTTTGTGTATTTGAGGAGCCTCCCTTCCGCCTCCTTGCGTACGCTGATATCCTCCACGATACCCTCATAGTAAAGGGTCTTTCCGGAGGCATCTTTCGCGACGCGTGAATTGACGGAAGTCCATATTACTGTGCCGTCCTTTTTGCGGACCTGTGCCTCGAATTTTGTGGCCCTCCCATCTTCCTCGAGCGTCTTCCTGAAGCGCGCCCTGTCTTCGGGATCTACATACAATTGCCCGGCGATGTCGGTGATGCCTGCTATCATCTCTTCCGGGGATTCGTACCCGTGAATGCGTGCCATAGAGGGATTTACAGCGATGAAGTATCCCCGGGGATCTGATTGGTACATCCCTTCGAGGGCATTATCGAAAATGCCTCTGTAGTTCCGCTCGCTTCTGCTGAGGACATCCATGGTCTGCCTGAGCCTGTCGGCCATATAATTGAATCTTTCACTGAGGATACCGGTCTCATCATTGGATGATACTGGTATCCTGGCCTCCAAATCTCCATCGGAAATTCGCTGCGTCATGGCAAGCAGCCCTCCAATCGGTTTCTGCACCATCCGTCCGATTGTGACGTAGACCGCCATGGAGAGAGACAGGAGGAGGAAGAGGATTGCCCCCAGCATCTCCATGCGTCTCTGCCCGACCACTTTGTACATGTACTGCTTCGTATAGACAAGGTGCAGTTTACCCAGCTCCCTTGCGACGGGTGACTGGTCGAGCACGTAGACCACAGGCACAACACGCTCTATAGGCTCAATGGCCCTGCCTTCACGCTTTCTCGAAACCAGGGGCTGATCCTGGCCGCTCTGGAAGAGGGTCACGGAGAAGATCTCCGGATCAGCCATTATCATGTCGAGTTGATCATGAATCGATTTTACGTCAATGTTCCACAAAGGCACTGCCAGGGTTTTGCCCAGCATGTTGGCCATCTGGGTTGCCCGCGCTTCCAGACGGACAGAGGCGCTTTGCTGCTGGCTGTGTACCAGGTAGGCCCCGCTGGCACCCATAACGGCTGTCACGATAGCCATGAGCGCCAGCATCAGTTTCCGTTGCAGGCTGGCGGTCAGAAAGGATATCAGTTTACTCTTCCACATGGGTGCTCCTCACACAAGAAGAAAGACTACAGGTCAATGAGGGCTTTCACGCTGAAATTATATTTCTTCATGCCCGGATTGTGTGCCTTGGATAATTTCTTAAAATCAATCTTGCTCCAGTCCCTGTCCCCGAACCTGCCGAGGAAGGAATCTATGTTCCTGCTGTCCAGTGAGCCGAAGAGGGGGCACTGGAACTCTACGCTCTCGCTCGCAAAATCCTTGCCGTGGTTGTAATCATGGAGTAAGACCAGAACCCATCCCCCGACCATGAAATGTCCTCCCACGGAAACGGCCAGCGAACCTTCCTTGATCTTTGTCAGTGCCGATGCATCCCAGTTTAATCCACCGATGAAGATATCCTTGCCGGGCCGTTTTTTTGCCTCTATCGTTCCTTCTATGGCCCCCCGGGCCATGGGGTCGTTCGTGGCCCAAATTGCGTCTGTGTTGGGATAGCGGGCCAGGGCGATCCTGGTCTGTTCACGCGCTCTGTCCTGGCGCCATTCCCCCACGAGAACCTGCTGCAATTCCACCTTGGAATTCTCGGCTACGGCCTGCTTCAGCCCGTCCACTCTCTGTGTCGACGCCATTGTGGCCGAGTCTCCGGCAATGGCAAGCAGTCGGAGCCGGCCGTCCCTGCCCAGACCTGCTTTCGCGGCTCGGTCAATGATCCGTTTGGCTATCTGGTAGCCTGCGAATTTGTTATCCGGTACGAGCGATCCGATCCAGTTCTTGTACTTCTTTCGGGGAGACCCCATCTGTGCCGCCTGCTCTCCGGCAAAGGTGTTGGCCATGACGAAGACTTTGAGCCCCGCCTGGTCCGCCGCTTTGACCATTTCATCGGCAGCCAGCTTTTCGTTCACCACAATAAGGTAGTCGGGCAGGACAGGCCTCTTCGCCACTTCGCGGGCCTGCTGCTGCATACGTATATGGTCCCGTTCAGAGTAGATCACCTCGAGATCAATCTCCAGCTGCCTGGCGGCTTCTTCCATAAACTTGGAAACGGACAGCCAGAACGCCCCCGTGGGGTCATTGGGGTTGGAGATGCCGGGATTGATGAAGGTGACCTTCATTCTGGCCGCCTGGGAGGTATTGACAGCGGTTTGTGTCTTCTTGGCGCCCGGTTCCCCGGGTGCTGCCAAAGATGTTCCCGGCCAGCCGATACAGATGCAGGTCAACAGAAGCCCGATGACGACCATATTGAATAAATATCGATCCAAAACAACCTTCCTGGACATATCAGTCTCCTTTCAGCAGCAGAGGTTCATTCATTTTCAAGCCTCCTTCTCTTCACCTGCGGGCGCCTTTGAAGGTTCGTCCCATACGGGAGGGTAGGCCGGCATCCGCCCCAGTTCGGCACAGAGCAGATTGATCTCTTCTTTAAGTTCGATTACCCTCGATTCGCGTCCTATCATGACCTTATTGAATTCTTCCAGTTCCTGGGCACGCTGATGCAGTTCTTCTTCTGCCTTTTTCCGCTCCGTCAGATCCACAAAGCTTTCCAGGAGATAAGGTCTTTCTCCCAAAGAGACGGACACAACCGTCTTGAGGACAGGTATCTGTTTCCCGCCGGCGGCGAGCAACACACGTTCGGCATTATCAACTTCCTGACCCATGTCGATAATGGGACACTCGTTCACTTCTCTCGGGCAGACGAAGGTATGGCACACCTTTCCTATAATATCCTCCCGGGGCAAACCGATCATTCCCGCTGCCAGGGGGTTGACGTCGACAATGGAGCGCTCCGCCGGATCAATAAGCATAATCCCCGTATTGATTGAATTGAGTATGGTCCTGACACGCCGTTCACTCTCTTTGAGAGACTCCTCCATCTCTTTTCGTTTTCTGATATCACGGAAACTGACAACGGCGCCTATTACTTGGCTCTCCTTAAAGATGGGAGTCGCCGAGTATTCAACGGGAAGCGCCAGGCCGTCATTTCTCCAGAATACCTCCCCATCAACTCCCTGGATATGCTCTCCCCTGAAGGCCCTCCCCATGGTGCACTCTTCCGAGGGGTAGGGGCTCCCGTCTTCGTGGGAGTGATGGAACATGGTGTGAAAGTGCTCTCCTACGACGCGTTCCACATCGCAGCCCAGCATGACGCAGGCAGCGGGATTCACAAATGTGACATATCCGGCCGTATCCATGCCGAAGATACCCTCGTCAGTTGATTCGAGTATGAGGCGAATCCGTTCTTCCGCGCTTTCCCGCTCCTCCCGTTCCCGTGCTATTCTGAGTGCTGTAGCGATGGTTTCTGCTGCCTTCTCAAACAACGGCCATCGGCTTTCTCCTATGGGTTCAACAAGGCAGAGTTCAATGACGCCCACCAGCATATTGCTCGATTTCAGTGGATAGGTGAGCACCTGAAGAGGGGGTGCGCTGCCGATGCCGAAGTGAATCCAGAAAGACTTGTCAGCCGGTACCGTAAGGATCTGCTCTCCCTTGAGGGCACATTTTCCGATTGTACCTTCACCTTGACCGAAGGAATCCGGGAGCCTGCTCTCCGCAGGGAAGGCATACGTTGCCTGGCGATAGAGCCTGCCGGCTTCCCCGGCGGAATAGAGGGCCCCTCTGGATGCGTGGAAGAAAGTCACCATTGCGTCAAGAGAATACTTGGCGACTTCACGGGGGTTCTGTACCGTTTGAAGTCTCGTATTGAGAGATGAGAGGACTGCTTCAAGGTTAGCCCTCTCCTCCTGTCCGCGAGAATAGAGCTCAAGTTCCTCTGTCCGAAGGGTAATGCGTTTCTCGAGGTCAGCGTTCGTAGACTCAATCTCGTTTTGGAGTCGCGACTGCTCCGCCATATCGGCGCGGGTACGGCGAGAAAACAAAAAACCGACACAAAGGAGAAAAAGCAAGGCAGCTATTCGTATGGTGAAGGACATTTTGTCGAACCTGTTGAACCGGGCCTCTGCCTCTTCCAGTTCGGCGTTGATCCTTGCTGTTGCAATCTGGCTCTGTATGAGATAAGCCTGTTTTGCATCGGTGTACCCCTTGCTGAAGAGGGTAAGACCGGCTTCTTTCCATTTATGTTCCCTCATGAATGCGATGGATTGCTTTTCCATCCCGGCAAGCTTCTCGTTGGCTTCCTTGATTGTGCTGAGCGTCCGGAGAACATCCTCGTTTTTCGAAAGCTCTGTCATCCGTCGCACCGTTTCCGTCAAATCTATCAATTTGGAATCGTAGAAAATGATCCTTTGGAGATCCCGGTCCATGACTGCCATGAAGAGTGCGTTGCTTAACTGGGAATCGAGTCCTATGATTCTTTCAATGCCCACACGCATTTCCACGTTTCTTTTCTGCAAAGCCCCGGATGCAAAATCGACATAATAGCCGACGGCGGCCGTCAAAAACAGAACTCCTACGGCTGTGTATAATGATGCGGCGTTATCTAACAGCCTTATGAGCCTTCGGAAAAACCTGTTTGCTGTCCCATGCATCGCTGTCATCGAGTCATGCTCCGCCAATATCCCCGAGCACTCCCTTGCATATCCTCTCTGCCTCTTCAAAGTCGAATCCCTCGATGGCCCTGGCCACTGCAACCAGGTCTGCCGAGGGGATAATAAGAGCCAAATCCTCCCGGTTCTCCTCGAAAAGATCTCCTGCATCGGAGTCGGAGTTCTCGAGGAGAGAGATCAGTTTCTCAAGGACCTCCCTCCCTTTTGCAGAATCACCGGAAGAGGGTGTGGTCGTGGTTTCTGGCGTATCTCCCAGAGCGGAACGTAATGAACTGACCATGGCGGTGAGGACCTCATGGAGGTCCTTAAGTTTGGGTTCCAGAGCATCTGAAGGTTCCTTCTCTCTGATGGCAGCCTCCACCAGTGCGGCCTTTTCCTGGACCCCCGATGCCCCTATGTTGCCTGAGACTCCCTTGACGGTATGTGCTATCCGTTCTGCATCCTGCCTCTCACCGGAAGCAAGACAGGCGCGGATATTGGGAACGGCATCCTTCTGTCCCTCTGCATACTGGCCGAGTATCTTCCGGTAGAGTTTCGCGTTATTTGCGGTCCGCTTGAGGCCTGAAGCGGTATCGAGGCCATCGACAACGGGCAGGGCATCGGCATGGGAGGGCTGACTCAGATCTTGATCAAGGCCCGGTACGTCCCGAGGCATTGCAGGATCCGGGATGTCCCTCTTTAGATAGTACTTGGAGAGTGTGGCAAAGAGGTTATCGGGATCAATAGGCTTGGTAACATGGTCCTGCATGCCAAGGGCCTGGGTCTTCTCCCTTTCTTCCACCATGGCGTGGGCAGTCATGGCAAGGATGGGGGTCTTGTCGAAGCGGCGATTACTCCTGAGATACTTTGTTGCCTCATAGCCATCCATAACAGGCATCTGAAGGTCCATGAGGACCACGTCAAAGGTGCCGTCAGGGGAGGATTCGAGGATATCGACGGCCTCTCTGCCATTATTTCCCACGCTCACATGGGCTCCGGCTGATTCCAGAAGCTCCACGGCGATCTGCTGGTTGATCTCGTTGTCTTCGGCTAGGAGGATCTTCATCCCCTGGAGAGAGTGACCGGTGCTTGCCGCTGCTGTTTCGGCGTGTATCGTTTCTGCATCGCTCCCGAAGAGAGTAATAATGGCATCCAGGAGGGTAGAGGGGCTCACCGGTTTGGAAAGGAATACATCGATGCCTGTCTTGTAGGCCTCCTCCCGGATAGCCTCTTTGTCATAGGCGGTTACCATGATGACTTTCGGGTGTTTCTCCGGCGATACCTCTGCGTATATCGTCCGTACCGTCTCTATACCGGTCATACCGGGCATCTTCCAGTCCATAAATACGGTGAGGTAAGGGTCCGGACCCGCAGCTTCCTGTTGGACGGCTGCTATCGCCTCGGCCCCGCTGCTGACTGTATCGGGCCTCAGGTCTAAGGTTCTTGCCAGCTCCGACAAGATCTCACGGGCGGCAGGATTGTCGTCCACGACGAGGACGCGCATATTCTGTATCGATTCGGGGATGACCCGTTTCTTAGTCCCATCGGCGGACAGCCCGAACCATGCGGTGAAGTGGAAGGTGGAGCCCCTGCCGTAATCGCTCTCCACCCAGATTTCTCCACCCATCATCTCAACGAACTTCTTTGAGATGGTTAGCCCCAGGCCTGTACCTCCGTATTTCCGGGTGGTGGAGCTGTCTGCCTGGGTGAAAGCCTGAAAGAGCTTGCCGCACTGTTCGGGGGTCATGCCTATACCTGTGTCGGAGATGGAGAACTGGAGCTTTACCCTGTCTGCCTCGCCTTCAATCTTCTGTATCTGCAGGGTCACCTGTCCTTTGTCGGTGAACTGGACAGAATTGCCCATGAGATTGGTAATGACCTGATTGACCCTCAAGGAGTCGCCCACGAGACCCATAGGTACCCCCTGACCTATATCGAAGAGGAGTTCCAATCCCTTGTCATGTACCTTACCTCCCACAACGGTGCTGATGTTGTTGAGCACTTCGTTCAGGTTAAAGGGGATGCTTTCCATGGAAAGCTTGCCTGCCTCTATCTTGGAGAAGTCAAGAATATCGTTGATGATTCCCAGAAGGGATACGGCAGCGCTGTTGGCTTTGGTGACATAGTCCCTCTGTTTGGGGGTAAGGTCCGTCTTCAGTGCCAGGTGGGACATGCCGATGATGGCATTCATAGGGGTCCTGATCTCGTGGGACATGTTGGCAAGGAAGTCGGATTTGGCCTTCGTGGCCGATTCGGCCGCCTCCTTTGCCTGCTTGAGAGCTACCTCTGCCTGTTTCCTTTCCGTAATATCCCGGAAGCTGACAACTGAACCGATCACCTCGTTATCCTTAAAAATGGGGGTTGCTGAATATTCCACAGGCATCATCGTTCCGTCATGCCTCCAGAAGACCTCAGTGTCGATGGCGTGAAGTTTTTCTCCCTCCAAGGCTGCCCTCATCCGGCATATCTCGGGAGGGTACGGGGTCCCGTCGGCGTTTGAGTGTTGGAAGATAGTGTGAAAATGGTTTCCGATTATATGTTCCGCATC
>CAYOYU010000229.1:0-3808 GCA_964408265.1 uncultured Syntrophorhabdaceae bacterium
AGCCCTGGACGATTTCCACAGCGTTCAGGAACGAGGAGCAGGCCGAGGTAATGGTAATGACTTTGGCGCCGCAGACATCAAAAAAACCCTGTACCGCGTGAGCCAGGGTTCCCACGGTGTCGTAAGGCGTATAGGTTGCACCGACAATCAAGTCCACGTCACCGATGGGATATTCAAGTGTCTTTAACGCCGCTTTCACGGCTTCGATTCCCATGCTGTTTGTATTTTCGTCGTGACGGGCCCTTGTTCTGGTGCCTATTCCGGACCGTTTGCGTATCCAGTCGTCGGACAATCCCGTTAGCTTTGTATAGTATTCATTTGAAACGATTGCGTTCGGTAAATAATGACCTGCTGTGTTGATGTACATAGACTGTTAATCCTACGCTATAAGGTTGCTTTCAATGGCAGGCGTCGGTTACGACGTGCCTCCGTTTGTAGTTCGCGGGAAATATCTTTAAAAGAAACTCAGAGGACTCCTAGCCGGTTTCCCGAATTTTTCGCTGATAAACCCCCAATACAGCTGCTTGAGCATAGCAGTAGTAACGGCTCATGTCAAGTAAAGAAACGGCACCGCTGCGCCGGAAAGTCTCGCCTTCAATGCTTCCCGTTGTTTCCGGAAGATAGGAGGAGTTGAAGAACGGCTGCCCCAAAATCCTATATGGTAATTGTGTAGGATTCCTCCGGTTCGTATTCATGTGTTCCCAGGTAGACGGAGCCGCTCCAGCCATCAATCGCTATGAAGTCGCCTCCCCTTATGGTTTGCCCGTCTACGGCACTCTCACACTTGGATTCGTAAACCTTCAGTTTTCCGAATCCCACCACACCTACCTTATTGAGCTGTGGTATTGTGACTGCCGCATGCGACGTGCCGCCTCCCCTAGCAGTGAGAAGACCGTCCACTTTTAAGAGGACGCCCACATCATCGGGCACCGTGTCCGGACGGATGAGGATCAGCGGCGTCTTGGGGTCAGCCTGTCTGAAATGTTGAATCTCCGCCTCTGAGTAGACTGCCCTCCCGCATAGAGCACCCCCGCTCACGCCTATACCCGTCCCAAGGAGGGATTCACGAAGATCATCGGTATCTCTGAAGAGCCGCACCTTCTTTGTTTCTGTCTGCACCATATCACGGGTCTGCAGGATGTAGAGCCCCTTCGGTGTATCGGTTTCAAAGGTAAACTCGATCTCCTGATGGTTGAATCCTTTCTCGTAGATGAGTATCTCCGACAGACGCACCAATTCCTTGTATATCTCGGGAAACCTCGTCTCAAGAGACAGAAGGCTGCCCCGCTTCTCGGCTATCCGCTGCTTCTCCGAAACCGGGTAGGTCTGAACAAGGCCGGAGACTATATCATCACCCTGGACGCCGAATATAAAGTCACCGTAAATGGTCACGCCTGGTAAGGCTCCCTTTGGATTCCTGGTAAAGATTACACCTGATCCGGAGTTCTCATTCAGGTTGCCGAAAACCATGGCCTGAACGATCACCGCCGTGCCCCATTCGTCGGAGATGTGCATTTGGTGTCGGTAAATTTTTGCCTGGTCGGAATCCCATGACGCAAAGACCTTCAATGCTGCCTGCTTCAACTGCTGTGCAGGATCGTCGGGTATGATGATTCCTCGCTGCCTTACCGCTTTCTTGTAACTCAAGGCGATCTGCCTCATCTGTTCCGGCGAGAACTGGATCTTGCGAGAGATACCATGGCGCTGTTTGAAATTGTTCATGATCTCATCGAAGATATTTCTTTCCAGCCCTTCGAACATACCCCAGGTCTGAATGAAGCGCCTGTAGGAGTCCCACGCAGCCCAACCGAAATCTCCTTTCTTACTCAAACCCTCTGCTATTGCCTCGTTGATCCCCACGTTTAAGAATGAATGCATCATGCCAGGCAGCGAAATCGTGGCGCCACTACGTACGGACAGAAGAAGGGGATTTCTCTTGTCGCCGAATTTGCGACCGGTTACCCTCTCCAGCCTGTCAATCTCCAGCCCTATCCTCTTCGCCAGGTCCTTGAAGATATTTCTGTAGCCCTCCACCGCATCGAATGTTCTGAATACCTCGGTGGTGAGAATGAAACCCGGAGGTACAGGAAATCCGAGGGCTGTGAGCTGTTTGAGAAAATATCCCTTGTTGCCGATGAGGATCTGGTTATCGAGTTTCTTGTTGCCTTGGTAAATGGGGGTTATGGTGAGTTCGGGATTGTAGGTCATGACAAGATTGAGGATATGCTTGTTGGCTTTGAACTTCTCAAGCTCTGCGCTGAGAGTCCGAACCACACGGTCGATGAGGTTATCCAGCACCTGGAGTCCGAAGGCAGAGGATATAGCTGAACGATAGAAGTTTTCCGAGATCTGGTAAAGCGCTTCTTCTTCCTGCGGAGATTTCCCTCCAGGAACAGCCCTTCCCTCATTGACCATCACCTGCTGGACAATAATCGGCAAAGTCGCCCGGTGTGCATCGATGTAGTAATCCCTGATGATATTCTGGATGCCTTTGGATATGAACTGGAAGATGTCGATATACTGGTCAATGGAGAAGAGCTTGACCTGAAGGGCGATGGTGATGTACTTCACCTTTGCCACGAGCCCTTCGGTGGCTATTCCCTCCAGATCGAGAGCTTTCACATAAAGCCAGAGGTACTGGTGCAACTTCGTAATGGTACTTTTCGTAATAAACTCGAGATTTAAGGAATTTATCACTTCCTGAAAGAGGATCGTGGCAAGTCCTTCGAGCCTGAGAGAAAGCCCAATTGCTTCAAATTTCTCTTCCCTGTAGCTTCCGTAGATGGATGGAATGCCGGCAGCGATATGTCTCTTGTAATAAATGTTCTCCTCAAAGGGTGTCTTTATTGGTGAGAGTACACGCTCTTTCAGGAGGGCCAGGAAATCGAGAATTATGACGAGGCTCCTGAAATAATCTTTCCTCTTCAGGGAAGCCTTCAGGGCCTTGATCTTGCTTTGATCAAATATGTAGCTTTCCTCAAGGTCTCTGAGAAGATCGATGTGCTGGGGGTTATACTTCTTGTACAAGAGCTGGTAAAGACGTACCATCAGAGCTCCACGCTCCCTGTCCGTGACTGTGGTGCCGCGTATACCCTGAATCTCTTTCTCAGTCTTTGCCTTGTCCCACAGCAAGAAACCCTGGGGATCATCATTGACCCTGGCGAGGAGCCGTTTGAATATCCGGTTCAACCCGTCAAAATACTCTCCCGACGGCATCAGATCATCATAGACTTCAACGGGCAGATGGGATTTGACAAACTCCCTTTCACCGGTGGCCCAGTACCGAAAGATGTTTTCCAGAAAGGGGACGAGGAGGCTGTTGCTCTCAACGTGCGACTGTTTCCTCAGAAAGTAGATCAGCTTATCCTGCCGATAGGTGAGTTCATCGACTTTTGTCGATATGTCACGCAATTCGCCCTCGGCACCGATCTCATTGAAATAGACCGGCATAAGCCGAAGGAACTGTTTCACCAGATTGTAGGCGGGGGCTATGTCGGAGTTGAGAAGGCCTGAGATATCCTTCTGGATAAGGTCTGTGTCCCTGACGAAGACACCTTTGAGCTTCAGGTTCACCACCAGGGCCGAGAGGAGCCTTTTCGTCCAGCGAGGCTTCATGGATATTATCTGGAGCCAGGAACGGAGACTTGTGATGTGCGCCGGGTTGACCTGTACCTGCCATTCTACGGTTTAACCTTTGACCTCGGGATACTGGAATCCGTATCTGATCAGCTCGTCGATGAAGGTCTCCACCAACACGTTCTTCTTCACCCAGTTCCTAAACGCGCCGCCCGCGAGCAACAACTAATCT
>CAYOYU010000229.1:3818-7034 GCA_964408265.1 uncultured Syntrophorhabdaceae bacterium
CCACCAGGGGGTGATTATTGAGGGCAAAGACTTCTTTCGCCATGGTGGTTATGCCGTCGATGATGGTGCAGCGGAATTCTTCCCGCGAGGTACTCATTCGCAGGAGCCCGAAGACCTTCCTGATGAACTTGTTGAGATCTGCCGGATTCTCCTCTCTCAATACTCTCGAGAGGCAGCGGTTAATCTCTCGCAAAGCAGACCCGTGAATATCGGAGAGTCCCGGGACCCTGCTGATGTGAAAGAGAAAATCCAGCTTCACCAGTTGCTGCCGGCCTGCATAAGCTTCGGACTCCTCAAGCTCGTCAGCGATAAGAAGATATCCATTTACGGTTTGATAGTAATCCGGGAGATCGAGATAGGCGTCACAGCCGCGGGCACCTTCCTTGAAGGTCTCGTGCAGGGATTCGAGTCTCCCCAGAACCTCTCTCATATAGCTATGGCTCAGGGGGGCTACAAGCTCCGTGTATCGACTGACGGCATCCGAGGGCTCCCCTTCTTTGAACCATTCCCATGGGTCCGGCTGTTCAAGCCAGAATCTGTAGGCTTCGCCGAAGACCTCATAGAGGAAGGGCTCCAGGCCTTTCTCTTCGATGGTCAATCCCTGTTCCATGAGAAGACGCATCATCGGCTTTACATAGCTCGACGTCTTCCTGAATAATGGTCTCTCCCGGCCATAGATCGCACGTAATGAGTCAATGACCAATGGAAAGAGGGTCATATTTCTTTGGATGAGATCTCTGCTGTTCGATAGAAGATAATCGATAAAATCGAAGAGATACCGTAAAGCGGTCTCGCGGGTTTCGAGATTCGATCCTGACCGGAGCGCCTCAAAATAGATGGTAAAGATCGTCCTGAGCGCCTCGAGGCCGTCCTCGTGCATGTTGTAGTCGTAAAAATCGCCGATGGAGATGGACTTGAGCTGCGTTACGACATACTCCCAGTTGACAAAGGGGTGGTTTAGTTCGATAAGGAGCTCTGTAGTTCTCTTCAGAACCCCGTAATGGTTCTCTGCTGTCTTTAGAAGTACCCGGTATTTCTCCGGAATTTCCACAGCAGAAGCTGTTCTTTCTAGGTTGACCTTTAGTGCCGACGACTCCAGAACCACTGTATCCTGAACCATGAAACTACCCCTTTTCGGCGTCCTCACGCCATCTATTCTCTCTCTTTTCCCGCGTAAACAGGTGCTATAGATTAATGCGAAGCGCTGAATTATGCAAGGGACTACGTAGACAGGCAGGAGGGCGCTCTTCTTCCACCCTGATCTTCTACTGTGTTGCAGATAGTTCGATAACCGTCACTTCGGGCGGGGCGAGAAAACGGACTGGAGGCCCCCAGGTGCCTGATCCCCTGCTCACATGGAGTAGGGCAGAGCCCTCCAGGGGGTAGGTGCCTCCTATGTATTTGAAGAAGAGACGGGTGATGAGTCTGAAGGGAAAGATCTGTCCCTGATGGACATGGCCGGAGAGTTGGAGATCAAAGAATCGGCTGCTATCCACATTTACAACGGGCCTGTGTTTCAGAAGGATCGTAAAGAGTTCACGGGGTAATTCGGAGAGAAGCAGATTCTCGGGGACATCAACATAGGAATGGTACGCCATGCCCGTGATGTCATCCACTCCTGCCAGATTCATGATCCCAGGTATCGTTCTACCCTCGCCGCGAAGCGTGACAAATCCGGCTTTCTCAAAGAAGGTCAGCGAATTTGATATACCTGCAAAATACTCGTGGTTTCCCGTTATGGCAAATTTGCCGAACCGGGGCTTGATATCTGCCAAAGGCCCCGAGAGTTCCCCCAGACCGTCCACCTGACCGTCCACGAGGTCGCCTGTTGCCACGAGTATGTCAGGAGCTTCCTCCCGTACCTTCTGGAGGATTCGCTCCAGTCGGTCCTTTCTTACAATAAGGCCCAGATGGACATCAGAAATCTGTACCACCTTGATTGTTCCCAATTCTTTTGGGATCTTGGGCGAGGCTAAAGAAACCTTTTCGCTTTGCACATGGAGGGCTGAGTAGAAACCGTAACATATGACGAGGCAGGTCGCGCTGAGGGCAACGGCGACAAATGTCCCGTAGGCCGAAACCAACCGGGTCACATTGATCTTACCGGCCATGCCGGCCAGATAGAGTATGAGACGACAGAGGTCAATGAGGATCGAAGCTGAAAAGAATATGAAAATGGCCCCCATCCAGAGGTAACCGGTGTAAGCCATGACCCGGGCAAAGGTTTCAAGCCCGGTTTTCTCGAAAACCCTTACGATCACGGGTACAATGATCATAAGCAGCATAACCGTGGCAAGGATCAGACCCGGAACCACCCCAAAGACAACTGCTGCGCGTACCCGCAGAAACACGTAGAAGTGTATGCCACCGTAAAGGAGGAAAAAGACGGCAAGGAAGAGCGACACTTAGATGTCCCCAGCCTTTTCTTCGACAGCTGCGGTCTTTCTTCTTCTCATAACCTTCTGTTGTAGTTCGTCGAAAAGGTCATAGGCGACAGGAACGGCCACAAGAGTCAAAAGGAGAGATGTCAGGAGCCCGCCTATAACAGCGAGCGCCATAGGGGCGCGTGTCTCTGCCCCCTCGCCGATACCTATGGCAATAGGCATCATGCCGAGGATCATGGCAAAGGTAGTCATGAGGATAGGCCTTAACCGCACAGGGCCGGCTTCCAGGAGCGCATCACGCCGGTTGAGCCCTTTCCCTCTCAGCACGTTTGTATAATCCACGAGAAGTATAGCGTTCTTCTTCACGAGCCCCATGAGAAGTATAAGGCCTATGAAGCTGAAAATGTTGAGGGTCTTATCAAAAACAAAAAGTGCGCCGAAGGCACCGATAAAGGAAAAGGGCATGGAAAGGAGGACCGTAAAGGGGTGGACGAAACTTTCGAACTGCGCTGCCAGCACCATATAGGCCATGATTATGCCGAGCATCATGGCGAACATGAGAAACCCGAAGGACTCTGCCATCATATCGGCCTCGCCCTTATATCTGCCTGAATAGTCGGCCGTGAGGACTTTCGAGGAAATTCCGTCAAGCTCCGCCGTGGCCTGGCCCAGGGGTTTTCTCTCAAGGTTGGCAAATAACGTTACCGCCCTCTGCCGATCGACTCTGTTAATGATGCTCGAACCGCCGCCTTCCCTGAAGGAAGCAACGTTAGAGACCTGAACGAGACGGCCGTCTTGTGCCCGCACGTAGAGCCTCCCCAGATCGTCGGGG
>CAYOYU010000229.1:7044-7988 GCA_964408265.1 uncultured Syntrophorhabdaceae bacterium
GTGCCCTCAGGTCATAACGTCTGCCCTTACCTTCGTCCTTGTATTTAGTCACATCAACTTCACCGCCCACAAGAAAATTGATGGCTTCAGCTACTGATGCAACGTCCACGCCGAGATCAGCGGCCTTGTCCCTGTCTATGAAGATCCGAATCTCGGGTTTGCCTGTTTCGATGGAGGTGTCACAGTCGACGATACCGGGCAGCTTGGAAAATTGGTTCATAATGTTCAGGGTATATTGCTGAAGGTTCTTCAAGTCCAGCCCCCTGATACTGTATTGTATCGCCACCTGCCTTTGGCCACCGCCGATAAGAGAAACGTTTTCAACTGATGCTCTTAGACCCGGGATACTCCTCAGGGCCCTCCGCACCTCAGCCTTTACCTGGTCCTGGCTCTTCTTCCTCTGCGACTTCGGTTTCAGGTTCAGCATGAGGTTGGCTTTGTTCAATTCCCGCGTCATGCCTCCGCCCTGGGAGTAGAGGATTGAGTTTACTTCAGGAAACTGCTTGACCACCTCCTCGGCACGTTTGCACATGCGGTCCACTTCCTCAATGGAATAATCGACGGGCGTCTGGAGCCTGATTACGAATCTGCTCTGGTCCTCCGAGGGGATAAACTCTTTACCGATAAATTTCGTCAACCCCAGACTCAAAGCAAATATGATGATGGCAGAGCCAAGTACGATGGTCCTGTGGTTCAGGGCAAAGGCGAGAACCAATCTGTACCGGGCCTCTATACTTCTGTATGTCCTCTCAAAAAGCTCCGACGCCCCGGAAATATAGCGACGCCCCGGAAGAGTGCTTGATTCGGCTGCCGCGCCCGTGGGTGGGATTGTCTCTTCCTTTTTTCCTTTAAGAAATATCGATGCCATCATCGGCGTAAGAGTAAAGGAAACAAACCATGAAACCATGACGGCAAATACAACGGTCAGCCCGAACTGGAAGAAA
>CAYOYU010000230.1:0-4770 GCA_964408265.1 uncultured Syntrophorhabdaceae bacterium
TAATTGGAATCGCCATGTTTCTCATTGATATAATCGAGTATCCCCTTTGCCTCGTCGATAGGGTTGAGCCCTTCCCGCTGGAGGTTCTCGGTGAGCTGAAGGGCCCTGAACTCGGCCTTCTGGGTCACCGAGCTGAGGACCCGCACCCAGATCATCTCGAATCCCAGCCTTTGCGCGGCAAGCAGACGCCTCTCACCGCAGATGAGAAGGTATTTTCCTTCCTCTTCCTCCACCCCAGTCACCACGGGCGGTTCGATGATGCCCTTTTCCGCAATAGATGTCTCAAGGGCCTTGAAAGAGTCGCCATCTACATTGATTGAGGAACGGACCTGCGACATAACGACAATATTGGTTAGGGGCACATACAGGAACTCTTGTTGTAAGACGTCATTCTCAGGAGCCACTCGTAACCTCCTTACACCCGGGCCGTGCCCGGGCCGTCTCTAAGTCATGTTTTCCTTTTGAAACACTTTACAAAAGTGGAACGTTCCCTAAAAGCGTGGGTGGCACGGTGCTGCAGCGAAGCCTTAAATGCCTGTTTAAATGAATCGGAATACCGATATTATTAGTCCATGGCGGCAGTGAAGTCAACAAATTTAGGGGACATGAAGAGATTGCTTTGCCTCGTCCTTTCGTACTAAGCTTAATTTCATAATCCAACCCCTATGAATGTGACCGAAGACTGCCGCAACTGCCTTAAGGGACTCGCCAGGAAGACTGTAACGCTCTCCGGAGGAGATGACCATCTTCTCGCCGGCTGCTTCCGCATCATAGACGACCTCCACCGGAAGGGGCTCACGCCTCCGGGAATAGCAAACATCATTCTCAGGAATATCAAAGAACGGACAGGCTCCTATGATCCCTTCGGCGCCCTGAAGGAAAAGGAGCTGGAGGATGCCGGGAGGGTCTTCCGCTCCCTGGGGGGCCTGTCACAGGCAACCCTCGAAGAGGTCCTCAGAGTTTCCGCCATGGGGAATTCGACAGACTTCTTCGACACCGGCGTGTATGAAACAGACCGGATCATTTTCAGGAGAGATATAGATAAAATAGCACGAGAGATTTATATTAGAGGAAAAGAGGCCATGATACTTTCCGATAACCTGGGTGATTTTATTTTCGACATGCCGCTGGTACGGTTTCTCGAATCCGTCGGAAAGACAGTCTACTATGCGGTGAAGGAACATCCGGTGCAGAATGACCTCTCCCTGTTCGATGTGGAACGGTTCGGCCTGCGCGGCGCCTTCAACCGCATCATTTCCACCGGTACCGACGAGGTGGGTATCAGGCGGGAACAGATGAGGGGCAAGGTGAAAGAGGTCTTCGAGAACAACGGCCTGGTCATCGCAAAGGGCATGGGCAACTATGAGACCATGTCGGAATACGGGCATGAAAGGACCGTGATTCACATAATGAAAGTCAAGTGTATCGCTGTTTCCGCCAGCCTCGGGGAGACCGTGGGCACCTATATCGCTAAGACAGGTGGTGAACAGAATGGCTGACAAGAAAGACTACTACGAACTGCTGGGAGTGGCAAAAAGCGCCTCCGAAGAGGAGATAAAGAAGGCCTACAGAAAACTGGCCCTCAAATATCATCCTGACAGGAACCCCGGCAACAAGGACGCCGAAGAGAAGTTCAAGGTGATAAACGAGGCCTACGCGGTCCTAAGCGACGCAGAGAAAAGGAAGCAGTATGATACCTTCGGTATGGGCGGCTTCCAGCAGCGGTACAGCGAAGAGGACATATTCCGGGGGTTCAACGTGGGCGACCTCTTCAAGGACCTCGGCATGGGCGGCGGCGACATATTCAGCACCATCTTCGGCCGGCAGGCAGGCAGGGGAGGAAGAGGCGGAAGGCAGCGGCAGCCAGGACCCGATTTCGGCGACTATATCACGCGGCAGAAGCCGGAGACCCTTGACCTGAACTACGAACTGGAGATCCCCTTCATGGATGCCATACACGGGGCCGAGAAGCATGTCACCTTCACCACTCAGCAGGGCGCCGAAGAGATCATGGTGAAGATACCTAAAGGCATCTCCACCGGCAAGAAGCTCCGCCTCCAGGGTAAAGGTATGAAAGACCCTTATTCAGGAAGGATGGGAGATCTCTACATCACCATCAAAGTGGGCGAACATCCCGTCTTCAGGCGGACGGGCAACGATCTCTTCGTGACGAAAGAGATCAAGGTGACCGATGCGCTCCTGGGAACCACCGTAGAGGTTCCGTCCATTGAAGGGCCGAAACACGTAAAGATCCCCGCCGGAGTGAAGAGCAATTCCAAGGTACGGCTCCGGGGCCTCGGCGTCTCCGACCCGAAAGGCGTCGCCGGCGATGAGTACGTGGAAATCCAGGTGGACATACCAAAAAGGCTTACTGAGCGGCAGAAAACACTGCTGGAGGAGTTGCGGAAAGAGGGGCTCTAACGGATGCTTCCGCGAAGACACATCCTGGACGTCTGGGAATCAATGGGGAACAATGACCGGCTCCTCTCCATGGTTACCATGACCCTTGCTGTCGATGCGATCAAATACCTCGACGAAGACTCGGGAAAGGACCACCTCGTGGATGCCCTGGAGCTGAATGAGTTCGTCTGCTTCATGTTTCCGGGGAAACGGCCCGATAACCGCTCCCTACTTCTTCACGTGCTCTCGGACCTTCTCGGACTCCTCCTCTATGGTGTTCCCAGGAAGAAGAAGTCTGCCATGGAGAATCTTGAGACGGTGAACTACTCCGAAAAGAATATGAACATCGCCCCGATCACGAACGTTTGGAATGCCCTCAAGGCCCAGGTCTACAACAAGAAACACGGCCCCAAGGACATCATCGAAGGTTACGTGAAGAAAATCCGGGTGGAGATGGCCGTTATGGACAGTTACCCTTTCTTGGAGGACCTCTTCTACCAGTCCCGGGTCTGTCTGAAGCAATGGCTCCCCTGTTTTGCCAGCTATCACGAGACTAACGGCAAGGCCATCCGGGCCCTCTATGACAGGTGGTGGAACCTCTGGCTTTGCAGGGCCGAGAAGGAACGGGTCCTCATGGGAATGGTGGACCGGCTCTGTATGCAGGCAGAGAAGGAATTCCAGATCAGCCTCGATAGGACCCATCTTTTTGAAAGGATACTTCAAGATCCCGACACGAACCGGCAGGAGAATGAACGGTTTTCCCGGTGGTACCGCCGCGGAGTCGATCTGCTTTTCAATAGTTAGCGACGACAATCTCCATGAATGGACAGGACTCAATTTCCCGGGGCCAACCCTTCTTTTCAGAAAACTTTTCTTTGGCCCCTATTGACAATACTACCTGATATCCCTATACTATTTTTAGCAATCCGAACTAACAATTGCCAATAACTAAATAAGCGAAAGGAGGCTTATACAATGAAAATCAGACCATTGCAGGACAGGATCCTCGTCAAACGGATCGAAGAGGAAGAGAAGACGAAGGGCGGTATCATTATTCCTGATGCGGCGAAAGAGAAGCCCCAGGAGGGCAAGGTAATTGCCGTAGGAGATGGCAAGGTCCTCGACAACGGACAGAAGGCCCCCCTCACCGTCAAGGTGGGTGACAAGATTCTCTTCGGTAAATATTCTGGCACAGAGATTAAGGTTGACGGCGAGGAGCATCTGATCATGAGAGAAGATGACGTGCTCGGCATAGTGGAAGACTAAGAAAGGAGGACTAAGAAGATGGCAAAAGAGATCAGGTATGACCAGGCAGTAAGGGAATCGCTCCTGAAGGGCGTGAATACCCTCGCCGACGCAGTGAGAGTGACCCTTGGACCTAAAGGCAGAAACGTGATCCTGGAAAAGAGCTTTGGATCACCGAACGTGACAAAAGACGGCGTCACCGTGGCAAAAGAGATCGAACTGGAAGACAAGTTCGAGAATATGGGCGCCCAGTTGATAAAAGAAGTGGCAAGCAAGACCAGTGATGTGGCCGGTGACGGTACCACGACTGCAACGGTGCTCGCCCAGGCTATCTACCGCGAAGGCGCAAAGCTTGTCGCCGCAGGCCACAACCCCATGGAGCTGAAACGGGGCATCGAGAAGGCTGTGGATACAATTGTCGCCGAATTGAAGAAGCTCTCCAAACCGACGAAGGACCAGAAAGAGATCGCTCAGGTCGGCACCATCTCCGCAAACAATGACGAGACCATCGGGAACATCATAGCCGAGGCCATGGGCAAGGTGGGCAAGGAAGGAGTCATCACGGTTGAAGAAGCGAAGAGCATGGAGACCACCCTGGAGATCGTCGAAGGCATGCAGTTCGACAAGGGATATATCTCCCCCTACTTCGTCACAAACCCGGAAAAGATGGAAGCCATCCTCGACGAGCCCCTGATACTCATCAATGAAAAGAAGATCAGCAACATGAAAGACCTTCTTCCCGTTCTGGAGCAGGTAGCCAAGATGGGAAAACAGCTCCTCATCATCTCTGAGGACGTGGAAGGCGAAGCCCTGGCAACACTCGTTGTGAACAAGCTGAGAGGCACTCTGAAGGTTGCAGCTGTCAAGGCTCCGGGCTTTGGCGACAGAAGAAAAGCCATGCTGGAAGATATCGCAATCCTCACCGGCGGCCAGATGGTATCGGAAGAACTGGGTATCAAGCTTGAAAGCATCTCCTTCAAGGACCTCGGTTCAGCAAAACGGATCGTCATCGACAAAGACAACACTACCATCGTTGACGGCGCCGGCGACAGAAAGGATATCGAGGCCAGAGTAAAACAGATCAGAACACAGATCGAAGAAACCACCTCCGATTACGATAGAGAG
>CAYOYU010000230.1:4780-7974 GCA_964408265.1 uncultured Syntrophorhabdaceae bacterium
GAGAGAAACTGCAGGAAAGGCTGGCGAAGCTCGTCGGCGGCGTAGCGGTCATCAATGTCGGTGCTGCCACAGAGTCGGAGATGAAAGAGAAGAAAGCCCGCGTCGAAGACGCACTGAACGCCACAAAAGCAGCCGTTGAAGAAGGCGTCATCCCCGGCGGCGGCGTAGCCCTTATACGGTGTCTGCCTGCCCTGGATAAGATAAGCCTCGAGGGCGAGAGACAGTTCGGCGTGAAGATCGTGAAGAAAGCTCTCGAAGAGCCGCTCAGATGGATCTCAAACAATGCCGGCCATGATGGCTCGATCATCATCGAGAAGGTTAAGAACGGTGCAGCCAATTTCGGCTTTGACGCAGCGAAAGAGGTCTTCCTTGACGACATGATGGAAGCCGGCATCATCGACCCCACCAAGGTCGCCAGAACAGCCCTGCAGAATGCAGCGTCAGTTGCTTCCCTGCTCCTTACCACAGACTGCATGATCGCAGAAAAACCGAAGGATAAGGGCGCAGGCGGTATGCCCGGTATGCCTCCGGGTGGAATGGGCGGTATGGAAGGTATGTATTAAGAGATCGCCATTCAGGAAACAGACGAGGGGACCCTGCGGTCCCCTCTTTTTTTGCTGTTTCACGCTTCTTGTTACAGCGTTCGGCCGGTTAATCCTTCCCCGGATGGTACTTAAAGGAGATATTGAGCCTCACACGAAATGACGAGACCTTGCCGTTCTCGAAGGTCACATCCTGCTTCACCACTTCCGCTACCCTCAGATCCTCAAGACTCTTGGCTGCCGTATCCAGTGCCGTCTTCGCCGCATCCTCCCAGGACTTGCTGCTCGTTCCCACGATCTCGATGATCTTGTACACGCTCCCTGGCATAGGTACCCCCTTTCAATTTGTATTTGAACGCATATAAGGTCTTATAGCATCGAATGGAGTAATGTCAAGAACCCACAGGCACAAAACTAAATGCAGATGGATAAGCACGAAGCACTAGATCCCAAACGGCAGAGAATGAAAAAATGGATCAAGGCATTTTCACCGTTTAGGATTTAGGGATTAGGATTTAGGGATTTCTTTGTAGATTGGGGATTTGCTGTTTACAGACTTCTCCTGCCCGTCCTTCGACGAAGCCGTAGACGACCTCCGAAACCGGAACAGCCTCACCTTCGGAAGCCACCTGCCGGGCTATGTCGCTTAATCTTCTGAAGGTAAAACCCATAGCAATGGACTTCTCCAGGAAATCTTCCAGAAAACCGGTCCATCTGTTCCCTTCCAGTTCCGTGTGAACTGTAAGGATCTGGAGACCATCCCCCAGGGACTCCACATAGAACCTGCTCAGAGTGGGAACTTCCGTTCCCGCTACTCCAACCACTTCGTCGAGGGTGGGAAGTGTGGTGGGAATTTCCAGGACCTTGAAGGTCTCCTCTCCCATGCGGGGGAAGAAGGGGGTCGTGCCCCGCGTATTGCTCGTAAAGAGAAGGCCTCTTTCGGCAAAGAACCGCAATGAATGGCTGTTCACCATCCAGCCCGGTGCTGCGAATGAGTCCGGCTCTCTTCCCGTGCATTCGCGAAAAACTGAGAAGGACCTTTTCAATTCTTCTTCAGTCCGCTCCCTACCCCATCCCTTTATATGGTCGTGCCAGCAAACGTGGTCATGACCGTGAATGCCGAGATCGTGCCCGTCTTCGGTTACGGCTTTCAGGAGATCCTTGTTCTTCTTCGCGAATTCCGGCCCCGGCAGGAGCAAACCGTACATGAGGGTCTTGATGCCGTAGGTGGAGACCACCCCTACCCTGCCCGCCTTCTTGAGGAAACCTTTTCTGGTGAACACCCTTTTTGCTGTCCAGCCTGTGTGATCTTTTCCTGTAGGCACGAAGAAACTGGCGGGCACACCGTGCTTGGCAAATACTGAAAGAAGGCGCGGCACACCGTGCTTGAGTCCCTCGGATGTGTCCACGTCGACCTTGATGCCGATTACCCTGTTCATGGGACTATTCTACGCCGCCGGTATCAGCACACGCTTTTCAGGTTTGTATCGAGATAGAATTCCAGCGTCTTTCTCAGCGCCGTATCCAGGTCCGTCTTCGGTTCCCAGCCGATGATCTCCCGCGCCTTCCTGATGGAGGGTACACGCCGGTCGATATCCTGGTAGCCTTCTCCATAGAAATCCTTTGAATAGACCTCGATAATGTCCGAGTACCTGGTATATGTCTTTGTCGCCGGATGGGCCATGAAAAGGTCTTTCAGCTTGTTGGCAAGCTCCTTGACCGTAGCCTCGTTGTTTGGGTTGCCGATATTGAATATCTGCCCGCTGGCCTTACCGTCTTCATTCTCCATAATCTTCATGAGGCATTCGATGCCGTCGTCGATATAGGTGAAGCAACGGCGCTGCTGGCCCCCATCAACGAGCCGAATGGGTTCGCTCAGGATCAGGTTGCTGATGAATTGGGTAACCACCCTGGAACTTCCTTCTTTCTCGGGGTCCAGCGTCAGTTCGTCCAGTTTCGGTCCGATCCAGTTGAAAGGCCGGAAAAGGGTGAACTTAAGCCCCTGCTGAAAGCCGTAGCCCCAGATGACCCGGTCGAGGAGCTGTTTGGAAGCGCTGTATATCCATCTTTGTTTTCTGATGGGACCAAGAACCAGAGGGCTTTCGTCTTCGTCAAATTCGCTTTCCGGACACATGCCGTAAACTTCAGACGTTGACGGGAAGAGGAGCCGTTTGTTGTATTTCACACAGAGCCTCACCACGTTGAGGTTCTCCTCGAAATCAAGGTGGAAGACTTTCAGGGGTTCTTTCACGTAGGTGGCGGGTGTGGCGATGGCCACGAGAGGCATGATGATGTCACACTTCTTCACGTGATATTCGATCCACTCTTTATTGATAGAGATATCACCTTCCACGAAATGAAACCGTTCTTTCCCGAGACACTTATCCAGCTTATCATCCCGGATGTCCATGCCGAACACTTCCCAGTCCTTTTCCGCCAGTATTCTCGCAGCAAGACTGTTGCCGATGAATCCGTTTACCCCCAAGATGAGTATCTTCAAATCTTACCCTCCCAGCACTTTATTCTCTAAATTATGAAGGCGGGCAAAGGCTTCGCCCGTCATTTCAGTCTCTCCTTCAAACTGGACCCTCTCCAGGCGGAGCAGGCCGCTGCCGGTCTGGGAGGGCGCCGATTGCAGGCATCGGGTCTGCG
>CAYOYU010000231.1:0-4714 GCA_964408265.1 uncultured Syntrophorhabdaceae bacterium
CTTTTTTCGACAACTCGCTCATGATCCCGTAGACGCCTCCCGCTTCGAAGAGGTCCTCCAGGTGATGAGGGCCCGCAGGGCTCATGTTGCACAGGTGGGGCGTCCTCTCTGAAGCTTCATCGAAAAGCGTCAGAGGCAGCTTGATACGCGCCTCATGCGCGACCGCAGGCAGGTGGAGTGCCGTATTCGAGGAACCGCCGAATGCCATGTCCACGGTTATGGCATTCATGAAGGAGTCCAGCGTAACGATATCCCTCGGTTTCAGGTCCTCTTTCACGAGCCCCACTATCCGCTTGCCCGTCAGTTTCGCCAGCCTTATGCGTGCCGCATGCACCGCCGGGACAGTGCCATTGCCCGGAAGGGCAAAACCAAGAGCCTCGGACAGGCAGTTCATGGAATTCGCCGTAAACATTCCCGAACAGGAACCGGCCCCGGGACAGGCACAATCCTCAAGCTCAGCAAGCTCCTTCTCGTCCATAAGGCCGCATGCCACCCTCCCTACGCCTTCGAAGACAGAAATCAGGTCCACCGGCTTGCCCTTGAACCTGCCGGCCAGCATGGGGCCACCACTTATCATGATCGCCGGAATGTTGAGCCGCATTGCAGCCATCATCATGCCGGGGATGATCTTGTCGCAGTTGGGGATGAGAACGAGACCGTCAAAGGGGTAGGCCTTGGCCATTACCTCTACGGAATCGCAGATGAGTTCGCGGGAACCGAGAGAGTACTTCATACCTTCATGGTTCATGGCGATACCGTCGCATATCCCTATTGTAGAAAATTCCATGGGCGTGCCACCCGCAAGCCTTATGCCGTCCTTCACCGCCTGCGAGATCCTGTTCAGATGCACATGACCGGGAATAACCTCGTTCGCCGAATTTGCAATTCCGATGATGGGCCGTTCCATCTCCTCCCGGAGATAGCCTATTGCACCGAAAAGGCTCCTGTGAGGTGCCTTTTCGAGTCCTTTCTTCATCCTGTCCGATCTCATTCGTCCTCCATTTTCCGTTAATCCTGCCCCTCATCTCCCATTCGGAAGACCATGGCGGCGATAGTCAACTCTTTTCGGATAAAGGATATTATACTGCCAATGCAATTGCAACAGAATGGAGGCGATAAGCACTGTTGCAAATCGCCGCGAAAAGTTTTATTCTGAGTCTTCAAATCATGAGGGAATCGATACGAGAATACGTTGAGATCGTGGCGGCTACGGTGCCGCTCACGGGACCAGTCTACGAATTCGGGGCGCTTCGGCTTGAGGGCTTCGAGGAAACTGCCAACCTGCGGCCTTTTTTCCCTGGCAGAGAGTACGTCGGGTGTGATATGCGCCCCGGACTCGGAGTGGACAAGGTGCTCAACCTTCATCACATCGACCTTCCATCCGAATCAGCAGGCGCCGTCCTCAGCCTCGATACGCTGGAGCATGTGCAGTTCCCGCACCGCGCCCTGCAGGAAATTCACAGAATTCTGAAGCCGGACGGTGTCGCAGTTTTGAGCACGGTACTTGATTTTCGAATCCATGACTCGCCGAGTGACTACTGGCGGTTCACTCCTGACGGCATGAAGAGTCTCTTGCAGCCCTTTTCATCGTGTTTTGTGGGGTTCGCCGGCCGCCGCAGCTTCCCTCATACCATCGTCGCCCTCGGTTTCAAAGGCAGCGCCCCTTCTCTGGAAAAATACCTCGAAGAGTTTTCCAAATGGCAGGCCAGATGGGAGAGGCCCAAAGGCCGCTCATGGAAGGACTCGGCCTATCTCTTCCTTCCGCCCATTCTCAAAGGCCTCGATCGAAGGGTAGCAAAGGGACTCAGAAGATCCGGCAAGCACTGATTCTACTCACGGAAACTGGCTTGAAGGTAATCCATGGCAGACCTCATAGCAGTCATAGATGACGAGCCGGACATACTCGACCTTGTCTCTCTCCATCTAAGGAAATCGGGCTTTCAAGTCAGGGATTTCACCGATGCCGAGGCATTCTACCGGTTCCTCCGCACGGAGTTACCCGATCTGATCATTCTTGACCTTATGCTTCCCGGAACTGATGGATTCGAGGTCTGTAAACACCTCAAGAAGCATATCAACTTCTCTTCAATTCCCATCATCATGCTCACTGCCCGGGCCGAAGAAACGGAAAAGGTACTGGGTCTGGAACTGGGAGCCGACGACTATGTGACTAAGCCCTTTTCCCCGAGAGAACTCGTAGCCAGAGTGAAAGCCGTGCTCAGGAGAAAGGGCAGCCCGGAAGAACCGAAAAAGATCTTTGTCGGCAAGGTCCTGAGCCTTGATGCTGAAAGGTACGAGGTGGAGGTGGCAGGAGAGAAAGTGGACCTTACTTCCACGGAGTTCAGGATTCTGCAGCTACTGGCCTCCCGAAAAGGACGGGTCTTCTCACGGGAGCAGATACTCCAGCATCTATGGGGCGACGAAAAGATGGTTCTCGACAGGACCGTAGACGTTCATATCAAACATCTTAGGGAAAAACTGGGGAGTGCAGCAGCATACGTAAGAAACATAAGGGGGGTCGGGTACAAGCTCGAAGAATGAGGATATCCCTTTTTACGAGAATATTCGGCGGCTATCTTCTGGTGATCGCGCTGGTCTCCCTCCTTATCCCCGTCCTCTCTTTCCAGGCAATAAAGCGTAACTATACCGAGATGTTCACCAGCAGCCTTAAGAATCTTGGCATCTCCCTGGCACCGCAGATAGCAGATTACCTCCAAAAGGGGAAGATCGGTGAGCTTGGGGCCTACAGCAAGGGCCTCGGAGAAGAAATACATACGAGGATAACCGTGGTCGATCCCACAGGAGTAGTCCTAGCTGACTCAGAGAAGGATCCCAGGACCATGGAGAATCATAGCGGCAGGCCGGAAGTTGCGGAAGCCTTGCGTGGAAGCATCGGAAAGTCAATCCGGTTCAGCATCACCGTTGACGACGAAATGATTTACGTAGCCCTGCCGATTGAGAAGGATGGACGACTTCGGGGAGTCCTGAGAATGAGCGCTTTCCTTCGCGACATCAACCGCCTCCTCGCCCATCTCCAGGAAAAGATATTGCAGGTAGCGCTCATCATTACCGTCATCGCCCTTCTTGCGGCCCTAGCCATCTCCAGGGGCCTGTCCAAGCCGATCAAGGAACTGGTGCTGGCAGCCCGAAACATCGCAAAGGGTGATTTCAACTCACGGATCACTGTTACAAACCAGAAAGAACTTAAGGAACTGGCAAACAGTTTCAACGAGATGACCGTGCAAATACGGGATCTCTTCGTCCACCTGAACCGGCAGAATGAGGAACTGGGCACCATCATTTCATCGATCCAGGAGGTTCTCCTGGTCCTTCGTAAAGACGGAACAATCAAGCTCACCAATGAGAGTTTCAAGAAGATCTCCAATGATCCTTCTCCGGAGGGGAAATTTTTCTGGGAAGTATTGAGGTCTCCCGAGTTCGACGACCTCGTTAACCGGGTTAAGGCGGAGAAGAGAAACATCTCTGCTGAGGCAGAGCTGAAGGATCGGGTCTACTTTTGCAGCGCAACACTCCTGGCTTCGAAAGAAGAGATTGTCACCGTCTGCCACGACATTACGGATCTCAAGAATCTGGAGCAGGTCAAGAAGGATTTTGTAGCCAATATTTCCCATGAACTTCGAACTCCCCTCACAGCAATCAAGGGGTTTGTGGAGACCCTGGAGGAAGAGGAGCAGATAGAAAATATTCGCTACCTGGATATTATCAAGCGCCATACGGGAAGGCTCATGAACATCGTCAGAGACCTTCTTATCCTCTCCGAACTCGAAGAAAAGAACCTGGAAGCACACTTCGAGGAGGTGTTTCTTAACGGTACGGTCTCCGACATGGTGAAACTTTTCGAGCAACAAGCCAAACAGAAGGGGCTGTCCATCGAAGTAGATGCGGAAAGGGATGATTTTGTTGTCCGGGCTGATCCTTTCAAACTGGAACAGATGTTTATCAACCTTATCGACAACGCCATCAAGTACACTGACTCAGGCCAGGTCGTTATCTCCCTGAGGGAGAAAGGCGGCAATGCCGAAATCTCTGTAGCAGATACCGGCGCGGGCATTTCGCAGGAGCATCTGAAACGGATCTTTGAAAGATTCTACGTGGCCGACAAATCCCGGTCCAAGAAACTCGGCGGCACTGGGTTGGGCCTGTCCATAGTGAAGCACATCGTCCTTCTCCACGGCGGTACTATAGACGTAGAAAGTGTACCGGGAAAAGGTACCCGTTTCGTCGTAACCCTGCCGATGGAAGGACCGGCGTGGGTCACCTGATTGGCCTGATATGGAAGATCAAGATAGGCGGGCCCGTATTACCGAACCCGCCGTGTATGCAGTTTTAGGCCTTGTTGACGTTTGCTGCTGCAGGACCTTTCGGACCGTCCACAACGTCAAAAGTCACTGCTTGCCCTTCTTCCAGAGATTTGAAACCAGCTCCCTGAATGGCAGTGTAATGCACAAACACGTCTCCACCGTCGTCTTTCGTGATGAATCCAAAACCTTTTGCCTCGTTAAACCACTTTACTGTCCCTGTTGCCATTTCTTTGCTCCTCTTTAATTTTGTTTAATGTGTTGAAGCGTACGGAACTCTTTGTAATAGGATGGCAAGAATTGATGCTTCCGATATTGCTGCCGCTAACAGATGCTTCCGAAACTTCACCCGCTCATTATCGCACGAAATTACAGGCATTGCAACATTCTTCTTT